>JAFCZJ010000278.1 GCA_019314375.1 Deltaproteobacteria bacterium | reverse complement strand
GGTCTGGACGAACACTCAGGAGACCTGATCCTGCGCTTGGAATCGGCGGCCCCTTTCTGCGTGGCCGAAATCTTCCCCCGCTTCCAGTCAGCCAATCCCTTGGGCCTTTTCGATCTGGCAACAAAGGGCTGCGAAGCGCTCAACGGCCGACCCGACGCTTCGACTTGGCAAGGGCGCTTCGCCCGAATCTTCGGCGGCATGTTCACGGGCACCCAGGCCTGCGCCCCCCTCCACCTTCACATCCTGAGCCAGAATCGGGCGGACCTGTGCCGGGCGCCGACGGCCGGCGAACTGCGCGGCCACTGTCTGCGGGTGAGGCAGGTGGGCGAAGACGAATTGGAGGCCCTCGGACTGCTGGCCGCCATCCCCAAAGTAACGAAGCCGAAAAAGAAGGACCTCGCCGACAAGAAAAAACCCGAAGGGCCGACAACAAAGAAGAACGAGCCGCCCCAGCCCAAGATGGACATCGGCGGCCGGGTGCAGGTAAAGCCCTCGGACGAAGAGCAGACCCTTCAATTGGGCCGCCGGCTCAGCGTGGTGCTGCCCGCGGGCAGCGTGAAGGCACCGGCCATCTTGAGCGCCGCGGCGATCGGCAACCCACCGCCTTCGACCCATCCGGTCTATGCGCCCCTGGCCTCGGCCGACATCCGCTTGGGCTCACAGAAGACCTTCGACAAGCCCATCCAGCTCGTCTATCGCTACGATCCCGCCAAGCTCGCCCCCGGCCTGTCTCCGGAACTCCAACTCTCCGCCGCTTCTTGGAATCCCAAGCTGAAACGCTGGGAGCCGGAAGAAGTGGAGGTGGACCCCGTCCGTCACGAAGCGCGCATCAAGACCCGGCACCTGAGCCTCTACGGATGGTGGATCGCCGATGAGATCAACTACTGGACCACCCCCTATCCTTCTGAATCGTCGGGGCAAAAAGCCAAATACCGCTTCATCGTCAACAAAAAGATCCCGGCGGCCGACAGGAAGCTCCGGGTAAATCGAGCCGTGGACTGGTTGACCAAGGCGGAAAACAGCTACCGCAAACGCAAATTTCTCCTGCCGACGAGCAGACTGGATGTCATCCTCGAGCTCAACACGGGCGGCAATTCCATGTACTCAGCTCAGGCCGGCAACCGCTACATTCTTTTGCCCTGGCGCAATTTGAACGCCTTGGAGCACGACTGCGCTCACGAGCTCTTCCACGCGGTGCAGAACCAGTACCACTGGAAAATCGCCATGCAGAACCTGCTCTGGTGGGTGGAGACCACGGCCGAGACCGCCGCCTTTTTCATTCACGGACCAAAGCAAGTGGCCGAGATCCGTCCCGACTGGATGGAAGAAAGCTTGATGAGCCATGGCGGTGAGCATTTTTATACCAACGCCCATTTTCTGCACCACGCCATCGTGCACAGCAAGGCGAAGCTCAAGGGCCTCTGGGACGCGACGACCCAATCCGCCAAGCGCCTGGGCGTGGATCTGGCCGACGGGGCCTGGACCCGCGACCTGCGGCGCGCCATCACCCTGAAGCCGATTGACGCCTATTTCAAAACCTTGCCGGGTCATCACAGCCTGCACAGCCTCTACCAGGACTTTCTCATTCATCTTCTGTTCTCCACCGACAGCCTGCTGGTCACGCCCATCTCCACCCGCTTTGCCAAGACCCCCTGGCCGGTCAAAACCAAGGCGCTCAAAGACAAGCACTTCGCCGAAAAGGGAGACTTGAGTCCTAAGGACAAGGCCAAGTTTCACAAAATGGCCGAGGAAGAAAAAAAGCAAATCCAAACCAACTTGAACGCTGAAGCCCTGGCCTTGAAGCAGGCCGCCAAAGAACAGGCCATCCTGCTCACCGACAAAGTCAGCCACTTGGGCCCCCTCGCCTTGCAGGTCCCCTCCCCCGTGCTCAACCTAGCCCCCGACGGCTCAGGTGCCCTCTGGAGCCTGATGGTGGAGGGCCCGCCCAACCTGGAACGCAAGGTCAACCTGGGCCTGGATGCCGCGAGTTGGCCCGCGGCCACCGGCGCCTGTCTCGTGTACCTGCCCGGCAACCGCAAGCTGGCAAAACCCAAACCCGTCCAATGCCTGGCGAAAAAACAAATCTGGTTCAAGCCGGTCGCGGTCAAGGCGGGCGATGGCTTGCATGTCCTGGTCACCCACTTCGGCACCCAGCCCATTCGCTTGCAGTTACAAGCCCGGGCCTCGCTGCCCCCCATGAAGCTGGAAGTTTTGGGTTTGACCGGCCTGGGCATCCTGTTGCCGGATTGGTTTGTCGCAGGCAAAGACAAGGCCAAAACCCTCTTGTCCAGCCAAGCCTGGCCCGTCCCCTGGGCGGGCATCTCCGTGGCCCCCGGCAAGCAATGGAAGGCCCATCTTGCTCAGCTCAGCAAGACAACCGGGAAGCTCAAGTCCCAGGGTGCGCCCAAGGAACTGACGGTGGCGGGCCGCAAGGCCACCCTGCAAGTTTACTCGGGACGCATCAAGGTGCCGGCGAGCACCACGGGCACCGTGTTTCGGGGCAAGGACTGGTGGGTGCAAGAACCCGGGCAGGAAATCGAAGAAGAACTGCTCGTACAAAAGCTGAAGCTTCCAAGCGTAGACGACAAGCCGGCCATCGGTCTTTTGGCCATTTCGCGCCCCGCGGAAGCCGAGGCCATGGCCGCCCTGCTGACCAGCCTGCGGCCGGTCAATGTGGAGCTCGTGGACCTGCCTATCGGAGACAGCGGCTTCGCCATCCGGGTGCCCAGCCATTGGGCTTCAACTCGTGTGCCCCAGGGAATGGATATCGCCGCGCCCGGCGGTGCACCCAGCCTTAAAATCCGCGGCGGCAAAGAGCTGGGCGGGATCGCCAAAATGGAAAGCGACTTCAAAGAGCAAAGCCACCGCGCGGGCGCCCGCTTTGAAAAACAAGTCGAGTTGTCCGATCACCTCCGCTCGGGCATAAGCGCCCGCTACCTGCGATTCAAGGGCAAAGCGCCGGACGGCAGCCCTGCTGTCTTCCACGCTCTTTTCCTGCAACGGGGCGATGTGCACCTATCCTTGACCGCCAGAGGAACCGCCCTGCGCAAGCTGCTGCTGAGCCTGCACGGCCCGAAGCCCCATAAATTCCTGGTCTCCGGCGTGGAATACAGCCTGGATGGCCCGGCAGGCTTCCTTCCCCAGCAGCTGCCCTTGGGTTCCCCACTCCTGCTGAAAAGCGCCAAAGACGCCACCTTGCAGGTCACGCCCATGGGCTGCGCCACGCCCGCGGCCATGCAACAATTCCTCGAAGCGAAGTGGACAAAGGGCCTGACCACCTTCAAGGCCCTCGGCGGCGAGCAGGTGATGATAGCGGGTCAGCCGGTGCTCTTGAAGCGCTATGAATATTCGGCCCCGCTCGGCGCGGGGCGCATCCTGGTGCTTTATTTCGTCCGGGATCTGGTCAGTTTCAGCGCCTTCGCCGTGGGCAAGCAAGCCGATGAGTCCATGCTGGAGCGCAGCCTCAAAAGTCTGAAACCGCCCAAAGAAAAACCCTTCCTCCTGGCCGGCACCTGGCGGGGACAGGCGGCCCTCCAAGACGACGAAGGCCCCAGCAGCATCCAACTGCGCATCGACGGCAAGACCCGCAAATTGATTCTGACTGAAACTGGAGCCCAACGGGAGCACGGCAATTTGAAATTTTCGGGCACCCTCTCCCTGGATAAAGACGGGCAGTTCAGCATGGCCCGGAAGGTCCCCGGCGGTCGCGCCCTTGTGCGCTCAAAGCAGATCTGCATCCAGCGCGGAGGCGACGGCAAGGACACCAGCGAAATGGTCGGGGAGCTGGAGCTCAGAATCAGCGGCAAGTTTCACAAAAT
>JAFCZJ010000059.1 GCA_019314375.1 Deltaproteobacteria bacterium | reverse complement strand
CGACAAGTCTTCTTTTTACTATAATACCTAGGCTCCCCTGACTCATGACTTTGAAGAACAACATCGCCCTGCAGAATTGACCACTTCAGTGTTCTCAAACAGTCGGCATTTTCAAATTCATTTTCAGCCTTCACTCCTCGAAGTCGCAACAAAACAAACACCCGATCATCGCCGCAAGTCTCGGGTACAAAAACAACAACACTCTGTTTTCCGGGATCGATTTCCTGAGCAGCAATCAGCTTTGCCGCACGATAACTCCCGTAATCCCAGACAAGTAGAAAAAGGGAAATAAAACCCGCGAACCCGAGGAGAAAAATGACGCTCTTTTTTAAACTAAAATAGGCCACTAGATCACCGAATAGCGCGCGTCCCCAATTTCCCGACGGCCCATGATTTTTCCATGCCGCCAGGAGGGAGGACCAGTTGTCAGAATCGCTCCCATAGACTGGGACTCAGCTCGCGAGCGCGGGCTGCTGCTTCCGCCGCATCCAGACCCAGGACTTCTCCGTTGTGCAGGCGTAGCTTGCCGGCCACGGCTACGTGTCGGGCCTGGGCGCCGTAGAGTCCGAAGAGAAAGTGACCCATGAAATTGTCGGCGGAAAAAGGTGTGGGTGCATAGGCTTCGTATATGACCACGTCGGCTGCGGCGCCCACGCTGAGCTGGCCTAAGTCCTGGCCGAAGAGGCGAGAAGCGATGCGTTGATTGGTTTCCATGGCCTGGCCCAATTCGCCCCACATGGTGCGCGGGTCGGCGGTTCGATGGTGGCCCAGGAGGAAGGCCACCCGCATGTCCTGAGGAGGAAGGCCACCCGCATGTCCTGGCGCACGTCGGCTTGCATGCCGTCGGTGCCGATGCCCACCGGCACGCCGGCGGCCATCATGGTGTCGATGGACGCGGCCCCCACGGCGTTGTTCATGTTGGACTGTGGGTTGTGCACGGCGTAGACGTCGGCCTCTTTGAGGATCTCCCATTCATCAGGACCCGTATGCACGCAGTGGACCGCCAGGCTGCCCGGCGTGAGGCAGCCTCGCTGGTGCAGGCGATCGACCGCGCCCTTGGTCCCTCGGCCGCGCGCGTCCTCGGCGTCACTTTTTGCCTCGGCCACATGCACGTGGAAGGGCAGCTTGAGTTCGTCGGCCGCCGCCGCGCAGGCGTCCAAGGACGCATCCGACAGGGTGAACTGTGCGTGCAGTCCGAACATGCCGCGCAGCATCGGGTTCCCTGCCGTGGCCTTGGCGAAACGTATGTTCTCCGCGATGCCCGCGTTCATGATTTCGGGCCCATCCCGATCACTGACTTCGTAGCAAGTGGACAGACGCAATCCGGCTTTGCCTGCTGCCTCGGCCAGTACATCCAGGGAGCCTTCCACAGCGCCGGGGCTGGCGTGGTGATCGATCATGGTGGTCACGCCGGCCCGCAGAGCATCGATGATGGGCAGCTCGGCCGAAGGGCGCAAGTCCTCAAGGGTCAGCACCTTGTCCAGCCGCCACCAGAGGCGTTCCAGGATTTGATTGAAATCTCTGGGGGGCGGGTCTTTCAGGCCCATGCCCCGCGATAAGGTCGAGTAAAGATGCATGTGCGTGTTGATGAAACCAGGCGTGACGATGCGGCCGCCCGCGTCGACGACCTCGGCACCCGCCGCGGTTTTTTCGAGTTCGCTGTCCGGGCCCAGGGAGATAATCTGGTCACCTTCACACAGAAGGCCTCCTTCGAAGACCTGGGGCTTGTCCCCGCCGGTGAAAACCATTCCATTTTTGATCCAGAGTTTTGTCATTTTTTCCTCCAAGGCCTTATCGTACGCCAGGCTTCAGGGGTCGGCAAGGAGAGAATATGTGCAAAGAAACCAGCTGGATAGGGTTTTTTTTGAGGAACATGCCGATAGAGCTTGACGAGGGATGGAACATTAAGTACTAGGCCAGTTGAGCTGTTCGATCAGCTCCTATCGTGTGCTTCGCGATCGTTGACAGAAAGATGTTCTGTCCCTGTTTTCCTCTGCAGATCCTCGTTTCCTTATTCGAAATTTCATTTTCAATTTTAGGTAAGCCGCTGGAGCGCAGGCCAATGTCGGCCTCGACCAACAAAAGAGGTGCCAAGATGGGCAAGACACAATTCGCCAAGATTATCGAAAAACACGTGGGCGATGGTTCTACAAAGCCAGGAGATGAGATCGGTCTGCTTATCGATCAGTGCCTGACCCAGGACTCGACCGGCACCATGGCTTGGTTGGAGTTCGAGGCCTTGGGTGCCGAGAAGGTCCTGGCCTCCCGGGTGGTCTCCTACAACGATCACACTTCTTTGTCTTTCAAGGGCGAGTCCACCGACGATCACATGTTCTTGCAGACCGTGGCCTCTCACTTTGGGGCCATTTATTCCAAGGCGGGCAATGGGGTCTGCCACCAAGTACATTACGAACGTTACGGCATTCCGGGGCAAACCTTGCTGGGCTCTGATTCCCATACACCCACCGGCGGCGGCCTGGGCATGTTGGCCATCGGCGCGGGCGGCATGGACGTAGCCGTGGCCATGGGCGGCGGTTATTTCTACATGAAGGTGCCCAAGGTGATGGAGATCAGGTTGACGGGCAAGCTCGGGTGGGGGGTTTCGGCCAAGGACGTGATCCTGCATATCTTGCGCAAGATTTCGGTCAAGGGCGGGGTGGGCTATGTCTTGGAGTACACGGGCTCAGGATTAAAAACTTTATCCGTGCCGGAGCGGGCCACCATCACCAACATGGGGGCCGAGACCGGCGCTACCTCCTCGCTCTTTCCTTCAGACCAAATCACCCGCGAGTTTCTGGCGAGGCAGGGCCGAGAGAGCGACTTCGTCGAGCTTTCGGCCGATCCAGACGCGGTATATGACGAAGTCCTGGAAGTGGACATGTCGAGCATCGAGCCCTTGGTGGCCATGACCGGCATGCCGGACAACGTCAAAGACATTGGCGAGGTGGCTGGCACGCATTTGGACCAGGTGGTCATCGGCAGCTGCACCAACGGCGGCCATCGGGACTTGCGCATTGCGGCCGATATGCTGCGCGGCAAACATGTGGCCAAAACCTTAGACTGCATTCTTTCTCCTGGATCTCGACAGGTGGAGCAGATGCTTTTTGCGGATGGCAGCGCCGAAGTTTTGATCAAAGCCGGGGTGCGGTTCATCGAACCGGGCTGCAACGCATGCATCGGCGTCGGATTCGTACCGGGCACGGGCCATCTGTCTCTGCGTACGGTCAACCGCAATTGGGTTGGGCGCGGTGGTACCAACAAGGGCTTCTTGGCCTTGTCCAGTGTGGAGACAGCCGTTGCCTCCGCATTGGCCGGCCATATCGCCGACCCACGCAAGTTGCCCGAGGTTCAGTTCGAAGAAACCGACTACGTGTTGGACGATCTCCTCCTGCTCCAGCCCGAGGGACCAGAGGTGGAGATTCGCCGCAGCCCCAATATCGTGGCCATGAAAAATCAGACACCGCCCGCCGGGGTGCTCAAGGGATCGGTCCTGCTGAAGGTGGGCGACGGCATTTCGACCGATGACATTTTGCCGGCCGGGCCTTTGACCCAGCACCTGCGTTCCAACCTGCCGGAGATTTCCAAGTTCGTTTTCTATTACGAAGACAAGACATTCCCTGGTCGAGCGGTGGAAATGCAGGGTGGCTTCATCATCGGCGGCGACAACTACGGGCAGGGTTCCTCGCGAGAGCACGCGGCCCTGGGGCCTTTTCAACTGGGTATCAAGGCGGTTTTGGCCAAGACCTTCGCACGCATCCACTGCGCCAACCTGATCAACACCGGCATCCTGCCCATCGAATGCGACACCGCCCAGATAGATTTGGCGGATGAATTGGAGATCGATATCTCCAATTTGGCTCATGATAAAAAGTTGCTCGTGCGCAACATGACCAAGAAAACCGAGATTCCGGCCACGCCCATCGTTACCGAGCGGCAGGTGGAAATGCTTAAGGCGGGCGGGCTTCTGGCTTACACCAAGAAAATGGCGCAGTAAACCCACTCAAAGGGAACGGAGAGAAATCAAGATGGCCAGAAAAGGCATTCGTGAATATGACGCCAAGAGAATCCTGTCCAAGGCGCTTTCTGCCTATGCGGGCGAAGTGGCGCTCGTGGGGCCGGAGACCAAGACCAAGGATTTGCTCAAGGAAAAGCCCTGGCTGGGCAAAAAGCGCCTGGTGGTCAAGCCGGATCAGCTTTTCGGCAAGCGTGGCAAGCATGGGCTCATCGCAGTGGACAAGAGCTGGGCTGAGGCCACGAAATGGATCGAAGAACGCATGAACAAGGAAGTCGAAGTCGGCGAGATCAAGGGCACGCTCAGTCATTTCCTCGTCGAGCCCTTCGTGCCCCACGAGGCCGAGTATTACGTGGCCATGCGGGTCGGCCCCGAGGGCGACACCATTAATTTATCTAAGGCCGGCGGTGTCAATGTGGAGGAATGCTGGGATCAGGTGGGCTCTTTGTCGGTGCCCGTGGCTACTTTCCTGACTCGGACCGCCGTGGACGTCGAAGTGGCCAAGCACTTCGATAAGGAAGATCAAGAGCTCATCGGCGATTTCATGATGAAGCTCTACGAGGTTTTCGTGAAAGGCCAGTTTTCCTACCTGGAGATCAACCCCTTCACCATAGTCGACGGCAAGGTACTGCCCCTGGATGCGGTGGCCAAGCTGGATGACACGGCGGAGTTCGAATGCCAAGAGGTTTGGGGCAACCTGGAATTTCCGATCCCCTTCGGTCGTAGCTTCTCGCCTGAAGAGGCCTTCGTCAACGACTTGGATTCCAAGACGGGCGCATCTTTGAAGCTCAGCGTGCTGAACCCCAAGGGCAATATCTGGACCATGGTGGCTGGCGGCGGTGCTTCGGTCATTTACGCGGACACCATTTCGGATTTGGGTTTTTGCGAAGAGATGGCCAACTATGGTGAGTACTCGGGCAACCCCAACGCCGAGACTACCTATCAATACGCCAAGACCATCCTGGACCTCATGACTCGCGAGAAGGACCCCAAGGGACGCGCCAAGTACCTGCTTATCGGCGGCGGCATCGCCAACTTCACCGACGTGGCCAAGACCTTTGGCGGTATCATTCGGGCACTCGAGGAATACGCCGAGAAGCTGAAGGAAGTGGGCGTGGAAGTGTTCGTGCGTCGTGGAGGCCCCAATTACAAGGTCGGCCTGGAGCGTATGCGCGCCCTGGGCGAGAAGACAGGCGTGCCCGTTAAGGTTTTTGGTCCCGAAGCCCACATCACCAAAATCGTCTCCGACGCGTTGGCGAAAGAGAGGAACTGAGATGCCCACCAAGAAATACGAATTGTTCAACCGGGATACGACCTCCATTATTTTCGGCCTGCAGGTCAACGCCATCCAGCGCATGTTGGATTTCGACCGCGCTTGTGGACGAGATAAGCCCAGCGTGGTCGCCGTGATCAACGAAAACAAGGACGGTTGGCACAAGGTTTTCTGGGGAGAAAAAGAAATTCTCATACCCATGTACCGTACCACCCGCAAGGCCTGTGAGCTTCACCCCGAGGCGGACGTGCTGATCAATTTCGCCTCTTTCCGGTCGGCTTACCGTAGTTCGATGAAGGCCATGGAGGAAAAGAGCATCCGAACCCTGGTCATCATCGCGGAGGGCATCCCCGAGCGTCGAGCCCGAGGGATCCGCAAGAAGGCTCTGGAGACGGGAAAAACCGTCATCGGGCCCGCCACCGTGGGTGGTATTGTGGCCGGTGCTTTTAAGATCGCCAACACCGGCGGCACCTTGGAGAATATTCTGGAGAGCAAGTTGCACAGGCAGGGCCATGTGGGTTTTGTCAGCAAGTCAGGCGGTATGTCCAACGAGGCCTACAACATCATTGCCAGAAACACGGACGGTCTTTGCGAAGGCATCGCCATCGGCGGCGACAGCTTTCCCGGGTCGACTCTTTTCGAACACATCATTCGCTATGAGGCCAACCCCAACATCGGCATGATCGTGGTCCTGGGCGAACTGGGCGGTCTCGAGGAATACAAGATCGTCGATGCCTTGAAAGAGGGCAAGATCACAAAACCCGTGGTGGCCTGGGTCACCGGCACTTGTGCCAAGATTTTGCCCGCTTCCATCCAGTTCGGCCACGCCGGTGCCAAGGCAGACTCCGCCGATGAGAGCGCCGATGCCAAGAACAAGGCTTTGCGTGATGCGGGTGCCCGAGTGCCACAGTCTTTCGATGATTTCGGCTTGGCCGTCAAGAAGGCCTACGACGAGCTGGTCGAATCCGGCAAGATCAAGCCGGTGACCGAGGTGGCTCCGCCCCCCGTGCCCAGCGACTTCGCCGCCGCCCGCTCCGAGGGTCTGGTGCGGCGCAAGACCGAGGTGGTCACCACCATCGCCGACGACTCGGGCGAAGAGTTGCTGTACGCCGGTGTGCCCATCAGTCGCTTCATCGAGGGCGGCGGCAGCATCGGCGGCGTCATCGGTCTGCTTTGGTTCAAGAAGAAGTTGCCCAAGTTCGCCACCGACTTCATCGAGTTGGTTTTGATTCTGACCGCCGACCACGGTCCGGCTGTCTCCGGTGCCCACAACGCAATCGTCACAGCCCGAGCGGGCAGGGATTTGATGAGCGCCGTGGCCTCCGGGGTGCTGACCATCGGCCCCCGATTCGGCGGCGCGGTTTCCGGTGCGGCCGAGATGATCAAGGGCGCTGTGGATGAGGGATTGAGCCCGGCGGATTTCGTGATCAAGATGAAGGCCAAGGGCACCAACATTCAGGGCATCGGCCATCGGGTCAAGAGCTTGCGTAATCCGGACAAGCGGGTGGAGCTCTTGAAGGACTATGCAAAGCGAAAATTCAAGAAGACCCCATATCTGGACTATGTGCTGCAGGTGGAGGCCATCACCACGAAGAAGAAAGATACTTTGATTCTGAACGTGGACGGCTGCATCGGTATCCTCTTTTTGGACCTGATGACCGAATTGGGTTTCGCCAAGGAAGAGCTTGAGGAGATCATCGCCAACGGCGGGCTGAACGGGCTCTTCGTGCTGGGCCGGACCATCGGGCTCATCGGGCACTTCATGGACCAAAAGCGTATCAAAGAAGGCCTCTATCGCCAGCCATGGGAAAGCATCCTTTATTCTCTGCCCAAAGAGAGCGAGCTGGAAACCCTCTAAGTCCCAGGCATTACTAGATACTCTCGCCATGGCGGGCCAAGAGTTTCATCGGGTTCTGTGGTATAATGCCCTATGAAAAATGCCGCTCGAATAGCGATCGTGCTTGTTCTTGGTGCTCTGTTTTCCTTCGCCTGCGGTCGTTATGGTGATTTGCCTTCAGAAGAAGACGCCGTTTGCGGCAACGGCATCGTCGAGTCACCCGAGCTTTGCGACGATGGCAATACGGACTCAGGTGACGGCTGTAGTGATGCTTGTCGCATAGAGGCCGGATGGGCCTGTGATGGTGAAGAGCCCTGCCATTGCATCCCTTTCGTCGTTTGTGGCAACGGCGTTATTGAGGCACTCGAAACTTGTGATGATAGCAATTCGGACTCAGGTGACGGCTGTAGTGCTGCTTGCCAAATAGAATTCGGCTGGACATGTGATGACCAGGCGCCAAGCGTTTGTGCACCGACCATAGGTTGTGGAAACGGCATCCGTGAGGATCCCGAGGTCTGCGATGACGGCTACGTTGACGATTGTGGGACTTGCAATGCGGACTGTTCCGGGTCGGGAAGTGGATCCTCCTGTGGCGATGGAGTGATTTGTCCTGAAACCGAGATCTGCGATGACGGATATGCCGACGATTGCGGGACTTGCAATGCGGATTGTTCCGGGGCGGGGACTGTGGCCGTATGCGGCGATGGGGCGATTTGTCCCGAAAGCGAGTTTTGTGATGATGGGGACAACGATGGAGGGGAAGGCGAGTGCGTGAACGGTTGTTTGACGCTTCAGACTTGCGGCAATGGCTGGCTCGAGGGGACTGAAGTTTGTGATGATACAGTCAATGATGGTGGGGAATTTGGCTGTTTGCCGGGTTGCCTGGGTGTTCAAATTTGCGGCGATGGCACTTTCGAAGGGACCGAAGTTTGCGATGATGGGGGATTGGACCCATGTGGGGATTGCAATCTCGACTGTTCCGGGGCGGGGAGTGGTTTGACCTGCACGATAACCAGCGTGGCGTCAGGGCCCTGGGACGACCCCGCTGTTTGGAGTTGGAATCGCGTGCCGGAATCCACGGACGATGTGGTCATTGCACCGGGCACCGATGTTGAATTTTCCGGTAACAGTGAAGATAGCGCTTGTCAGGATTTTGAAGTTCAATCCGGTGGGACTTTGACGCTGGGAACCGGCTCTGACGTCAACATGGTGGTCGAAGGTGACATTCTGGTGGACGGCACGCTCGAGATGCAGGACAACCCCCTTTATACGTCCACCTTAGAGATTCAGAACTCGGCCACTGGTGAGCACGGGGTAATCGTTGGTGACGGCGGAACGCTTTCGGCCAATTGTAGCCCGTCCACTGTTCTGACTTCTCTTTCGTCCGCTTTTTTGGCCGGGTCAAGAAGTCTCACCGTGGTCGATGCCACGGGCCTGGCACCAGGGGAGCGCATCACGGTGGGTGCCGATGACGGCGTCGAGGGCTTTTTTATCGAGAGCATCAACGGTCAAGTGATCACAGTGGACCGTTACGCCGACAAGGATCAGGCGGCAGGTGGCGCAGTTTATAAACTGTATACGGTGTTGACCGCGCCAAGCGCCGCCAACACCCTGACCGTGGCGAATGTTCAGGGCATCGACGTGGGCGATATTCTGACCGTGGGTCCGTCGACGGCTTCTCGCTATGATGCGGAGCTCGGTTTGATTGTGACCGGTGTTTCCGGAAATGAGATCACGGTGGACAGGACCCTTGTTGATGGCCACGCGGTGGGGGCGGAGGTCATCAAGACCAACCGGCGCTGTCGCATCAGGGCGGCCGATCCCGACTACAACACCTACCTGCTGGTGGAAGATGGCGGCGTGTTGGATTTGGATTATGTGGAGGTGAGTTACATCGGACATGACGTGCTTGATCAGGAGGGCATCACCCTCAATACGAGCGCCGCGAGTACGCCCTTGAACGGGTGCTCTGTTCATGATGGGTATAAGCTCATTGTCCTCTACCAGGGAACGAACATCACGCTGACGTCAAACGCCGTTTTTGATTTTGAGTCTGGTGGAATCAGGTTCGAGGGCAATGCGAGCGACTACAACAATGTCTTGTCCAACGTTGTGTTTTGCTATGGGTATTCAGTGTGGGCGCGGGGCGGCGACCATATCAACATGAGTTACAATACTGTTTTCTCGAGCAGTCGCGGAATCCAAGCCTACCCCGACAGCGATGAGTGCGTGATTCATGCCAATGTTGCGCACAGCAATGGTCAGAGCATTCACTTGTGTACTGGTATCAACAATACCTCAATTACCTTCAATCGTTCTTACTGGAGCGACTACGGAATCTACGTTCATCTCAATTGCAGCGACAACCTCATCGCACACAATATTTCCTATGCGAATATCAACGGCATCTATGTCAACACCGCATTGGATATGTTGAATCATGTGCTGAACAACACCTGTGACAGCAATCAGTATGGATTTTATGCGACGGATCTTTCCACGGGTAGCATCCTCCGGAACAACATCTTCACCAATAGTTTGGTCAGCGGCATTGAGGCCGAAGGCACCGCCTCGGTGATCAATACCTACAACAATGTTTGGAGTGCCTCCGGGACGGATTACGTGGGCAATGTGTCGGCGGGCGTGGGTGAAATCAGCGTCGATTCGCTTTTTGTCTCCAGCACCGACCGCAGATACTTGCTTCAAAGCACCTGCGGCCATTTTCCCTTCGGGGCGGGCGATGTAAGCGCGGCGCAATCTCCTTGCGTGGACGCGGGGGATCCAAGCGACGACTATTCCTTAGAGCCGATTGACTCTGGCGGGCAGGTCAATCTTGGAGCGTATGGCAACTCGTCCTATGCCTCGGTAAGCGATCTGGGCAGCGATTAGGCCCAAAAGCCAACTGCCCCTTTTGCCCAGGGGTGGGTTGAATGCTAGGGTGTGGTGTGGGGTGGAGGCGAGGCAAGCTGTTTTGGCTGAACGTTTTGGTAAATATCGTTTGTTGTATCGCATCGCCGTGGGCGGCATGGCTGAGATCTTTGTCGCCCAGCAGGAAGGGATGCAGGGTTTTTCGCGAAAGATCGTGATTAAGCGCATTCGGCCCAATCTGTCCAGCAAGGAAACTTTCGTTAATATGTTTTTGAACGAGGCCAAGCTTGCGGCCCAGTTGAACCACTCCAACATCGGCCAGATTTATGACTTGGGCCGCATCGGCAGTAGTTTTTTTATCGCCATGGAGTACGTCCGCGGCCGGGATATGCGGGCCGTTGTACGCAAGGCCGAGCGGCGCAAAATCCCATTCCCCTTAGAGTACTCCTTGCTGGTGGCCCGCGAGATCCTGGAAGGCCTCTACTACGCACACCGCAAGAAGGACGACAATGGGAATCCCTTGAACGTGGTGCATCGGGATGTGACGCCGGAAAACGTCATCCTGAGCTTTGACGGCGAGGTGAAGCTTTTGGACTTCGGCATCGCCAAAGCCGAGAACATGACCTCCGACACCCGGGCGGGCGAGATCAAGGGCAAGCTTGGCTATATGAGCCCGGAGCAGATCAAGGGTAAAAATCTGGATCAGCGATCGGATATTTTCTCGTTTGGTGTGGTGCTTTACGAGTGGGTAACGGGCCATCGCCTTTTCGGCCAGGGCGAGGATGCGGAGGTTTTGCGCAACGTGGTGGAGGGCAAGATCTATCCGCCCAGTTATTTCAAAGACGATTTGCCCGAGCCGGTGGAAGCCCTGATCATGAAGTCCCTGCGGCGCAACCGGCAGGAGCGCTATCAGTCCGCTTGGGAAATGCAGTTCGACATCAACCAGTTCATGTCCAAGCTGGCTTTCAATCCCTCCAACATTCACCTGTCTAATTTCTTGCGGCAGCTGTTCTCTGAGGAGATACGCAAGGAAGAAAAACGCTTATCCGAGGCCGAACGCCAAGCCATAATTGATGCCGCAGGTGACGATGATGGCGAGCGAGAAGCGACGGCCTCCGTGGTGGTGGACCCGACGGGACAGGCTTCGACTGACGATACCCGGGTGCAGCCAAGGCTGCCCAGCGGCTCGGAGGCAAGCCCGGCCCCCGCTGAAAAAGACGTGGCCGGTGAGTCCTCCGACCGCAAGAAAAAGTCAGAAGAGAAGTTGGATGCGGACCCGCTTGTGGCGGAGCTTTTGGCGGAAAAAGAAGGACACCTGTCCTTGCAGGTGGAGATCGAGCGTGGGCAGTACGAGATGTTGCGGGTTATCGCTGAGCGCAACGGCTTGACCATGCCGGAACTTATCAATCAGCTTATTGAGCAGTATACTCGATTCCTCTGACCCTCGGGAGGACACGATGGGACGTGCCCGGATTTGTATTTTTTTGGTTTTCGCTCTGGCTTCGTTGGCTTTGGCTGCTTGCTCCGATGACGCCACGGGACGCATCTGCGCCGTCGATTCGGACTGTCCCTCGGGCGAGGTTTGCGTCGAGAAGCGCTGCGTGCCGATTTCGGATTTGGACGGTTACGACGGCGGGGAAGATGACGGCGGCAACAGGCCTGACTATGGGGACGTGGGTAGTTGGGACGCCGGCGGACCCAGCCCCTGTGATTTTCCCAACGACTGCGCCTTTGGAGAGGAATGCTTCAATGGTTTCTGCGTGGTGGTGACGCCTGATCCGGCCTGCGTCGATGATTATCAGGATGACTGCGAGGACGATACCTATTGCGAAAATAGTTTGGGCGGCTGTGTGAGTTGGGACGCCCGACCCGGGGAGGCTGTCTGTGAGCATATCCCGCCCGAGGGGCAGTTTACCCCGGTCGAGGAGTGGGTCTGGTTGCAGCCGGCAGAAGCCCCCGAATGGGATGAGGTCATCATGACCCCGGTGGTCATCGATCTCACCGGGCTGGCCGGCATGGACAATTTTGTGGTGCCGGCTGTGGTTTTCAATAGCTTCAATATCCAGGACGGATACAGCGCCAACGGGGTGCTAAGGGCAGTGAAAGGCAACACAGGCGAGCCCATTTTTTCGATCACCGACCCCGCCTACGCCACCCACCCGGTCAGCGGCATCGCGGCGGGCGATTTGACCGGGAACGGGACCCCTGAGTTGGTGACAGGAAAAAGCGGAGGCGGGGATTTGATCTGTTTCGACGCTTCGGGCAAGTTCCTTTGGCAAACCGAGGTGGGCGATTTGCTTTTGGGCTGGGGCGCGCCGGCCATCGCCAACATCGATGGGCAGGGTTTGCCCGAAGTGGTGGTTGGGGCTGCGGTTTTCAACGCCGACGGCAGCTTGCGTTGGCGCAAGACCGGTTCTCGGGGAGAAAACTATGAGCCCCCCAGTTCGGCTCGGGCACCGTTCTCCGTGCCGGCGGATGTAAACAACGACGGTTTCCTGGAGATCATCACCGGTGATACCCTTTACGATCACGAGGGCAACGTGATTTGGGATACGGGCTACGGCGATGGTTTCGTGGCCGTGGCGGATTTCAACGGAGGTGACACGCCTGAGATCGTGGTGGTGGCCCGGGGCATGGTGCGCCTGCAGGGTTCGGTGACCGGCGAAATTTACTGGCTTCGAGATGAGGTGTTTTTAAATGCCATGGAGGCCTGCAATCCGACCTGCGGCATGCTGGGTCCACCCACGGTGGCCGACTTCGACGGGGATGGCTACCCGGACATCGGGGTAGCCGGCTCAGGGGTCTATTTCGTGCTGAACACCTACGGCTCCATTTTGTGGAGTGTGGCCACCGAGGACTCGACTTCCAACATCACCGGTTCGGCGGTCTTCGATTTCGATGGCGACAGGCGGGCCGAGGTTGTCTATGCGGATGAGATCAGCCTGAAGGTCTTCCGCGGCTCGGACGGCCATGTGCTCTACGAACAGCCGCATAGTTCGGTGACGGCCTGCGAATATCCGGTCATCGCCGACGTGGACGGGGACTACAACGCCGAGATCATCCTGGCACAAAACGACCTGATCGTGGACGCGCCCCAGAAGTTCAAGGGCATCAGGGTTTTTGGAGACGCGGAGGACAACTGGGTCAACACCAGGCGCATTTGGAATCAACACGCTTACTCGGTGACCAACGTCATGGAAGACGGGCAGATTCCTGTCGTGCAATCGCCCAATTGGGACGATCCGGATCTGAATAACTTCCGCCAAAACGTACAAGGCGGGGGGCTCTTTGATGCGCCTGATCTGACGGCCCGGGGCCTGGGGACTCGGGGTGACATCTGCGGGTCCGGCATTATTTTCTATGCCGCCGTGACCAATCGCGGCGAGCAGGCCGTCCCGCCTGGTGTGCCGGTGGCTTTCTACCACAACGATCCTCGTCTGGGCGGAACGTTGCTCGGGGTGAATTACACCTCGGTGCGTTTGGGGCCCGGTCAGGGTGAAGTGGTGGTCTTCGTGTGGGAGAACCCGCCGGCGGAAACGGATCTGATCGTCTTCGTGGTGGCAGATGACCTGGGCGGCGGCAACCAGCCGGCCGGCCTGCATTCGGAATGCCGCGAGGCCAACAACGTGGGCCGTTTTGATCCTGTGCGCTGTAGCCACGAGTCCTAAACCTCGTCTCAAAAAAACTTGAAGAATAGGCCTTCAGCCGGGTACCCATGGGCATCTGGGCGCTCAACCTGCGTTCAGGACTGGGAGGTTGAATGAAAAGGTATTTTATTTCAGTGTGTTGCTTGGCGTCTGTCCTGTGCTTCTTTTCATCCGGCCCGCGCGCTGAGCCGGGATTTATCAGCGATCTGCTGCCTGAAGTGCTTTGGGCCGATGGGCCCGAGGGTGCTTTCCGGCCTCTGGCGGGTGGTGGCATCGGTGAGACATTCGTGGTCGATGGGGTGAGCGGCTCGGATGAGGCTGCTGGCACCGAGGAATTTCCTTTTGCCACCATCGCCAAGGCCTTGGAGCTGGCCGGGGCTGGTGACATCATCACGGTTCGGGCCGGTCTTTACCACGAGCAGATTCGGCCCGACACCACGGTCGCTGCGCCCACGCGGGCCAGGCCGCTCATCATCCAGGCAGAACCCGCGGACGGCATCTCGGTTGTGTTGGACGGTACGGATGTGGCCTGCGAATTGGAGGGTGGACTGGATCACCCTGCCGGGGTCAGCCTGCACCGGGACTCCTATGTCACCTTGCGGGGTTTTCGCATCCAGCATTGGGGTGGATATGGCGTGGCCCTGCAGCAGGGCTCAGGCTGTCGGGTCGAGGACTGCAGCTTCGCCGACAATGGGCTGGAGATGGCCGATGCCGTGCATCTGGTGCTCTTGTCGGCCCAGGCCGGAAGGGTGCTGAACAATCGTTTCGAAGGTGGTGCCGAGCGATGCCTCGATGATCGGGCCACCGATAGTTGGATTCTTGGAAATCATTTCACCGGATGTAGCGCCAGCGCAATCAAGGCGGGTCCCCATCCGGCGGGTGCGGGTGGGCGTATCGAGCACAATGTTTTTACGGACAACCCGGCCACCCAGGGCGTCGTGCACTTAGACGAGGTTCACGGTCTGGTCTTCTCGCGCAACCTCATCGTCAATGGAAATCTGGCGGGTCTGGTGGCCGAGGACTTGTGGCAGGTGGAAATCCAGTTTAACACCATCACGGGCTTGCCCTACGGCATGAGTTTGGGTGCCCTGAGCGACTGCAAGGTGCACGGCAATCTTTTGACTCACAACACGGTGGCTGTGGAGTTTCTGGCCAATCTGACCAGCGGAACCTTGGACGGCAATTTGTACTTCGGCAACACGGCTGACGCGGACGGTACGGGGGCTCCGGGCGAAGGTGCTATTTTTGCGGATCCGCTCTTTGGGTCCGTGGCCGATGACGACTATCGTTTGGACGCAGGCAGCCCCGCGGAGAATGCAGGCCCTGCGGATCTACCCGTGCCCGAGGGTGGTGGATCGAGGGTGGACCTGGGGGCCTTCGAGCGTGGGGCCGGCGAGGCCCCCTGGGCATACCAGGTGGGTTCCGCGGTGGCCGATGCCAGCCCGGGCTTTGTCTGGACCTATGTGGACGCCGATGGGCCAGGTGTGCAGCGGGCATACAGGGTGCAAGTGGATCGGCGGCCCGACTTCGACTCAGGTGACCTTTTGGATTCCAACTGGCAAGAGACGGCGGAATCGACATGGACCGTGCCTCATGATTTTGAGCTGGACTGGGGTCGCTGGTACGTGCGGGTGCGTGCACAGGATGCTGCCGGACAGGCCGGTCCCTGGTCCGATCCTCACTGGAGCGTGGACGTGGTGCAGCCGTCCACATGCGGGGCGCAGGGCGGTATGGGATGCGCGGCTTTGGACGCCTGCATCGGTTCCTGGCTGGTGGCGGCAGATGAGAATCGTTGTTGTGAGGGCGACTGTGCTCCCTGTCCGGACGCGGATTCGGATGGATACCTGGATGCGAGCTGTGGCGGTGCCGATTGCGACGACGCGGATGGAGCGGTGCATCCCGGCGCTGAAGAAAACTGTGAAAACGGCATCGATGACGACTGCAATGGGCAAACGGATCTGTCCGACGCAGCTTGCGGATGCGTGGACCATGATCGGGACGGCTACGGTGAGCACTGCGAGTTGGGACCCGACTGTGACGACGGCATCGCTTCGGTTCATCCCGGCGCGGAAGAGTTATGTAACTACGTGGATGACGATTGCGACGGAGAAGAAGACGAGGGCTTTGATTTGAATTCGGATCCGGCGCATTGCGGTGAGTGCAATTGGGCCTGTGGTCAAAGCCAGGTTTGCGATTTGGGCGATTGCGCCGATGCATGCGGCGGGGGCCGCAGCGAGTGTCATCGGGCCTGCGTCGATCTTTCTTCCGACATGATGAACTGTGGTGCTTGCGATGAAGTCTGTGATTTACTCCAGGCCTCCGAGACATGCAGCGACGGGGTTTGCGTCTTGACCCTTTGCGAGGCGGGCTATGTCGACGCCAACGGAAATACAGAAGATGGCTGCGAGCTGGCCTGTACGGCCGGCGAAGAAATCTGCGACAACGGTTTGGATGATGACTGCGACGGGCAGGTGGATGAGGATTGCGGTGGGGGCGGGGGAGGCTGTACCAGTGCCGGAATAGGCAGATCCGCCCTGGCTTTCTTCCTTTTGCTGGGTCTGGCGCTCATGCGCCGAAATCAGGGGCTGTAACCCTAGGCACCGTAAATGAATTGATGTATCAGCGCAGCGCCATAAGGGCCCGTACTAGAGCGCCAGCGCATGGTTAGTCAGAGTAGTTAATTAATTGACGGGCCCTTAGGGGCTGAGATCCACAATGCCGTCGTCGCCGGGTAGGCCTGAATAGCCGCTGTGGTCGTCCCTTGCTTCGCCGCCCGAACCCCCGCGTACATCGTAGATGCCGAAAGAGTCGTTGAGGCTGCCGCCGCCAGTGTCCAACACGATGCGTCCACCACCGCCGCCGCCACCCGCGTCGCCGGCATCGGCTTGACCACCGATGCCGCCCTGTGCGCTCAATGTGTCCTCGATCAGGATATCGTTGCCCGCCGAGGTGATGGTGATGCGACCGCCGGAGCCACCACCGGCGCTGCCGGTGCCGTTGTAGCCGTTACCGCCGTCGCCGCCGTCGGCCCGCAGAGAACCCAGGATTTCGATGTCGCCGCTCATGCTGGCGATGACCAGGACACCGCCGCCACCGCCACCGCCGCCGCCGCAGTTGGGACCACATGTCGAACCGCCGCCACCGCCGACGCCACCGTTGAAATCAGAGCCGATGCTGTTGGCGTTGCCCCCAGGTGCGCCGGTGCCGATGCCCAGGTCTCCACCGGCCGCGCCGCCGGCACCGCCGAAGCCTCCGCCACTCCCCCCTTGGCCGCAACCGCCAGAGGCACCGATGCCGTGGCCCGTGCCGCCACCGTCACCGGCAGGCGTACCGGGGCCGATTTGGCTGGCTGTGCTGTCTTCGCCAGGCGGGGTGCCTGCACCACCCTGTGATGCGATGGCGCTGTCTCCATCACCGCCACCACCGCCGCCTCCTCCTCCGGCACCCGCATCACCGCCGGCCGCGGGGTTGTAGTAGCCGTCTTCGCCTCGTTCGCCCGAGACATCGATGCTGCCGTAGATGCGCACTTGGCCGGTGGCCAGAAACTGGAGGGGTTCGTCTCCTGCGCCATGAACGATGGCACCCGTGTTGATGGTGATGTTGTGATAGGCCTGCACGCCCGATAGCCATATTTCATCATAAGAGGCGACGGTCAGGTTTTCGAGCTGCTGATCCTCGATGACGCGGAAGGTGATGTTGTCGGCACCGGCCGCGTTGCTTGCGGTCAAGGTGCTGGGGCCGACGCTTGCCGTCATGGCAATGCTCAGGGTTGCGAAGAGATAGCGACCGTCTGCACTGTAGCTGATTTGGCTGATGCCGATGGCCGGATCGGTCGCGCTCAAGCCACAGCCGTAAAGCCCCTGGCCGTAGAGGGCCACTCGCACCGCCGTGCCTTGCATGCCGCTGTCCGGCGAGATCGTGAAGATGTCCGGGACGTCAACCACCGTCAGTTGCAAGGCGTTGGATAAGCCCCCCCCCGGAGCGGGGTTGAAGACGCGAATCTCCCGCTGACCCAGACTGGCCACCGCCCAGTCGGGCAGGATTACTTGCAAGGTGCCGCCGTCGATGAATGTAGTGGCCTGGTTTGCCCCATCGATGCGCAGTACGCTTGCGGAGTCAAAGCCGCCGCCAGGCACGGTCAAGCTTTGGCCCGAGATGCCCAGCCGTACCTGATTCGGGTTCAGACTGCTCAAGCTTGGAACGGGATGTAGAATTTCATTCACCAGGATGGTGGCCTGGTCCGAGTGGCCTTGGTAGGCGGCGCTGATGTAAGCCGTGCCGGGGGCCAAGGCGTTGACTTGTCCGTTTGGCGCAACGTCGGCCACCGTTGGATCACTGGTGGCCCAATGGGCCAGATCGGTGACATCGTGGGAAGAGCCGTCGTCATAGTCGGCGAAGGCCTGCAAGGCCACGCCATCGCCAGGATACAGGCTGGCGCTGTCGGGCACGATGCGCAAGCCGATCATGGCGGGTCCACCCTCCACCTGGATGCGGGATTGACCGCGCAGGCCACCGTACCAAGCGCTGATGAAGGCGATGCCTCCGCTTAAGGCCGTCACTTGACCGCCAGGAGCCACGGAAGCCACGGCCAAATCGCTGGTTTCCCAGCTTGCCAAATTGGTGACTTCAAGACTGGAGCCGTCGTCGTAGTCGGCCCAAGCTCGCAAGTTAGCGGCATCACCGATGTCCAGCAGGACATTGCCCGGCGTGACCCGGACACCGATGAGCACGGGACCCGCGACTTCCACAAGGCTTGAGTCGGCAAAACCCTGATAGCGCGCCGTGACCTGGGAATGTCCCGGGGCCACGCTGTCGACGTAGCCTCCGGGAGAGAGGATGATCACCGTTGGGTTGTCCAGTTCGAAGCTGGCCAGATCGGTGACCTCGACTGCGGTGTTGTCATCGTAAAGCGCAAAGACCCGCATCTGGGCACTCTCACCCAGGAGCAGGCTTAGAAAATCCGGTTGCAAGTCGATGCCGATGAGTTGGGGCCCGACGGTGACTCGGATTGTCGAGGAGGCGTCGAAGCTTTGATAATTGGCGCTCACCTGAGTCGTGCCGCCGCCGTTGGCCGTCACCAGGCCCAGAGGGGAGACGCCGGCCACGCCGTTGTTGTCGGTGGTCCAAGCGGCGAAGGCGCTGACGTTTTCGAAGCCGCCATCGGAAAAAGAAGCCCAGGCGGCGAGCTGGAATTGCCCCCCTGGCTCAAGATCCACTTGATTCGGCTCGATCCAAAAGGCCACCACTTGCCTGGGGGCCACCTCCACCTGCATCGCGGCCGAGAAGCCGGCGTAGCTTGCGCTGACCTGGGCCAGACCTTCTGCTCCACCTCGAACCTGGCCGGGCTCCTCGAGTTCGATGATGCGATTATCGGATACCGATGTTAGGGCTTGCTGTGTGATCAGGCGCGAGGAACCGTCCGAGTAGTTGGCCCAGATATCGAACAGGCCCAGTTCGCCGACTTGCAGCAACATGCTGGGTGGCAGAAAGAGGATCTCGGTGACTTCGGGGCCGGTTACCTCTATTTGGATGGAATCGGAAAGACCTGAGTTGCTCACGGAGATCTCGGCCATGCCGGGGCGTATGGCGTTCACCAGGCCGTTGGGACCCACGGCGGCGATCATCTCATCGTTGCTCGAATAGCGGCTGCCCGAAGCAAAGCTGCTCAGATCGGCCGTAGTACCGTCGTCAAAACGGCCCTCGACTTCCAACTGGAACTGCTCGGACACTTCAAGCTGTTGATCGCCTGAGATGATGGTCAAGGCCACCAGGGTCCGGTCGCTGACCTGCACTTCGCAAACGTCGGTGTATCCTTCATAGCGGGCCGTGACCAGGGCTTGGCCGGCCCCTGCCGCCCGGAGCAAACCACTGACGTCCACCTGGACGATGGCGGGGGAGGATGATCGATAGGTGGCGAGTTGGCTCACGTCTTCGCGGCGACCATCGTCGTAGACGGCCCGAACATTCAGTTGGAGCTGTGCGCCCAGGTTTAATGCAGCCTGGCGTGGCTCAACTTCGATGCCCACCAGCATGCCCTGATCCGTGACCCCGATCAGGCTGCTGGCTTCGAATGACCTGAAGCTGGCGGTGACCAGGGCTTCTCCCGGGCTGAGTCCCGTGGCCAGGCCGGATTCGTCCACGCTGAGCAGGGTCGGTGCGGAGCTCACAAAGCTTGTGTCCGGATCGGCCGTCAGATTCACCGTGGCGCCGTCTTCGTAGTTGCCGATGAGGTAAAGCTGCAGGCTGCCCCCAACCTGCAAGCTGGCCTCGTCGGGCTGCAGTTCGACCGACACGATGGGCCGGGTGTCATCGCCCACCTCGATGCGGGCATCGGCGCTGAATTCGCCGTGCCGTACCGTCACGTGGGCCATGCCGGCCGCCAGGCCGAAGATGAGTCCATCCTCGGTGGCCGTTGCCACCTCCGGTTGATTGCTTGTGTAGCTTGTGCCGGCGGCGGCCAGGCTCAGATCGATTTCCGTGCTGTCACTGAGTTGACCGGTGACCGAAAGCTGCACCACATCGCCCACCTGCATCTGGTGTATGTCCGGGACGACCGAGATGCCATCGAGCAGGGCGTATCGAACCTCGATGTCCACCCGATCTTCTTTGCCGCCATAGGCGGCCAGCAACTGGACCTGACCTGCGTTGTCGGCGGCGAGGCGTCCGCCCTCCAAAAGTCGCACGAGGCCGGCCTTGTTGAGCCGGAGCAAAAGTCCTGGGCTTAGGGTGACGTCACTGACGCTGCCGTCGGCCATGTGGGCTTCGACGGTCAATTGCAGAATTTGCTCGATGTACATGGAGGGATTCTCGGGACGGACCCGGATCGCCACCACGTCTCCATCATCCAGGGGCATGCTGCGTCCGCAGGCGCTCAGGCTGGAAATGAGTCCCAAAAGACCCAACAGGAACATCAGGCGAATTGTTTTTCTTGTCTTTTGCATCAAGCCATCCTCCCCGGGTGCCAGCCCCGGATTACACATACTACCAAATACCGCAGTTTTTCGGAATTATCATGCCATGGAGAGCAAAAGTGGAGGCTTGCCGTGGATCACGGCATGCATTAGTCTGAATGCTATGCACTTTCGCCGATGGAAATTCGCCTTGTGGTTCAGCCTATTGCTGGCCGCCTGCTCCTTCGATCCGATTTTCAATGACGACTATCAGCGGTGCTCAGCCGATAACCCCTGTCCAGGCGATTGCGTCTGCTCAAGCGTCGGCATTTGTCTGCCCCCAAACGGGACAGCTCCGGATGATTGTTTGAGCGAGGACCCGGACTGCGTGGGTGGATGCAATTTCGGATGCCGCTGTGTGGGAGGCCTTTGCCTGCTGCCGGGTCGGGATGATCAAAGCTACTGCAATGAACTCAACCCACTGACGCCTTACGAGATGGACGCCGACCTGGTGGTTACCACCACAGACGACCAACTCGATAGGGAAGCCCAATCGGGCGATGCCATTGGCGCGGGGGCAAACGGCTTGTCCCTCCGGGAGGCCCTGACCCTGGCCAGGGTCAAGCCTGGACCTCACCACATCACTTTCGACAGCAATTTGGTACAGCCGGTCACCTTGCGGTCCAACCAGCATGAACTGCCCTGGCAGGTGCCAAGTCTATGCTATCTGGACGGCCGAGGGATCGATGTCACCCTTGCGGGCGAGGCAGGTAAGGAAGTTGGGCTCTTGGTGAATTCGACGGGTGTCGTCATCTCGGATTTGACCCTGATCGATTTTGAATCGGAGGCGGTGAAAATCAGAAACAGCGCCGAGGTGCACCTGTTCCGTATGCGGATTCAAGAAAACGGAGGCACGGGCCTGCTCGTCGAAAACAGCGAAGACATCTGGCTCGGCCGGGGGCGGGAGCTGGCCTTTGAATCTCCAAAAAATCCGCCCAGCAACGATTTGAGTCAATACGACATGAACGTGATTCGTTCCAACGAGGGAAACGGGGTGGAGGTCTCGAACTCAAGTGGTATTTACATCTACGGGAGTTTCATCGGATACGACCTCGCTACGAGTGGGCCAGGAGATTGTATCGGGCGTGGCAATGCTGGAGCAGGCATCATTTTGAACGAGGTGAGGGAGGCCATTGTCGGGGCGCAAGAGATCTCAGATGATGAGTACGAGTCCTGGTTGAATTTTCAATCAGGCTCGGGCGATACTTCGTATAATATGTTCCCAGGTTTTGTGGCGGTGGGATGCAACCAGGATGGTGGCGTGCGGATTTCCGGGGGAGGCGATATCCAGATGCCTGGACTGGGTTTGGGTAATTCCGCTCAGATGTCTCCCTATGGGCAAAACAATAACGTTAATCTGGAGATCCTGGATATTGTCGGACCGGTTAGTTTCGGACCCTCTCCATGGATGACTGATCTGGAAATTCTTGCCTTTGGCATCGTGTACTACGACGGCAGTTTGGCCTTGCATATCGAGAACAATGAGGCCGAGGTGGTTCTGATGGGGGCTCAATTCGTCAACCTGGGGAATCTGGGCCATCCCTTTCCCGAATACGCCATCAAGATCGTAAACACCCAGGCTCCGGTGAGGTTGTACCATCTGGCCATCACAGGCAGTGCAGCCCAGGCGGCCATCTTGCTGGAGAATCCTGGCGATGAAGTGAGTATCATTAATACCTTGTTTTGGCGCGATGATGGGGTGGATACGCCGATCCTGGCGGGTGCGGTGGATAGCACGCGGCTGAGTTTTCACCACAACATGCAATTTGGGTTCAGTCGATGGTTGCTTGGTGGCGATGGTGATGTGGACGCAAGCAACTTCGAGGTGTTTGATAACCCGGTGTTCAGCTGCAATCCAGATAGCAGCAACGGTGTCGTTCCCAAAGATCCGGTCACCTGTCTTCACGTGAATGCGGGTGCGGACTTGGGTCTGGACCGCAGCCCCTTTCCCGGGGAGCATGTCGGCTGCGCACCCGACATCGGTGCTTTCGAATGTGTGACCGAGGCTTGTCGAAACGTTTCGTGCCAGTGATTTCTAACTCTTAGCCAGGAAGTTCACCTTGACTCGCATCCTTCTTACCCTGTCCTTTGTTTTTAGCTTGCTTGCCTGTGGGACCGTGAAACCGGACCTGCGGCCGCCTGAGGGCTTGAGCGAACATCCTTCTTTTGCGGCGCCCAAGGCCCCTGGTGCCAAGGCCTATTTGGAACCGCCCCAGATTTTGGCGATGTTGGAAGAATCCAAGGTCATGTATCGCTTCCGGGAGATGACCCGGACACCGGAAATGAAACACGATCGCCTGCTGGCCGAGGCTTACCCTGAAAAGCGAAAACCACTGATTCTGCCCACGGTGATCTTGCGAGATGGCGAGCGGCATTTGGTGGAGTTCCCCGTGAAGCCCGCGGCTGGGGCTGAGTTGGTTAAGGGCGAGGCTTTTTTTAGGCAGCGGAATTTGGACCAGGCCGTGGTGCATTATAAACGGGCGCTTTCGTTGCAACCGGATCTCTACCTGGCCATTTCCCACCTGGGCGACTGCGCCTTGTTCGGCGGTCGGCCCGCCGAAGCCCTGGGGTATTACGACCGGGCCATTGGGATCAATCCTTGGGACTTTCGTACCTATTTTTATCGTGCGAACACATTGGCGGCCATGGGGCGCTGGAAAGAGGCCCAAGATGATTTCATTGAGGCCCTGGCCCGGGCCCCGCGACGCGCCTCGGTGCTCAATGTGCTGGAGCAACATCGCAGTCGCTTGGGCCTTCGCGTGCACAGGGAGTTATTTTGGCCCAAGGCCTGCGCCCGTCGAGAGGGCAAGGAAGTCGCCATTTGCGTGCAGAAAGGCGTAAACGCCGCGCCCGCCTGGACCGCCTATGGAGCCTGCAAGGCCATCTGGCTGGGCGAGCCCGCCCATCGGATTGCCGTGGCCGGTAGCGCCAATTTGGTCTACAGCAACCACGAGGATCGGGAATGTTTCATGAACCTGCTCGGCATGTATAAGGCCATGCGAGAGCGGGGTCACGCCGATGCCGAACCGCAGTTGGACCGGCTGTGGGAGATCGCCCTGGCCAAGCACCTGGACTCGTTTTTGGTCTATGAATTCATCACCCGGATTTCGCCGCATACGGTGTTGCTGAGTGGTGAAGAGGGCATCGCCCGTATGAAGGAGTTCATCCGGCGCTGGGTGGTGGTGAACGCTTCCTGAGTCGAATTAAGCCCAACAAGAAGATCCAAAAGCTGGGCGTAATCCCTGTGGTGCCGCAGCCGCAAGAACCTTTGATGACGATTTCTGCGTTGTCTTCGTCGTCGGTCTGACCCGCATCTTGAGCACCCGCATCTTGAGCACCCGCATCTTGAGCACCCGCATCTTGAGCACCCGCATCTTGAGCACCTGCATCTTGAGCACCTGCATCTTCACCGCCACCGGCATCTTCACCACCGGCATCCACCACCACGCCCGCATCCTGGGCGTCTTCGCAGTCGGCTGCCTGGGCTTGGGCCTGGAAGTCATCTGAGCAAGAGCCTGCCCCATAGGCGCCGGTTTCCGGCAGCACATGGCGCTGGCCCTGACTGTCTTCGGTCAAAAACCAGTATTGGTGACAGCCTGCGCCGATGGACACCTCGGCCAGGTAGGTGCCATGGGTGGCCACGCCCGCTTCCAATTGCATGTTATGGCATTGGCCGTCGACCACGACCTGCAGAGATTGGGGCACCGCGCCCCCTTCATGGAAGTAGTTGACGTAGAAGGTGGGGCTCGTCGAACTCTTGCTTCGATGGGCACCCGCTACGAGTCGAGGCGGGGTTCCGCCGCCGGCTCCCGGGTCGCCGAAATACCAGTTGCTGTAACCGCAGGAGCTGCCGGGGGCAAAGCCGAAGCCCACCTCGCCGTGCCCGTCGTCCGCCTCCAAGAGGATGCGGCGATGGCCTTCGTAGTTGGGGCATTCCGTGACCCAGGCGATCACGGCACCCCAGCCGTCGGCGTTGCCGGTGGATCCCACTTCGCCGTTGGCGCTGAATCCGAAATAGCTGGTTCGGGTCCAGGGGCTGGTGCCCGAACCCCCGTTAATGGTGCAGTTGAAGGCCTCGGTCCCTGGCTCGCAGCCGCAGGCCGCGGCCCCGTCGCAACCGCTCGTGTCGATGTCGGAGCGGAGCGTGCAATAGGAGTTGTGGCTCAAGCTGCCACCGTTTAGTTGAATGTGCCGGCAGTGAAAGCGAGCGGCTCTGCTGGCGTTGTTGTTTTGCACCATGGGATCGCTGACGGCGAACTCGGTGGAGCCCGAGCCCCCGCAAGAGCCCGAGATGTCCAGGGCCACGTTGTTGGGATCCGAGCGAGCCCGGTTGACCGCCACCAGCATCAGGCGTTCTTGGTAATCGGGATAACCGTCTTCGGGCACGCCATTCAGGGCGCTGTGTATTTGTCTTGTGTCGACATCAGTCCCACCGCCACAGGCAAGCCAGATGCTGGACAGGGCCAGGATAAAGAGTGTTTTGATCATTTGCGTAACTCCTGGCACCAGGCGCCCTCTAAGACACCTCGAGTTTGGCCGAAAGCGTTTTTCATGGCTTGTTCCGGCGGCAATCCCTGCCGCAGCATGCCGAGCAAGGTCATCATGCGCTCGGCACCAAAGCGGCGCATCAACCAGGCCACCATGTGCTCGGCCTGGTGTAGCAGGGCCTGCCTTGCCATCAGGTTGCCGCGGCTGTCGCCCAGGCGTTGCTCCAAACGCCGCCAGGGAATCATGGTTTTACGCCAATCAGAGAGACGGGTTTGTTTTGAGCCCGGGCTGCACCAGTGAGCTAGACCTTCGCTCAGCCAGACCGGTGCCCTGCCATAGCTCATCTCGTCCACATAGCGATGACCCAGCTCGTGGGTCAGGATGTCCAGCCATGCGGCCTGACCTCGTGCAGGATCCGCGTAAGACATGATGCGGCCATAGGCATAAAGCCCCCGAGTCCGGGGACGCAAGGCGACCCCGGCCAGCTCGATGAAAGCCCGCTGGTTGACGAATATCTTGAGGTGGACCGGGCCCACGAGCCGATGACGGAAGGCTGCTTGGGCAAGGGCATGAGCCTTTTCCAGCAGAGCTCGTATGGGTGCCGCCGCTTGGTCGGGGGGGAGTTCCAACATGAAGTCTTGATCACCGATGCGCGTGTCGATATGCAAGCTGGTGTTGGGCAGGTCTGAGATGGCGTGGAATCGGACAGCCAGATCTTGATCGCTGAAGCGATGCCGGATTTGAGTCTGGGCTTGCTGGTAAGCCTTCCTGGCCTTGTCGTAGAGCCCGCTTTCGCGAAACATGTCGCCCAGAAGGACTTGGGCATCCCCATTCGATGAACTGTTCTCCAGGGAGGCCTGGACGGCTTTAAAATCCCGTGCTCGTCGATCCACTTCGGCAAGCATGGCCCGAGTCATGGCCCGGTTTGCCGGATATGAGTCGAGTGATCTTTTGAGTAGCTGGCGAGCTTCTTCGAAGCGGGCCCGGCTTATGGCCCAGCGAACCCGCTCCAAAACGGCTTGAACCCGTCTTTGTCGGCAGGTTTCGGCTCGGTCCAAGGCCGACCGATGCAGGCCGAGGCCCCGCTTTTGTTGAGCCAGGCGCCGATAGCGGTTCTCTGCCTGGTGATAGAGCTCTTCGGCCCAGACCCAGTCCCCGGCTGTTCGCTGCAATTCGGCAGCCTCGTAGGCCAGGTCCGGATTGTGGATGTCCAAGCGCATGGCCTGGGCGTAAGCATCCTCAGCTTGGGCCCAAAGCTTCATGGCCTCTTTGGCTTGTCCGGTGGCCCGACAGTAAACGAATAAGGACCCGCGGATCTTGCCCAGGGCCCTGTGGATACCCGCTTGCTGGGCGTCGACGGCAATGGCCTTTTCCAAGTCCCCGGCTGCGCCACGCAACATGGACTCGGCGGAGGCATAGGCGGACCTGGCCACGGCTTCTTTGCTCATGGAGCCGGCCAGAGACGCCCGGACGAAGAGCAGTTCGGGCGAACTGGGATGCTGGCTCAAACCCCGGCGCAAGGTCTGGGATGCCTTCCGGTACTCGCCGGTCTCCACATAGGCGCGAGCCAGCATGGCCCAGCGCATGGACGGCGCGGGCCCAGAGGCCATGAGCGCTCTGAGTCCCACGATGGCCAGATGGGGCTTGTCCACCATCAGAAGCTCGAAGCAGAGCCTGTCGACCTGGGCACGAAGTTTGGCGGAAAACGGGGCCGGCCATGGTTTTTTTGCATCGGCCGCCAAAAGCGTGCTCAGGATGTCCAAGGCCTTGCCATACTGCCGTTTGTCGGCGAGGCGCTGGGCTTGCAGCAGGTCCTCATCGGGGGTTTTGGCCCAGGCGGCACTCGTTGTCAGCAAAAGACAGGCAAGAAAGATGCTGGTTACACGAAGACGCATCGAACAAGTATATCACCTTGCGGCTAACGCTGTCTGTGCTAATCTGGTTGAGCTTTTTTGCCAGACCACAGGGAGCAAACATGCACGCACTGAAACCCTTTACCTATCATCGTCCCGCATCGGTGGATGAGGCCCTTGCGCTTTGGGCTTCCACGGCGGAGGCCATGTACTTGGCCGGCGGCACGGATTTGTTGGGTCGCATGCGCAGTGGTCAGTTTGCGCCCAAGGCGGTCATCGACATCAAGCGCATCGAAGAGCTGGGTCGCATCGAGCTCCTGGATGACGGATCTTTGGCCATCGGCGCCGCGGTGAGCGTGGCTGCTGCTGCCCGTCATCCGGAGGTACAGACACGCTATCCCGTCTTGTCCCAATGTTGCGATGAGCTTGGGTCCTATCCATTGCGGCAACGAGCCACGGTGATCGGCAACATCTGTAATGCTTCGCCTTGCGCCGATACGGCACCGGCCCTGCTCTGCCTGGACGCTTCCGTGGACGTGGCGGGCAAGAACGGACGTCGTCGTATTCCCATGATGGAGTTCTTCCGCGGTCCGGGCCAGTCGGCCTTGAAGCCTGGCGAATTGGCTTGTCGTGTCATCCTGCCCGCGGCAAGCATTGGTGGGCGGTCCCATTACGGGCGCTTGGCTCGACGCAAGGCGGTGGACATCGCCACCGTGGGCGCTTTGGTCCTTCACTTGCCCAAGGTCGAGCCTCATCACCGGGTGGTTCTGGTGGCGGTGGCACCCATCCCCCTGCGCTTGCCTGAAGTTGAGCGATTGTTGGATGCCAAGGGCCCGGCGGCCGCTGATGAGGCGGCCGAAACCGAAATGGCGGTCAAGGCTTGCTCGCCCATCACCGACCTGCGTGGCACGGCCGAGTATCGGCGAGAGATGGTGGGGGTTTTGGTTAAGCGTGGCATAGAAGTATTGGCGCAGGGATAAGGCGGTGTGAGATGCGACATTCGATCACGATGGAAATCAATGGCTTCAGCGAAACCAAGGAAGTCGACAGCCACCGCAGTTTGCTGGATTTTTTGCGCGATGACCTGGGGTTGACGGGAGCCAAGGAAGGCTGCAACGAAGGCGAGTGCGGAGCTTGCGTGGTGCTCCTGGACGGCAAGCCGGTCAATAGTTGTATGATGCTGGCCGTCGAAGCCGATGGTTGTGAGATCAAAACCATTGAGGGTTTGGGCCACAAAGACAAGCTGCATCCGATTCAGCGCGCATTCTTGAAGCATTCGGCGGTGCAGTGCGGTTTCTGTACCCCCGGTATGATCTTGTGCTCTTTGGGCCTTTTGGCCGAAAATTCCGATCCCACAGAGGAAGAAGTCCGCATCGCCCTGGCCGGCAACCTGTGTCGCTGCACGGGCTACAAGCAGATCGTGGAGGCCGTCTTGGATGCGGCCGCCGAGATGCGGGAGGTCTCATGAACAAGCAAGATAACCACTGGGTGGGACGTGACGTAGAGCGAGTCGACGGACTGGAGAAAGTGACGGGCGCAGCGCGCTATACCGGTGATCTGGCCTTTTCCCACCTGCTGCACGCGGCGGTGCTGCGTTCACCTCATCCACATGCTCGCATCAAGCACATTGATTTGGAACCCGCGCGCAAGGTGCCCGGCGTCAAGGCTGTGGTCTGTGGGCGGGATTATCCTTACCATGTGGGCATCTATTTGAAAGATCAAACTGTCTTTGCCACCGACCGGGTGCGTTATGTGGGGGACCCGGTGGCCGCGGTAGCCGCCGAGACCCCGGAGGCCGCCTGGGAGGCCGTAGCGCAGATTCGGGTTGACTATGAACCCTTAGAGCCGGTCTTCGACGTGGAACAGGGCATCGCCCCGGACTCGCCTTTGGTGCATCCGGATTTGGGGCAATACGAATGTGAGCCATGGATCACCCCCAAGGCCAACAGCAACATCTGCAATCACTTGAAGATTCAAAAGGGGGACTATCAGGGGGCCTTGAAATCCTGCGCTCATGTTTTCGAAAACACCTTCCGGGTGCCCCAGGTGCAGCACGTGCCCATGGAACCCCACATCTCGGTCGCCCGAGTGGATTTGGCGGGCAAGGTGGAAGTGCACACCTCGGCCCAAAGCCCTTTCACGGTGCGGCACCTTTTGAGCCACTGTTTCAAGCTGAATCACGGTGATGTACGGGTCATCGTGCCCACCGTGGGCGGTGGTTTTGGCGGCAAGGCGGGCATCAATTTGGAGCCCATCGCCGTGGCGCTGGCCATGAAGACTCACGGTCGGCCTGTGCGGGTCCTGGTGGACCGCAGCGAAGAGTTCTACGCGGTGGTGGTCCGCCAAGGATTGACCGCCACTTTGGTCACGGGTGTGGACAAACAGGGCAAGGTGCAAGCTCAGAAGATGCACTACCTCTGGGACTGTGGCGGTTACGGCGGCTATGGGGTGAATGTGGTGCGGGCGGCCGGCTACACATGCGGCGGGGCTTATGAGTTTCCCAATGTAGAGGGCGACAGCATCGGCGTGTACACGAACCGCCCCATAGGCTCGGCTTATCGGGGTTTCGGTATGCAGGAGATCCACTGGGCCCTGGAAAACCAGATGGACATGGTGGCCCACGGAATCAGCATGGACCCGGTTGAGTTCCGCTTGCTCAATTGCCTGGGCCCAGGGAAGAGTACGGTGACGGGGCAAGTTTTGGATGACTGCGCGGGCCGGGTGGACAAGTGCATCATCAAGGTAGCGGAAGAGTTGGAACTGGACAAACCCACGGACAAGGGCACGGGTCGCATGGTGCGCGGCCGAGGCATGGCCTGCGCGGTTAAGGCCCCGGCCATGCCCAACGATGCGGCAAGCGCTGTCATTCTCAAGTTTTGTGAAGACGCCACGGTGGAGGTTAGCATTTCGGGTACGGACATCGGTCAAGGCTTGCGTACCGTGGCCGCTCAATATGCGGCCGAAGGCCTGAACCTGCCCATGGAAAAAGTGAGGGTTCACAACGAGCCCGACACCCACTTGTCACCTTATGACTGGCAGACCGTGGCTTCTCGTCAAACTTGGGCCACGGGCAACGCCATTTTAAGAGCCACCGAAATGTGTAAGCAGCAGCTTTTCGATATGGCAGCCGAGGTTTTCGAGGTGCCAGCTGAAGAACTGGAACTGGGCAATCTGGAAGTGCTGCATCTCGAGTCGGGCCGCAGCATTCCCTTAGAGCGGCTGGTCTTGGGTTATCAGTTTGAGGACGGGCACTGCATCGGCGGACCCGTGGCCGCGCATGCATCCTACGTGCCGGAGGGTCTGCTTTTTTTGGATCCGATCACCAGTCAAAGTGATAAGCCCGTGGCCAAGTGGACCTTCGGTGCTCAGGCTGTGGATATCCTGGTGGATAAGGAGACAGGGCATCTGGACGTGGAGCGGGTGGTGGCTTGCTACGACGTGGGCCGTGTGGTTAACCCCAGCATGGCCAAGGGGCAGACGTACGGAGGCATCGCTCAGGGATTGGGCACGGCCGTGATGGAAGAGCTTATTTTGGATCGGAAAACCGGTCGGATCGCCAACGCCAATCTGATGGACTACAAGATCCCGACCACCATGGATATGCCATCCGAGATAGACGCCCATTTTATTGAGACCCCGCAGTGTGATGGTCCCTTAGGCGCTCGTGGCGTGGGTGAGCATACGATGATCCCCACACCGGCTGCCATCGCCAACGCCTTGTATGATGCCTTGGGCATTCGCATCGACGAGATGCCCATCACGCCCACCAAAATTCGGCAGGCCATCAAAGACAAAGCCGGGAAGTGAGCTCTGGTGGCCGCTTCGACGCCCACTTCTTTATGCGAGCGTTTTGACGGAGCATGGCTCTGCCGGAGCCGGCCATGGACGGGGCATGTCGCTCATTGTTACAGGCAGGCCTGGGTGGCCTTGCCCGACGATCCCGAGGAGTCTTGGTTGACCCTCTTGCATTCTGATCGTGCACTGACGCCGGCTTCGCTGGTCCTTGAGGGCGGCCTGGCACCCGAACAAGGCTTGGCACTCAGACTGGACGGCCGCGATCTTCTTTTCGGGGATGGCCGTTTGATGCGACTGGAGGGGGATGGCCGAAGCTTGATGGTGTCCAATCATCGCTTGCCGGTATCCAAGAAAGCCTTGAGGAGTCAGCTGGCCCTGGGCGACTGGCCGGAGCGCAGTCGAGCACTGGCACCATGTCGCCCTGCGACACGGCACAAGAGGCACTACAGAGATGACTGCGATACTCGCAAACTTGACTCATTTGTGAAGAACGCACCAACTCAAGTGCCCCTAGTGCAGGGCGGGCTTGGTGATACGCTGTCGGATGAGTTGGCCACCCGGTTCGCGGCTTTGCTGGCCGAGTTGGGGGCGGGGTTGCCCTTGTTGCACATGAAGCGTTTGGCGGGCCTGGGTCCTGGTAGCACCCCCAGTGGTGATGACATGTTGGTGGGCGTCAGTGCTGCCCTTCGTCGCCTGGTGGATGTCGGTTGGCGAGATCATGAGCAGCTACGGATTTGGAATGCGGCGCTTTTGGCTTTGCCAGAGAGAACCTCCACGCCGACGGCCATGCAGATGCTGCGGGAGGCGGCGAGCGGTCGCTTTGTGGATCCCCTCGCCCGGGCGGCCTCCTGGCTGGCTTGTGAGGCGCGGGCAGATGAACTGACAGAACAAATTCGCCTATTGGGTGCCCTGGGTGCCCAAAGCGGCGAGGATATGCTGGCTGGGCTGTTGGGCCTGGCCCAAGGAGATTGCAGATGAAAGAGCGGGTGGTGGTGCATGAAGGCAGCTATCACGATTCAGCCTTTTTGATGCGCGTGGCCCGGGATTTGAACGCCCAGGACCATGTGGCCGAGGCCGTGGTGCTCATGGGCACCGAGATGAACGTGGAACTCTTAAGGAGTGCCGGTTTTGATGACTCGGCCCTGGATGGTGTCGGACCCATGGATATGCTGGTCGGCCTTCGGGCCGAAAGCGAAGAAGGGCTGGACGCGGTAGAGGCCGAGTTGGCGCGTCTTCTGCTGGCTGGCGCGCAGTCGGCCTCCAAAGACGGTCCACGTCGCTATGGTGGATTGGACGAGGCCTTGGCCGATCGGCCGGAGACGAACCTGGTCAGCGTGGCTGTGCCCGGTACTTACGCGGCTTTCGTGGCCGAGCAAGCTTTGGATGCAGGCCGACATGTGTTTTTGTTTTCGAACAATGTGGCCCTGGAAGACGAAATTCGGCTCAAGGATCGGGCCGTGGCCGAAGGGCGCTTGCTTATGGGTCCCGACTGCGGGACCGCCATTTTGGCTGGGGTGGGTTTGGGATTTGCCAACCGGGTGCGTCGAGGAGTCGTGGGCATGGTTGGGGCGTCCGGCACGGGCTTGCAAGAGGTGAGCTGCCTGCTTCATAACGCCGGGGTCGGTATCAGTCAGGCCATCGGTACGGGCAGCCGGGATTTGGCCGCCGAGGTGGGCGGGCGCATGAGTGAGTTTGGGTTGCGCCTTTTGGCCGAGGACTCAGACACACAGGTCTTGGTGCTGATCTGCAAGCATCCCGCCGAGGAAGTGGCGGAGCGTATGCATGGTGTCTTGGCGGGTTTGGGCAAGCCTTCGGTGGTGCGTTATTTGGGCGACCGCGCCCGCGACGATGCCGATGGTGTGCGCTATGCCGAGAGCCTGGACGAGGCGGCGAGCATGGTTTTGGAGGCCCTGGGCCACAAGGAAGCGCGGCAGGATTTTGATATCCAGGCGATGGCCACGGAAATTTTGGGCGGCGCAAAGCCTTTTTCGGGGCGACTGGTGGGGCTTTTTGGCGGAGGCTCCCTGGCTTCGGAGGCCGCCCTGGTGCTCAGAAGCAAAGGTCTGCAGGTGCAGGTGCCGGAGCATCCCCTAAAGGTCGAGCCGGCCTTGGAGGGTGAAGGTCATCTCATCGTGGATACGGGTGAGGATTTTTATACCCAAGGCAAACCCCACCCCATGGTGGATCAGGCTGTGCGTTGCGCTTTGATTCGGGACGTGGGCAAGGATCCCGCAGTGGATTGTATTCTGTTGGACCTGGTCCTGGGCGACGGTGCTCACCTGGATCCGGCCCCCGAAATGGCCCAGGCCGTGGAAGCCGCACGAAAGGCTCGTGGGGGCAAGGGGCCTTTCGTGATCGCCTCGTTAAGTGGCACGGATTTGGACCCTCAGGGTTTGGAGCGGCAGCGCCATATTTTGAGAGGCGCGGGTGTGCTGGTGCAGCCCTCGGGGGCTCGGGCTGCGGTATTGGCCGCGGCGCTGTTGGGAGGTAAAACGTCATGAGCGATGCCAAAATATTCAGCGCCAAGGATTTGTTGGCGGGTCCATTGAGCGTAGTGCATCTTGGCTTGGACAAGATCATGGACGGCGCCCAGGCGGCCGGAGTCTCATTTGTAGAGGTGGATTTTCAGCCCCCGGCCGGAGGTGATCCCGGGCGCATGCAGGCTTTGCGCAGATTGGCCGAGCCGAGTTTGGCTTCAGAGATCGAGTCCGCCAACGCTGAGATGCTACGGCGGTTTTTTGCTTCGTCTCCTCATCTCATGGGCGTGGGCGTGGCCAAAGACGTGATTCCAGGCATGGAAGATGATCTTTTTCTGCACGCCGGCCCACCCATTTCCTGGGATCGGATGTGCGGTCCCCTGCGGGGGGCGGTTATCGGTGGCCTGCTTTTGGAGGGCAAGGCCACAAGTCCCGAAGAAGCAGAGCGTATGGCCGCTACAGGCGCAGTGCGTTTCGAACCCTGCCACCATCATCAGGCCGTGGGCCCCATGGCGGGCTTGATCACGCCCTCCATGCCGGTGTGGATCTTAGAGGATCAGGGCAAGGACGGGCAGGGTCGCCGGAGTTTTTGTACCCTGAACGAGGGGCTTGGCAAGGTGTTGCGCTATGGCGCTTTCGCGACCGAGGTCATCGAGCGACTTCGCTTCATGGCCGATGTCATGGCCCCGATCTTGGCGGAAACCCTGGCTGAGACCGGGCCCCTCGATTTGAAGATGCTCATGGCGCAAGCTCTGCAAATGGGCGATGAGGGGCATAACCGCAACCGGGCCGGCACCTCCTTGCTGATTCGCGCTCTGGCCCCGGCCATGGTGGAGGTGGATCGACCGGCTGCGCAGATTCGAAAGGTCTTGGAGTTCATCGACGCCAACGACCATTTCTTTTTGAACCTGACCATGCCCATGGCCAAACTGATGCTCATGGCTGCCGAGGGAGTACCCAAAAGCAGCATCTTGTCTGTGATGGCCCGCAACGGCACCGATTTCGGCATTCAGATGTCTTGCATGCCTGGGCGTTGGTTCGTCGGCCCGGCCCAGGCGGTGGAGGGTCTTTATTTCCCCGGCTATGGCCCCGAAGACGCCAACCCGGACATCGGCGACTCGACCATCATGGAGACCGCCGGCATCGGTGGTTTCACCATGGCGGCCGCGCCTGCCATCGTGCAGTTCGTGGGCGGCTCGGCCGAAGACGCCGTGGCCACCACCCGGGCCATGGGCCGCATCACCGTCGGCCGCAATCCGGTTTGGGTGATCCCGGCCATGGGCTTTTTGGGTGCTCCCACGGGCATTGATTTGCGATTGGTCAACGAGCACACCTTGCTGCCGGCCATCAATACGGGCATCGCACACCGCGAACCCGGTGTGGGTCAGGTGGGCGCGGGTCTGACCTTGCCCCCCTGGTCATGTTTTCATGACGCTTTGGACGCTTTTGTGAAACACTGCCAAGAAGTTTGAACACAAGCGGTCGTATCAAAACTGTCGTTTTGATATGGCCCCCAAGGAGGAGAAATAACATGCTTCCCATCGACTTGAGTATTCCCCTCGGTATCGGAACCCCTGCCTGGCCTACCTATGAGCCCTTGCAGATGAAGTACTTCAAGCGATTGGCGCCCAACGGAGCCAACGGCCAACTTTTGACCCACTCCAATCATGTGGGCACGCATTTGGATGGTGAGATTCATTTTTACTCCCCGGGTCGGGATATCGCGCAACTGCCCCTGGACTACCTGATGCACGAAGGCGTGATCGTGGATTTGTCGGACGCGGCGGGTGACTACGACATTTACACCTCCAAGATGGTGGAAGACCGGGTGGAGGTCAAAGAAGGCGATATCCTGATTATCCATACGGGTTATCACCACAATGGCTGGGATCAGCCCACGGCTGATGAGATGACTTACATGGTTAAGCATCCGGGACCCGACCGGGAGTTCGCCGAATGGGCCAAGGCGAAAAAGCTGCGCTGGATCGGCGTGGACTGCGGCAGTGCGGACCATCCCATGAACACCACCATTCGCACCTGGATGCCCAGGCAGGCCAAGGAAGCCGACGCCCACTTCCGTAAGAAGTACAAGAAGCCCCTGGAGGAGGTTTTCACCGACGACAAGTATCAGCTCATGCATTTGGAGATGTTCAATCATCAGATCGTTCACGCTGAGTGCATGGGTGGAGACATCGATTTGCTTTTGAATCAGCGTTGCGTGATTGGGGCCTTCCCCTGGCGCCTGGTTGACGGCGAGAGTTGCATCTGCCGCATCCTGGCCTTCGTGGATGACGAACGGCACGCCAAGCTCATGGCCAAGAAGGCCAAGGCCAAGCTGACCAAGCACGGCGATGTGTCCGGTAGCGAAAACGAGTGGCTGCATGAAGAGGGTCGCAAGCTGGCCGCAAAACACAAGAAGGCCAAGAAGTCCAAGAAGGCCGGTCGTACCAAGAAGCGTAAGTAGTTCTCCATGGACCTGCTCATTCAGGGGATCGGCGGTATCGGTGGGGTCTTGGCCGGCGAGCTTTGGCGCGCCGGCCTGCGCCCCACCTTGGTCACCGGCAACGTGGACATCGCCCGAGCCATGGGCGAGCGCGGCTTGACGGTCAAGACCCCAAGCCGTTCCTTTGCCGTGCATCCGCCGGCTTATGCTCAGGTTTCTGATATTCCCTCCGAGCGACGTTTCGACGCAGTCCTGCTCACCACCAAGGCCAACACGGCCCTGGATGCGGCCCGGCAAGCCTTACCCCGCTTGAAAGAAGGTGCTTGCGTGGTCAGTTTGCACAACGGCATCGTCGAAGACGATCTGGCTGCTGAGCTGGGGACGGAGCGCGTCATGTCGGCCATCGTGGGATGGGGCGGCACCATGCATGCCCCCGGGGTGGTGGAGCGCACGGGCCCTGGCAAGATCCACCTCGGCGAGTTGGATCGGCCGGTGAGCGAACGAGCTCGTGTCCTCGGGCGTTTGTTGCAAGCGGCCTCGCCAGTGGATGTGAACGACAACATGCGCGGGGTGCTCTGGTCCAAACTGGCCATCAACGCCGCCATCACCAGCCTGGGTGCCTTGGCCGGCCGCAGTTTGGGCGAATTGCTCAAGGCCCGGGTCGCACGTCAGGCTTTTTTGGGCGTGTACGCCGAGGTCTTGGATACGGCCTGGGCTTTGGGTGTCGTCTTAGAGCCGGTGGCGGCCCGACCTGAGCTTTTCTATCTTGCCAAGGATGCCTCCTGGGCCAGGCGTCTGGTGAAGGACAGTCTGGTCCGGGTGGTGGGTCACAAGTACCGACGTTTGCGTTCCAGTATGCTGCAAAGCCTGGAACGGGGGCGCCCCACCGAGGTGGATTTTTTGAACGGGTATGTCTTGCGCAAGGCCACCGAGTTGGGTCGGCAGGTGCCTTACAATCGGGCGGTCACCCGCATGATCCACGAAATCGAGAATGGGCAACGTCAGAGCGATCCGCGCAATCTCAAGGAACTGGTCGAACTGGTCGAAGAAGTCTGAGACGATTTTCTGGCTATACAAGATGGCTATACAGGATGAATACGCCGAGGGGATGGTCTACTGGGCTGAAAAATGCAGAGCCCAAGAGTTCAGCGTACCCCCGTTGACCGAGCCGCCCGTGTCCACCATGCGCAGAGTCCAGCCGTTGGCTGATTGCTCGCCCTCGAAGTCGGCCAGGTTGCCGATGGGCGTGTCGTTGACGCCGTAAAAAGCGACCAGGTCGGCGCCGGTGGAACCGCCGGCGTAGAGAACGATCACCGTGCCCGATGGGCTGATGAGTTCCAATTCCAACTCTTCGATGGCCGGGTGGGTGATGTTCACTTCGACGCTTACTGACAATACTTCAAACCAGGCTGCGTTGATGATGCTGGTCGTCCCGACGGAATCATTGTCCAGGATCGGCACGGGTACGTCGCCGGCGAAGTGATCGTAGCTGCCGGCGAAAGTTACGTCCAGGGTGGGTGGGATATCCCAGGTGGTGTCGTCGATATCGCAGACGGTCCATGAGGCACCGCGGTCGCCGGAAAATCGATAGGCCACGTGGAAGTTCGTGCCCGCGCTGGGCACGGTCAGGAGACCCAGGTACTCGTCATTGTTGGTGGCGCCGCCGTCCCAGTTTGGGTTGGGTATTGCCGGAAACCAGGTCCAACCAGATTCGGTGGGCGCTGCGGTGGTGGGCCCATAGCCCACTTCGGCCAATAGGGCGGGATCCATGTCAACACCGGTGCTCAGGTCGGTCAGGCCTGCAACATAGAGCATGCCGTACACCAGGCCTTGGGCATCGGGGTTGGCTGCGATCGCGGTGGGGAACTGCACCCGGCACCAGCCGATGGTGTAGGTGCTGGTCGAGCACAATTCGTTGAGGTCGTTGGGGGTGCCGAAATCGCCGCTGCCGATGGCCGTGGTCGAGGTGCACCAGTAGCCGAATTCGTCGTTGGAAAAAACGTCGTAATGGTCCGGGTCCAGGCTGTAAGAGGCACCTGAAATCGGGTCCGGGAAGATGACTTCGTCCACCAGGTCACCGTCGCGGGTCATGGTCAGGGTGTCGCCGCCGGTGTTGTTCAGGGCGAGGCTGCCGGGGTAGTCGTAGGCCGCAACGATGCCGCCGTTGGTCCCGATGTCGGCGTTGATGGCCAGGACCACCGGATCACCGGCGAGCACCAGGATGTCGTCTTGCACCGTGAAGGTGTTGGCGGCGGCATCGGTAAAGACCAGGTCTCGCAGGTTCAGGCTGTCGACCGAAAGGTTGGTCAGTTCGAACCATTCGCCTTGATCGTCGGTCACCGCGGCTGGGTTGGCCATGATTTCGCTGATGAGCAGATCGCCTACTTCCGCGAAACGGCCCACGCAGGCATCGTTTTGGCAAACGGCACCGGTTGGGCTGCAATCGGTCTCCGTATTCGGGCTGTAGTTGCATTCAGGGGATCCGGCGTTGTCGGTGCAAACCCCGTTGCCCGTGTAAGTGGTCAGGATATTTCCCACACATGCGGTGGCTGGGGTTTGGGTGCAGGGGTTGGGGAGACAAGGATCGTCGCTGATCGTGACATCCAGGTCGTAGGAGTTTTGGGTGCCCTCGGCACCCGACACGATGATTTTGAAGAGGCCACCTTCGCCGGGCAGCACCACATAGCTCACTTGCTCGTCGTCTGTGGAGGTGGCCGAGGCGGCTGCCTGGGCGCCGTCCGGGTGGGCCAAAACCAGGACCAAATCTCCGGCTGCGTGACTGAATGTCATATTGACCAGAATTTCTTCGCCGTCCACCAGGTCGATGCCGTAGAAGTCCATGTCCGCCTCGCAGTAAACAAGGTCAGTCCAAGAGCCGCTATCAGGCAAGGTGTAAAAGGCATCGATGGTGTCGTTTTCTTCGAGGGTGTCGTCCTGGCAGCCGGCCACGCAGTCGTTGCCAGTGCAAACTTCGAAAGGCCAGACACAGTCGATGTCGCCCAGGCAGTCTACGCAAGCGACGCTCGCGCTGTCGCATCGTTGGTTCTGGTTCACGCAGTCGTTGATGGTGGGCGGATAAGAGCATTCTGCCGTGCCCGAAGCGCCGTCGCAGATGCCTTGGCCTGGGTAGGTAGTCAGTTCATCCCCGATGCAGAAGTCGACCGGTGGGGTGTCGCATGGGTTAGGGAAGCAGGGGTCGTCGGACAGGGTCAGCACCAGGTCATAGATGTTTTTGTCCGTTGCCGTGGCACCGAAGATGCGGATGCCGTAGCTGCCGGCGTTGCCCGTGTCGATGGGGAGGTCCTCAATGAGTTCATCGTCGTCGCCGGAGAGCCCGCTCGATACAACCGTGCTGCCGTCGGGGCCGATGAGCTCAAGCTGCAGATCGCCCACGTCGTTTGGGAAGGTGATGAGCACCGACACCAGGTCCCCTTCGCTTGCTGTGAATGCAAAAAAGTCTTCGTCGCCGGCGCAGAGCACCAGGTCTTCTTCCAGGGTGTCGCCACCCAGGACCGTGGCGTTCACCAGGCTGTCGTTGTCTTCAAAGAGATCGTCAATGCAGCCGTCCACGCACAGGCTGTCCACGCAAACCAACAAGGCCGAGCCGCAGTCTTCGTCCTCCATGCACCCGATGCAGGCCAGCGAAGTCGGATCACAAATTTCGTCGGAGTCGCCGCAAAGGATGCGTGTGTCTTCGGGGTAGCTGCACTGGGGCATGCCGTCCACGTCCAGGCATTCGGCTCGATAGCTGACCAGATCGTTGCCGTCGCATTCGGTGGCCGGGATTTGGTCGCAAGGGTTGGGCACGCAGACGTCGGAGCCGTCTACGCAGATACCTTCTTCGCAGATTTGAATGCCGGCCGTGCAGTGGCTGTTGTCGCCGCATTCGGCGCAGGCGCTCAAAGCCTCGTTACAGTGCTCGCTGGTCTCCGTACAGTCGGTGCTTGAGTCCACTGGGTAATCGCATGCCGCCGTGCCGTTGTTGTCGGTGCAGGTGCCGGCGCTTGTGTAGGTCTCTAATGCCTCGTCATTGCAGGCAGCGGCAGGGGCTTCGTTGCAGGGATTGGGGTCGCAAGGATTGCCTTCCGTGCGGCAGCTGTTGTTCTCGCAGATTTGATTCGGGCCGCAGTCGGCGTGGCGGAGGCATTGGACACAAGAGGTAGTGGCGGGATCGCAGACTTGCCCGGTGGTGGAGCAGTCGGTGGTGCTTTCCAGTGGATAAGTGCATAGGGCCTCGATGCCGCTGGCGGTGCAGGTGCCGGGGGAGGAATAGATCAACAGCAGATCGCCGTCGCAGACGGCATCCTGGACGGCGGTACAGGGGTTGGGATCACAGACGTCGCCAGGGCCGCTTTCTCCGCCGCAACCCAGGGCCAGAAAGCTGATGATTCCGAAAAAGACGAAGCCGAATTTGCGCATGGTTTGCCTCCATGTGAATGGCCCACGCTGCGTGGAGCGACCAGGCAAAAACCTTAGCATTTTGCCATGCCGAAACAAAGCGCATCGACTCTGTGCTATCATCTTTGACGAAACTCAAAAAAGGAGCCTTGGGCATGGGCAAAAAGATCATTCGTTGGCTGGGGCTTGGTCTTGGACTTTGGGCGGCGGTGGTTTGGGCGGGTGGCGGGGAATCCACCAATCTAACCGAACTATGCCAGATTAGCGTGCAGCCTTTCCTTGTCAGTCCTGTATTTGAAGCAGACGGCGAAAGTTTGCGAGTCAGGGGGCGTGGAGGCCTGGGGTGTTTCCGTCTGGACCTTGCGCGGGGCGATTTGCAGACTCGAGAACCGCAGGTTTCTGGGCTCTTGCTCGATGAGTCGGGATGGCAGCGCATGGGTGATTTTCGATATCGAATATACGACGGTCGCATCGAGCGCTGGACGGCCAAGGCATGGAAGGTTTTGGTGGAGGCCGGGGCTTGGGGGCCTGTGCTCTCGCCGGATGGGAACCGTTTGGTATTCAATACAGAAGGCCTGCTCCATGCTCGGCTTTGGTTGGCGGAGGGCGGGTCGCATCGAGAATTGGCCCACGGGGCTCAGCAACTTTGGTTGCCAGATTCTTCCGCTTTGATTTTCAGCCAGCCAAGTGCAGCCGAAGACGGCCGGAGCCTGGCGGGCAGCAGGCTGATTTTGTGGTACCTGCAAGATGATGTGGAGGTGGTTTTGACGCAGGGCCCAGGCTGTCCCATGCAGCCGGCCTTGTCGCCGGACGGAAAGCGTCTCGCCTGGAGCGATTGGCATAGTGGTGCCATCTATTTGGCCCGGTTGGATGGGATGGGGGTGCGGCCATGAAACGCCTGCTCGTCTTTTCGATCCTGGCTATGATCATCATGCTGCCGCAAGCACAAGCCGTTGATGAATGCGGTGGCGAGACCGATACCTGCCAGTGCGGTGCCTCAAATTTCTGTTGGTGCGACGGCGTTTGTGGCAACTGCGTCTGGCATGCCTGGCACATGGCTTGCTGTGAATGGGGTCGAGCCCTGGAGTGGTGCAGCAACGCCGAGACCTGGGATGGCAATGCGGACGACTACGGTTACCCGACGGGCACAGCCCCTCAGATCCATTCCATCTTTGTTTGTGAGATTTCGGCCGCATGCAGTGAGTGGGGTCATGTGGGTTGGGTGACGCAAACTTATCCGGATGGCAGCTTCGACACCACCGAGCAATATTGGGGTGGCCCTTGCGGTACACATTCAAGAAATCGTCCCGCGGGCTTTGCCACCGGCGGTTTTATTTACGATCCGGCCGGAGGCGGGGTAGACGGCGCCAGTTTCGTTTCCGAAAACGTGCCCGACGGCACGCATTTTCAGCCCAACGAATCTTTCACCAAGCGCTGGACCATGCGGAATTCAGGTAGCAGCACCTGGACCCGGGGTGATGACTATCTCTGGACCTATGATGGCGAAGAGCAGTTCGGTGCCGCCGAACAAACCTTGTTGCCCGAAGGTACATCGGTGGGACCCGGCGGGCAGTTCGACTGGGAAGTGGCCATGACCGCGCCCGGCACACCTGGTACCTATCGGGGTTATTGGCGCATGGATCGGTATGGCACGGGACGCTTCGGCGATCGGGTTTGGGTGGAGATCGTGGTGGACCCATCTTCGGTGACCGACGTGGATGGAGATGGCCACGAGCCGCCGGCCGATTGCGATGATAACAACGCATCGGTACATCCCGGGGCGACCGAAATCTGTGGCGACGATGTGGATCAGGACTGCGATGGTTCGGATTTGGCATGCCCGACAGACGCCGGGACCGAAGAAGACGCCGGGACCGAAGAAGACGCTGGGACCGAAGAAGACGCTGGAACTGAGCAGGACGCTGGAACTGAGCAGGACGCCGGGACTGAAGAGGACGCCGGAACAGAGCAGGACGCTGGAACAGAGGCTGATGGTGGCATGCCTCCCTCCATGGATGGTGGATGCTCCTGCGGGGCCGGCGCGCCCAGGCCGATGGTCTGGTTTGGAATCTGGCTTTTGGGGATCTGGGCTTTCAGGCGTCGTTTTCTCGGAAACTGGGCTTGACAGGACCCACTGTTTTTGACAACCTCCGCCATTGCCTCCGACGCCCAGGTAGCTCAGTCGGTAGAGCAACGGACTGAAAATCCGTGTGTCGATGGTTCAACTCCGTCTCTGGGCACTTTGAGGAAATCGTGAAGCCCCGCAAGTCATTGCGGGGCTTTGCTTTTATGGGCCACATGATCCCAGCTTTGGCGCAATTGCAAATTTGCGATGCTGGATTCAGAGTCCCAGCGCCTGGTAAACGTCGTTGCGTCTTGCCACCACGTGGAACTTGAGTGGCGTTGTGCTGGGGCTGGGGCCTTCCAGGGACAGTAGGAATTCGTCGTCGCTGCCTAAGAAGGTGTAGGGGGCGTTCTCGCCATCCGGGCCCACCACGTAGGGGGCGACGAGATCGTGGTAGGCGTCCATTTTGTCGTGTACCCAGGATACCTCGAAGGCCTCTTCCACGCTGTCTAGCAAGTAGTCTTTGTACTGGGCGAAATAGATTGGGTCGTCGAGCAGGTAACGGACCAGGGGCCGACTGTCGTCGGCTTCGTCTAAGAGCAGCGAGAAGGACAGTTCCGGCGGGTCGCAATGGCTCGAGTTGTGTAACATGGCTTCGTTGAGATCCCAGGGAATCCAGCGCAAGCGGCCATCGTCCGCGGGATCGCCGTAAAGATAGTAGTTGTGGGGAATGCATAGATAGCTGTCCCAGCCTTCCATGGTCTGGTTGAGGGCCAGCCAGCGCAAGAACCCTTCTACATCGAAGACGGCGTCTAATCCCGTACGCCAGGCATCCGCGTTGGAGCGGTCGGCATGCAAGGCGTCTAAGACCGCGTGTACGTCATCGTAGCCATCGTCCACGTTGGTCTTTTTGTCGTAGTCTTCTTCGACAAAGCTTTGCCAGGTGGCACCGGCTGAGTCCGGGCCCAGTTTGGGCTCGGGCTTGTACAAGTTGCCGCTGCTGTCGACGAATTGGGATTCGAGCATCTTGTCGGAAGGATCTTCGATCATGGTGTAGAGGCCGTAGTAGGTGGGGCCTTCCCCGAAATCCACGTAGATTCGAGCAAAGGCGCCACGGGCAGCGGGCACCCCGCCGCGGCGGAAGATGTCTGCCGCCAGTTTGTCACGGATGAAGGAGGGATCCTTGAAGGCGTTGGAAAAGGTCATCTTCTTGAATCCGTAGAAGCGCTGGTTGTGGATCGAGGGATAGTCGTCTTCGAACTTGTCGAAGTTCAGTCGGAATGCAAGCTTGCTCACATCATCGACGATGGCCGACTTCAGAGACGAGTTGCCCTTGAATCGCATGCCCACATGCCACCAGGTCACGTCGTTTAGTTTCAGCGTAACCGGTACCCAGATGGGATCGTCCACGGTCAAGGGGCCCTGGTCATCGGGTGCCGGTGGCGCCGGGGCCGGTGGGGTCGGGGGCGGAGGTTGCTGGGTTCGGATGAATTTCTCAAGGTCCTCTTGCATGGCCTGGTGGTTTTCAGGCGTGATGATGATGTCGACGCGATGCACCACCGTGTCGTCGAAGAGCAGATCATAAGCAGGCACGGCATCCCGGTCGTGGCTGGCCTCGGTCCAGCCTTCGGGCCGTTCTGGCTGGCAGGCTGACAGGGCCAGCATGCAAATGGAAATCGCAAGCCAAGCGGGGGCGGATTTCATGGTTGGGTTTCTTTTTTACGAAGTTGAACGATGACCAACTCCTTGCCGTTCCGCATGATGGCCTGGTTTTTCGTCAGCACCGAACCAGGGATCCATGCGCGACCGCTGAAGACCTTGGCGGTGGGAAAAAACTGTCGTCGGGTGAGCTTTTTCGGGTCCAGAAAGGTCAGACCGCGGTGGGCCAAGAGCATGACTCGGCCAGCGGGTCCCCAGGCCAAGGCGTGGCCGCCGCCGCCCACTTTGACTTGTTTGATCTTCTTGCCGCTGGCCAGATCGATGATCCAGATGATTCTTGCTTGGTTTGAATAGACATAGAGTTTTTTGCCGTCGGGGGTGAATGTCGCGCCGTAGGATGTCACGGGAACGGGGAATGATTGCTTGGCGCCTGTCTCAAGGTCCAGCACGTGACCCGAAGGCAAGGGGCCGGCGGAGCCTTGTTCGGCATATTCCACGATGAGCACCCGCTTGCCATCGGAGTCTAAGAAGTTGCGTCTGGCATCAAGCTTCGTGGTCCAGGACGCAATTTCACGCTTGGCGTCTGGGGCAAAGCCGATGAGTTTTTGGTCGTTGATCTTGCTTTCGTCGTTTGTCTGCCGCCATGCCTGCACTTGAAGGATGATCTCTTTTTGGACAGGTCGATAGGCGATGGGCATGACCGACAAGAGTCGGACCGTCTTTTTGTCTCTCACGCCCAAAAGATCGAAGCGATCAATGACGTTGTTCTTCATGTCCCAGCCCAGGTGGTAGTGGCTGTAGCGTTTCTTTTTTCTCTCCTTCTTGACCAGGTGTATGCCTGCGCGCAGGCCCTCTCGATCAACGAAGAGGAGTTTTTCCACAAAATAGTCTGGGAATCCGGTTCCTTCGGCTGCGGGAAAGGTTTCGGGGTGGGCTGCAAAAAATTCGGCCAGAGGCGCTTTCAGTTCGACTTCTTTGCCGTCGTCAAGTTGTCTCAGGATGAAGCGTTCCTGTTCTTGCCACATGCCTTTGCCTACATAGACCAGGTTGCCCCGATCCATGATGCGGAGTTTCGCTTTGACGAAACTGGGGGTCTCTTTGCGTCTCTCCAGGGAGATGGGCTGGCCCACCGTCATGACCACGGCCTCTTTGGCTTTTTTTGCCTTGCGTCCTTTTGCTTTTTTCGCAAGGCCCGTGCTTGCCCAGATCGTGATGCTCAACATGACCAGTATCGTCGTAGCCGCTTTTCTCATGAATGCCTCCTTGCCTGAGGACAAGATAGCCCAGGGGTCAGGCCGCGGGCAAACGCTGCAGGATTTTTGTTTTGTCCTTTTGGTCGCCTGACATATTCTGCTCATGGGAGGCATCATGCGAACTTTGTTTGTTTGGATCATGGGGTTTTTGTTTTGCACAACTTCCTTGGTCCAGGCCCAGGACAAGCCGGTGGTCGCCGTTTTTGAGATACAAGCCAAGCGGATCAAGCCAAAGGCCGATCTGCTGCAGGTGCTGACCGAATATCTGGCCACCGCCCTGTCGGAAACTGGCAAGTACGACGTGATTCCTCCTGCCACCATTCGCACCGAGCTCCTAAAGCACAAACGGGAATCCTTCAAGGAATGTCACGACGAGAAGTGCCAGATTGAGATGGGGCGGTCGCTGGCAGCCAATAAGCTGCTGGTGACCAGCATCATGCGAATCGGTGATCAATGCGTGGTGACCTGTCGGCTCTTTGACTTAAAGAAAGAAGCCGCCGAGCGTAGCGCCAAGGCCAGCCGCAAATGTGACGAAAAGGGATATATGGCCAGCATCGACGAGGTCATCACAAGTCTTGTGAAGCC
>JAFCZJ010000166.1 GCA_019314375.1 Deltaproteobacteria bacterium | reverse complement strand
TGAGTATTTGCTGTTGGACTCAGGCTATATCTCCTATGGAGAACGTGATCGGGTGGCGAATGCTTACAACCACAACCTGGTGCTCGTCGATGGGGTGGGTCCGCCCCGCAATCCCTTGGGCATGGGGGCCGACGTGGACGCCTGGCTTGAGGACTGGTTTTCAAGAGAGGCCCTCTCCGGCTTGTCCGTTCGCAGTGGCTGGGCTGACTGTGAGGTCATCAGGGATGTTGTTTTTTCAAGATCGAGCCTGTTTCTAATTTGAATTGCTGTGGCATGCCAACGCCGCGGGCAGCACGGATGGAGAGTTGGTCGCGGACACAAATGGATTTACGGTGATTCGAGGTGGCGTGACGTTGCAAGCCTTACTGGGTGCCGCGGGCGGAACTTTGAATCTGTCCGTGGCCGAAGACGTGCACGCCTTTTACCACGACAGGCCCGAAACCCATGCCGTGGTGCATGCCGAACTGCAAGCCCGGGATGCTGCCTTTTTGTCGGTGCTGGTTCCATTGGCCGAATCACAGGCACCGCCGGTCATGCGCTTGATTCATGCCGGACAGTCCGCCGTGGCAGCTGAGATCGAAATGGAAGCAACCTTAGAGTTCTTCGCAAGCTCTGAAACAACAGAAACTGTGCTGTTTGCCGAAGAGGGGATACGAAAATCCGTCGAAACAGACGCCAAAACTCTTTTCGTTAGATTTTCCGCGGATGGTCTTCAAATTGTGGATTTTCAATTGTTTGCTGGGACCTTCCTGCGCTACGATGGCCAGCTCATAGAATAGAAAGGGTGAACCCATGAGAAAACTTCTTGCCTCCTTGCTCTGCGTCTCTCTGCTGTTGGCCGTCGGCTGCGCCGCAGTGGATGTGCTGCCCGAGAAAAACCGATCCGCCAACTTCATCCCCACGACCAAGCATCTGGATCTTGGCGGGACGGTGTTTTTCTACGCCGATCTGAACGGGGATATTGAGAAGCTCACAGCTTTCGTCACGACGGTGCTCGATGAGATCAAAAAAGAGAACCCGGATCCGGATCTGGACAAGATCGACCTTCCCAAGCTGGTCGCCCTGTTGGGTTTCAACCAAATACAGGCCGTGGGCCTGAGCTCCTATCAAGACGGAGCGATTTTTCACAACAAGGGATTTCTCTATCACCCCGCGGCCAAAGCGGGCTTCCTGCGCTTGTTGGGCGATAAATCCCGTCCCTTCGAAACCCCCAATTGGGCGCCAGCGGACGCGGATTTGGTTTTCGAGCAGGATTACAACCTGCACGGTGCCTTTCACGTCGTCGTCTCCATGCTGCGGGAGGTGATGGGGGCCAAGGTCGATGAGCTCCTGGCCGAGCTGAAAAAGCCCATACCCCAGTTGCACGTGACCGCGTTGCAGATCATCAAAGAGCTCGATACCCGCGTGGTGGGTGTGGTTCGGATTCATGAAGACCAGATGATCAGCCTGCCGGATGAAGAGATTGAGTTTCCCTACACCGAGATGGCCATCGGCGTCGATGGTTTGGGCTTTGTTTTTGACGATCTGGTGGAGTCTTTCGGTGCCATGCCCATGATCAAGGTCACGGCGGCCGAGGACTTCCACAGCATCGAGATGGGCCAGCCTTTGCCCGGATCCCTGGCGGTCTTTGCGCCGGTCCTGGCCAAGGAGAAAAAGACCGGTCGTATCTATGTCGCCACCAGCCTGAAGCTGCTTCGTGAGTTCGTTGCCGGGCCCAAGGCTTTGGGCAAGTCCAAGGTCTTTGCCCTGGCAAGCCGTGGCTTGCCCAAATCAGGCAGCGGCATGACCTTTGTCTCGGACAAGTTCGTCGGCAAGGTCATAGGCTGGATGACCCGCATGGCCGAGAAAAAAGAAGAGGTCAAGAGCATGTTGGGTGTCTTTGGGGCCATCATGCCCGAGACCGGCATCCCCATGGCCAGTTGCAACGGCATGGTCCCCGACGGCATGTTCTTTGCGTCCAACTCCTCAGCCTCCCACAAGGCCACCATCCTGACCCTGGGCTATGCAAATCCCATGATGATCGGTATCTTAGCCGCCGTCGCCATCCCGGCCTTCATTGATTACAAGCGAAAGTCCGAAGCGATCGGTGCGATAGGGCCGATTGAGGCGCAGGAATTGCGGAAGGCGCAAGAAGAGCTGGATAAGGCGATCGAAGCCAAGCCCGAGGCAGCACAGCCCGCGCCGCCGCCTCCCCCCAAGCCTGTTCCGGCGAAGAAGCCGAAAAGCCCAAAAGGAAAGTAGCGCAATAGAAAAGTAGCTTCTGACTGCTTGACCTATTATTCACCTTGTAATCTCCACCCTTTCTGTATAGATTTCCTAAAATCGATTTGAATTCAGACTCTTGCCGCATTTCCAAATCTTGCAAGGAGATTTCCATGAAGTTTGTAGAGCAACTGACACTCGGGGCCTGTGTTCTCTGCCTGTTTGCCATGGGTTTGCCTGCCTGTGATGACGATGTGGGCCAGGGACAAGGGGCTTTCTGCGAGAACGTCGACGACTGCATGCTGGGTTTGATCTGCGTGGATAACATTTGCAGCCCGCCGGATGACAGCCCTTGTGAGCCGACTTGCAATGAAGAGACCGAAGCATGCTTTGACGGTGCCTGTGTGCTGGTGGTCAACGTCGAGGACGTGGACGAAGACGGCGTCTTAGCCGAAGACGACTGCGATGACACGAATCGCTTGATCAATCCGGCTGCTTTCGAGTTTTGCGACGGCGTGGACAACAACTGCGACGGCGTGACGGACGAAGGTTGCCCCGCTTGTCTGGATGGCTCCACCGCCGACTGCGGCGATGAGGTCGGTGAGTGCATGACCGGCGTGATGACCTGCGTGGACGGCGTTTGGTCGAATTGCACGGCGCAGGGCCCCGTGCCCGAGCGCTGCGACGGCCTGGACAACGACTGCGATGGTCGGGTGGACGAAATCTGTCCCTGCCACATCGGCGACATATTGGAATGCTCCACCTCGGAAGGGACCTGCATGGCGGGTAACCAGGAATGCCAAGAGGGCACCTGGGGCGCCTGCGTCAACGGCGTGGCGCCCAGGGATGAAAAATGCGACGGGCTGGACAACGACTGCGATGGCCTCATCGACGATGGTTTTGCCGTGGGCGCGCAGTGCATGCAGGCGGGAGAATGCGGTGTCGGTGCCTTCGAATGCGCCGGCGAGTTGACCGCTCTTTGCTCCACGGGCCCCGGCGGTTCGGCGGACGCTTCAAACCCCGAGCTTTGCAATGGGCTGGATGACGACTGCGACGGCGAGACCGACGAGGATTTTCCTGGCGTGGGCGAAGCCTGTGACGGCGACGATTCGGACTTTTGTGAAAATGGCATCATGGCCTGTACGCCGGACCAGCAGGGCGCCGAATGCCTCAACGAAAGCATCACCGACATCGTCGAACTCTGCAATGATCTGGACGACGACTGCGACGGCGTCATCGACGAGGATTACCACACCCACGAGCCTTGCACCGGCCTGGGCGGCTGCGGCGACGGCGAAGGCATCGTGGAATGCGCCGGCGACATGAACGTGCGCTGCTCAACCAACCCGGGCGGCAGCAACTACACCCCCGTTTACGAGATTTGCGACGGTTTGGACAACGACTGCGATGGCGAGACGGATGAGGATTTTCCGGAATTGGGTGAGGACTGCGACGGAGACGATGCCGACGAGTGCAAACATGGTCACTACACCTGCAGCTGGGACGGCGCGGAAGCGGAATGTGTCAACGAGACCATCACCAACATCAATGAGGCCTGCAACGGCGTGGACGATGACTGCGACGGGGAGACGGACGAGACCTATCCCATCCTGGGCGAAAATTGCAACGCCGACGCAGACCCATGCCAGGGCGTAGTGCAGTGCCAGGCATCCGGCGACGGCACCTTCTGCAACGAGCCGCCCGACCAGACCGAAGAAGCCGACCCCTGCAACGGACTGGACGATGACTGCAACAACATCATCGACGACGTGGACAACGACGGCGACAACTTTAACCCCTGCGCCCACGGGGCGTCATGGGATTGTTGCGATTTCGATTCTTCCGTCAATCCCTCCCACAGTGGCTGGCACAGCACCGTTTTTAGCTGCAACGGCGTGGCCAGCTGGGATTACAACTGCAATCGTGTCGCGGAAAAGCGTTACAACAGCATGACCATCCCCTGCATCAAGGCGGGCTGGGTCTTGAGTTGTGGGGTCCCCGGTTGCGGTCAACGATGTGCTTTCATCACGAGTTACTCCTTTCCTTGCTGGCCCAATCGCACGGAAAACAAGGCGCAGGAATGTCGCTGATGAAAACCATGAAGATGCCAAGAAATCGGAGAAAGAATATGCGATCCCAACGAATGCTGACAGTCTTGGGTTTTACCCTTCTCAGCGGCTTGATGCTGGCGGCTTGTGGCGGCGGAGAGAGTGTCACGCCTGCCTGTGATGATGCCTTGTGGAACGGAGAAGAAACGGATTTGGATTGTGGTGGAGAATGCAATCCCTGCGCCGCCGGTGGTGGCTGCCTTGTCGAAGCCGACTGCATGAGCGAGGTCTGCACCGACGGCAAGTGCGTCGGCGCGAGTTGCTCGGACGGGCTGCGCAATGGTTATGAAACCGACGTGGACTGCGGCGGTAACTGCAATGCTTGCCTGGAGGGCGATCACTGCCTCGTGGGCAACAACTGCGACAGCGGCGTTTGCGTGCAGAACACCTGCGTGGCGGGCACCTGCGATGACGGCGTTCAGAACGGCGAAGAATTGGGCCCGGATTGCGGGATCGAATGCGGCCCTTGCCCCGCGGGATATCCTTGTTCTGGTTATCAAGGCTGCTTGAGCGAAAGTTGCGTGGCGGGCATTTGTGCCGAGCCTGCTTGCGACGACGGCGTGCTCAACGGTTCCGAGAGCGATTATGACTGTGGTGGTTCCGCATGCGAACCCTGCTCGGCGGGCGATGTCTGTTTGGTCGGTGATGATTGCCAGAGTGGTGTTTGTGTCGAGGGGCTCTGTCAGCTTTCGGCTTGCGACGACGGCGTACAAAATGGTGAAGAGTTGGGTGTGGACTGCGCGGGTGGTTGCGAAGGTTGCCCCGGCGGCACGGCCTGCGTCTTGGATACCCATTGCATGAGCCTGCAATGCACCGACGGCATCTGCGAGGCACCGACCTGCGGCGACTTGTTGCTCAACGGCGACGAGACGGACGTGGACTGCGGCGGCAGCTGCCCGCCTTGCCAGTTCAACGAGGATTGCTTGTTGTTCGCCGACTGTGCCACCGGCATCTGCGGTGAAAACGGCCGTTGTTCCTATGGTGAGCACTGCGCCCATATTCTTTCGGCCTCGCCGGGTGCACCTGATGGGCTTTACCTCATCGATCCGGAGCAGGACGGCTACCTGCCTTTGTGGGCCTGGTGCGACATGACCACGGATCGCGGAGGCTGGACCCTCGTACTGAACTATCTACACGTGGGCGGTACCAACCCCCAATTGTACAACAGCCCCGATTCCTTGCCCTGGCGGGTTTCTTCTCTCCTGGGTGATGACGAGCAGGGCACCTATTCTTGGCGTCATACCCAAAACGAACTTTTTGCCAAGCTCGCCGTGGAAGAACTGCGCTTCGAGGGCAGCACCTCGGCCCATGAGCGGCGTATGCATTTCAAAACGGATCTCCCTGGCTGCATCGACTATTTCGCCACGGGCCTCGGTTCTTGCGCCGGCATTCAGAAGCGCTATTTGCCCCTTGAGGGTCACGATTCCTTGCTGCCTGACTGGGCGGATACTTTTAATTCCGACCGGGCCAATCAGGCCATGACCGATTTTACGTTCTGCGCGGCTGAAGCCCTGGGGCAAGAAGCCTGTTGGGCGGTTCGGGGTGGGGAGGACCAATGGTCCTTGGATCACATTCGGGCCGGCTCGGGTTTTGATACCCTGCATCGTATTTATGTGCGCGCCAAACCTACCCATTGCACCGACAATTCACAGGATTACTCGGAAACCGACTTGGACTGTGGTGGTCTCTGTACGCCTTGCGGCGACGGCGCGAATTGCAACGAAGACGCGGATTGTTTCGGGCTTTGCCTGGCCGGCACTTGCATGACGCCGCCCAACTGTACCGAAATCCTGGTTTACAGGAGCGATGCAGAAGACGGCATTTACGGCATCGACCCGGACGGCTCGGGTCCCTATTCACCCATGCAGGCTTACTGCGACATGACGACCGATGGCGGCGGCTGGACCATGGTGCTGAATTATCTGCATCAGGCCGATACCGATCCCGCAATAGCCCTTTTCACCGACGCGTTGCCGCAACTCGACTCGGGTCGAATGGGCAAGGACGATTCGGGCTCGGATTCCTGGGGCCATGTGGACCAGGCGCTCTTCGCCGCCTTGAACCCGGCCGACGTGCGCTTCTATGCCAAGACCTCGGCCCATGACCGTTTGACGAACTTCTCCACCGATTCGACCGATTGCATCGCCTATTTGAGTGGTGACGAGACCAAAAGCTGCGGTGACATGACCTGGCAACATCACTTGCTGGACGGCCATGACGCCCGCTTGCCCGCCGCCATGGACGGCGCGGCTCAGCTTGGCGCCGGCCTTGAGAGCGTGGTCATGACCAGTCAGCCCTTCTACTCAAACAACCTGGCCACCTGGAATATTGGTTTTGGTGACTGGAACGTGGACGAATGGCGGGGCGGTATTTCCCAGAACACCCATCACCGAGTCTTCGTGCGCTCGGTGCCCAGCCATTGCTCGGATGGGGAACGTTCCGGCGATGAGACCGACGTGGACTGCGGCGGTTCTTGCGCTCGTTGTGGGGTCGATCAGACATGCGCCATCCATGCCCAATGTTCGACCGGCTTGTGCAGTGATGGTATCTGCGCCTTGAGCACCGACTGCAGCCAGATTCACTTTAACGACCCCGCGGCCCCAAGCGGAAACTACCTCGTGGACATCGACGGGGAAGGTGACTTGGCGCCCATGACCGTCTCTTGCGACATGCAGACCGACGGCGGCGGCTGGATGCTGGCCCTGAACTATCTGCATCGAGGCGGCACCAGCCCGGCCCTGGCGCTCTTGACCGACCGTTTGCCGCTCCGCGGCGCCGATACGCTGGGCCCCGACGAATCGGGCAGTGATCGTTGGGGCAATGCCTCCAACGCCATGTTCGCCCTGTTGGACGTGGACGAAATGCGATTCGACGGCAAGTCATCCGCCCACGACCGCGTGACCAACTTCGTCACCGCGGACACGGACTGCATTGCTTACTTCGGCACGGGCACCGGCCACGATTGTTCCGGCGTGGTGGTCAACCACCGCATCTTGGCCGGGCACACGGCCATGTTGCCGGCGGCGGCGGATATGCACACCGTCGATTCCGGCGAAGCGGCCATGACCAGCCATCCCATCTGGGCAGGCTGGCATTTTCACTGGATCATGTTGCCGGCTCGCTGGGAGACCGATGACTACGTAGGCAACAACTCGGCCTACACCCTGCACCGGACCTGGGTGCGTTCAGAGCCGGAGCACTGCGCGAGCGGCGAGCCCGACGGCGACGAAGAGGGCACCGACTGCGGTGGCTCTTGTGTTACCGAATGCGCCACCGTGGCATTGGGCGAGCCCTGTTCGCTTCATAAGCATTGCGTGACCGGCTTTTGCAACATCAACTCCTGCCAGGCCGCGACCAACTGCACTGAGCTTTTGGAGATCAATCCCGAGGCCAGAAGCGGCAACTACCTCATCGATCCGGACGGTCCGGGCGGCATCCCGCTCTTCTTTGCCTCCTGCGATATGACGACCGACGGCGGCGGCTGGACCCTCGTGGTCAACTACCTGCATCAGGGCGGCACGGATCCCGCGGTTTTATTGCGAGAGAACGACCTGCCCTTGAGGGGCAGCAATATCTTCGGCACCGACGAGAGCGCCTCGGGATTCTGGGGTCATGCGTCCAATGCGATCATGGCCGCCTTGAACCCAGCGGAAGTACGCTTCGACGGCATCAGCTACGGCGTACATCGATACGTCCACTTCTCCACACCGCTTGTGAGTTGCGTAGACTACGTCACAAGCGGTCTGGGCACCTTCGATGGCATGCAAAGCTACCATCGCCTCCTGGCCGGGCATTCGGCCTACACGCCAGCGGCAGCGGAATCTTTCTACTCGGATCGAGGTGACGGGGCCCTGCTGGAATTCCCCTTCTACCTGGGCGGCACTTACCACTGGGGTATCTGGCAGACCGGCACGGGTACCGGCCGTTGGGAAGTCGACGACATGGCGGGAGGCCCCGGGCAGCACACGCGGCATCGGGTCTGGCTGCGTTCGGCCACCACCTTGTTGCACGATGACTTCCAGGATCTCGACACGGTCGGTTGGACCGTCTATGACGAGACCGGAAACAGTGGTCCTTCGACATGGTCCGTCAGAGCCGACGGCTGGCTGCAGGAAACCTCCAACATCAATGAGATCCTCGATGGCTGGTTCCTGGGCTCCATCCTCTTTTGGGACGATGTGGCAGCCAAGGCCTGGGACGACTACCGCATGAGCGCGCGCCTTTATAACTCGGACAACGACGGCATCGGCGTGGTCTTCCGCTACACCGACGAGCAAAACTTCTACCGGTTGAACCTCTGCAACGACAACGCTCATTGCGACTTCAGTCGTCTGACCAAGGTGGTCGACGGCGTGGAATCCGAAATCGCCCGCGTCGGCGGTGACGGCTTCATCGAGGATCGCTCCTTTCCCCTGGATGTCTGGGTGGAAGGCAATCGCATCCGCATCTGGGTGAACGGCCGCGAGCGTTTCGACGTTTACGACGACGCCCATCCGCAGGGCACGGTGGGTATGTTCAGCTGGGGCAGCACAACCGCCTACTTCGACGAAGTGCGCGTCATGGAAGTCCCCTGATACCCGCAAAGAAAGGCTGAACTTTTACGAATTAGCGCTTGACTTAGAAAGCTCCTTGAGTATTATGCACCCACCCTGTTGCTGCGGGGTGGAGCAGTTGGTAGCTCGTCGGGCTCATAACCCGAAGGTCGCTGGTTCAAGTCCAGTCCCCGCTATAGCAGAAACCCCGGTGCTCACAAGGCATCGGGGTTTTGTTTTGCCTGCTTTTCGATCAGCTTTCCCGGATCTTTTCCTCCCCCAGGCGGGGGAGGACGGACCGACCTGTCCGCCGACCTGTCCGCCAAAGCCATAGGCGAAGGTGGAAGCCGGAGGCGAAGGAGGAAGGTCCGGGTGGGGGGGCAGCAACGGAGCGAAGAATTCGGGGACATGGCTTTTGGGACGGTTGTAAGGGCTTGTCGGCTGCGCTACGATTCTTTCAGCTTCACAACAATATTTGGAGACACGGATGGCAACGAGGGCGTTCGCGCGAGTTTTTTTGATGGGTCTGGTTGGGTCTTTTCTGTTTTTGCCTGCGCCGAGAGCTGCTGACCAGGTGCCTGGGGCGCCAGAAGGCATCGAGTGGGTGTACAGCCGCCCGGCCGGGATCGAGTTCACGAAGAGCGAGGTGACGGTGGCCCAGTACCGAGCTTGCGTGAAGGCGGGCAGATGTACAAAGCCGAAGACAAAGAGTGACGTCGAATATTGCAACTGGGGCTACGGGGATCGTGACAAGCATCCGATAAACGGAGTGGACTGGAATCAGGCGGAGTCGTTTTGCAAGTGGGCCGGAGGAAGGCTGCCGACGGAGAAGGAATGGGAAGCCGAGGCGTCGAACAAGGGGAGTCGAAAGTACCCCTGGGGTGCGGCGAAGCCGACATGTGCTCGGGTGGTGATGAAGGAAGGGAAGCTTGGTTGTGGACGTGATTTGACCTGGCCAGTGTGCTCAAAGACGAGCGGTAACAGTGTGAGCGGGTTGTGTGACATGGGCGGGAATGTGTGGGAGTGGACTTCTTCTTGGTATGACAACAAGAAAAAAGCTCGCGTGGTGCGCGGTGGTTCCTGGCACGGCGTCGATACAGTGGACTTCCGCGCGTCCTCCCGCGCCGGGAGCCCCCCGCCGGTCAGGGACAGCGTCATCGGTTTGCGGTGTGGTCGGTCGTCCCAGTGATTCTGGATTCTGGCATTCTGTTTTCTGCATTCTGGAATGGGTCCAGGGTCAGAGCCCCTGGTTGACGAAAGACCTGCTATAGCAGAAACCCCGGTGCTCACAAGGCATCGGGGTTTTGTTTTGTCTGCTTCTTCTGTCCGCTTCTTCGAACCTAGATTAACAAGCCCCTTCATGGCTTTCGAGGCCGCCCCAACTGCTTGCCTGGCGCCCCATTTTTTTGGGATTCAAATTATTCCGAATATTCCTGTGTTCGTCTGGCACCTGACGGGCTTGGGGCTTGGGGCTTGTGCTTCTTGTGCGTGATGTGTCAGCGCATTCAAGAGGATCATGCGATCTTGGCTCCGAACAAGGCGGAAGTTGATCCGGATTGGATCGGCCTCCTCAATGACCAAGGTGAGCCGGCTGCCTGATGGATTCTCTTCCGCTCGGGAGATCTGATCCAGGCGAAACTCGACATTTGACTGGAAGGTGCCTGTCTTGAAAAGGCCTCGATATACTCTCACCAGCCCATCGTGAATCGATACGTAGATGCTTTTCGAACGCAGCGCTTGGAATATTGGATAGACCAACCAGGACAAGGTTTCGAATTTCTTAACGAGGCATTTCTTGCTCGACTTCATGGGCGTCTCGGGCCATCCTTGCTTCCATCAAGTGGTCAAACCACTTGAACGATTACCCCTATTTTGAGGAGATGGCATGCGAATGATAATGATCATTTTTTGTGTACTTGTAGCTCTTCCTTCTCTGGCAGGGTCCGGGGATGACTTTCAATGCCCTGAAGGTCTGATCGAGAAGACAAACACCACGAAGGACCAACGACTGGAGAAGTGGTGCGAGACCAATGAAGGTAAGCGTGAGTATCTTTTCAGGGCCTGGTACAAAAACGGATCTGAGTGGCAGTACAAACAGCTCAAGAATGGCCATCAGCATGGTTTGTCAGTGCTTTATACGTCCAATGGAAGCCCGTCTGTAAAAGGCAAGTTTGACATGGGTAAAAAAATTGGCATCTGGACGCGTTGGTGGGGCAATAACCAGATCAAATCAGAAGGCCGCTGGGCTGCTTATAAGCCATGTGGACCCTTCAAGTGTTACGATCACAAGGGTAAGCCCGCCCCATGTGGTAAGAACTTATTGTTCATGCACGCGGGCTGCAAGCAGGCAGAAAATGGGGCGGATTGTCCATTGGAGTGTCCGGCTGAAAAGTAAACGCACATACTGAACCAGGTGAATAGTGCCAGTGGTGTCCTTGGTCAGTATCCATCCCCCTCAGATCGTCAGCTGTCACCCCAATACAGGGTGTATTCCTCGCAGTTCCAGGGACCGCTTATCCTCTCGACCGAAATATTCAAGAGGACGGTGTCATTGGTTGTGCCCAGGCAGTTGACTTCAAACATCACGACTTCATTCTGGTTGCCCAAATTCCTGCTTTGGCAGCCGCCCCAGGTGGGTCTTGGTTCGCCCGTCAAGCAGGTGTAGACCGGATCGTCGGCGCTGTGCAGGCAGGTGCCCCAGACATACAAGTCGTAGTTGCTGCCAGCCGGGATGTCGGTCAGCATAAAGGTCGGGCGCAGGACGCCCGCGGGGGTGTCTTCGCAGCGCGCTCTGAAGTTGTCGTCGTCGCCTGCCGGGTATAGCGTCGCTTGCAGCGACCCGAACGGGAATCCAGCCGTATCTTCTATGATGTCCAGGAAGTATCCGA
>JAFCZJ010000058.1 GCA_019314375.1 Deltaproteobacteria bacterium | reverse complement strand
CAACGGCGCCGGCCAGGGTGTTGATGACCTGTCCGCTTACGTCGCGCCACAAGCAGACCACGCCGGGCTCGATGCAGTCCTCATCGGCGGTGTTGGACTCGTGGCGGAAGTCCACCGAGATGAGGTCCAGGTCGTCCTGATTGTTGTTGGTATGGTCGATGCAGTTGTCGCAGGCATCGCCGATGCCGTCTTCGTCCGTGTCGAACTGGAAGATGTTGGGCACGGAGGGGCAGTTGTCGTTCATGTCGATCAAGGTGTCGCCGTCGGTGTCGTCGCAGACATCGCCCACGCCGTCGCCGTCATCGTCGTTCTGCCCGGGGTTGGAAATTTCGGGGCAGTTGTCGCAGACATCGCCAACGCCGTCCGGTCCCTGGGTGCGGGTGTACGCAAAACCGCCACCACCGCCACCTTCGCCACCATCACTCCATGATGTGAAGTGTACGTCCAAATGGATTCCGTATTCCGGAATCCACATGCAAAGGTCTTCGCCGACGACGTCGCGCATATCCCAGTCCATCGCATCGCGGATGTCCTCATAGTATTCGGTTGTTTCGGCGAAGCAGCGGCCGCGTGCCCAGAGGACTTCGACCATTTCCGTGTTGAAAAGAGGGCCGCTTTCATCTCTCGTAATGCATACATCGGGGAGGATGCAGTCGGCGTCGGGGGAGAAGTCGGCGTGCACGTAGTCTACCGTGACCTGGGGTTCACTGTCCGCCTGGTCCGCGTTGGCGTCTTCCGGGCAGTTGTCGCAGGCATCGCCCACGCCGTCTGTGTCGAGGTCGTCCTGGTCCGGGTCGAATACATCCGGGCAGATGTCCACGTCGCCGCAGATGCCGTCGTGGTCCCAGTCGTTGTTCGGATCGGCGGGACATTCATCACAAAGGTCGCCGATGCCGTCTGAGTCGCCGTCCGCCTGGTCCGGGTTGTCGTCCAAGGGGCAGACATCGCAGGGGTCGCCGAAACCGTCGCCATCTTCGTCGTTTTGATCCGGATTGAATCGTTCCGGGCAATTGTCGCAGGCATCACCAAGTCCATCCGGTGCCTCGGAGCGCAGGTAGGCAAAGCCGCCGCCGTTTCTGTGGGCGGTCCAGGCGGTCCAGGCGAGGTCGATATAGACGTCACGGCCTGTATCCAGATCGATGATATGCAGGCAGGTGTCGTGGCCCGGGATGTTGCGCATGCCGTCGAAGCAGTTCCTCAGGTCGCGATGCTGGGAACGCCATTCCGAGGTCATTGCGTTGCAGCGGCCGCAGGCCCATTCGATGGGCAGCCAAGCCGCGTTATAGGCGCCGCCATCGTTATCTCGAGTGATGCAGACGCCGGGGTAGAAGCAGTCTTCTTGGTCGCTGTAGTCTTCCTTGGTGAACAGTGTCTGATGCAGCGATTCGCTTTCCACCTGATCTGGGTTGGGGACGTCGATGCAGTTGTCGCAGGCGTCACCCAGGCCGTCCGTGTCGGCATCAAGTTGATCCTGATTGTCCATTCCGGGGCAGTTGTCTTCGAAGTCCATCCAGCTGTCGTCATCCGAGTTGTCACACATGTCGCCCAGGTGGTCTCCGTCGAAGTCGGCTTGATCCGCATTGGCCACTTCGACGCAGTTGTCGCAGGCGTCGCCGATGCCGTCCGTGTCTCCATCTTCCTGGTTGGGATCCACATCATTGGGGCAGATGTCACAGGCGTCGCCGATGCCGTCGGGATCGAATCCGTCCCGGTAGTAGGAAAAACCGGCACCTGTTTCGCTGGTCCAAGATGCCATCTCGAAGGAGTAGTAGCTATCGCTGTCTATGATGTGCAGGCAGATCTGTCGACCCACCATGTTGGGCATCCACCCGTCGAAGCAAGCATCCCGGAGGCCTCGGTCGAATTCAGAAAACCACCGTGTGTTGGCAGCGATGTCGTCGCAGTTGCCGCAAGCCCATTGGCCTGAGTAGCTACCCACTGGGAAGATCGGACCCCTCATTGAGCGGGCGAGGCAGAATTCGGGTTCGATGCAGTCCTGATCGCTGCCGTTGTCGGAATTTTCAAAGAAGAAGTTCAGATCCCCGATATCGCTGTCGAGTTGGTCGGCATTGGCCAGGCCCAGGCAGTTGTCGCAGGCATCGCCGGCACCGTCGAGGTCTTCATCAGCCTGATCTTCGTTGGTCACGGCCACGCAGTTGTCCACGCAGTCGGCCAGGCTATCGGAATCGCTGTTTTCGAAGTCTTCGTCGATGTTGCCGTCGCAGTCGTTGTCCAGACCGTCGCAGCTCAGCTCGTTGAGGCCCTCGTAGCCGGGCACGGCCGAATAATCGCAAATCCAGGCTCCGGCGGAGCAGATGGAAGCCACACGAGCGCCCTCGACGGCGCAGAGGCGAGCGCCCTCGACGGCGCAGAGGCCGGCCAGTTTGCAGTCGCTGTTGAGGGGATCGGTCAGGCCTTCGTCGATCTCGCCGTCGCAGTCGTTGTCGATGGCGTCACAACTCTCGGCTTCGGCCAGGTTCAGGCTGTCGCAAGAAAGGGCCGAGCCATCGGCGGTACAGGCCACGGTGCCGCCGGCGCAGGGACCCACGCCGCAGGCATCGCCGTCCGCCAGCATCATGCCGTCGGTGCCCAGAAAGAAGAATCCCTCATCGACTTCGCCGTCGCAGTCATTGTCCGCGCCGTCACAGAGCTCGGCCGCGGCCAGATTCAGGCTGTCGCAGGCTATGGCCGAACCGTCGGCCGTACAGGCCACGGTGCCGCCGGCACAGGCACCCAAACCACAAGTGTCGCCGGTCGCCAGCATGCCGCCTTCGTTGTCAAAGTAGACGAAGCCTTCGTCGACTTCGCCGTCGCAGTCGTTGTCCGCGCCGTCACAGAGCTCGGCCGAAGTATTGGCCGCGCTGTCGCAGATTGCACCATGTCCGTCGGCCGCGCAAATCACGCTGCCGCCGGCGCAGGCGCCCAAACCGCAGGTCGCGCCCAGGTCCGCCCAACTGCCGTCGGCCAAGCGCAGGCCCAGGCCCTCGTCCACGCTATCGTCACAGTCGTTGTCGGCGTTGTCACAGACTTCGAAAGCGCCAGGATGGGTGGCGACGTCGCCGTCGTTGCAGTCACCGGACAGCGGCGTGGGATAGGCAGCTGAAGGTGCGCAGAGGCATGCCGCATCGGCGGCATCACCGAAACCGTCTGAGTCCGCGTCTGCATAGAATAAGAGGTGATCAGTGTTGCTTGGGCAATCGGCCACGCTGACTTCGCTGCATTCGCCACCGCTGGGGTCATCATCACCGCAGGCAGCGCTGTTCAGGGCCAGGCCCAAAGCGAAGATGGCCAAAAAGGAAAGCTTGATCCACGATTTCATCATATCCTCCAGAAGTAAGATTATAGACAAGTCGATATCCGCAGTCTTTTTCGTTGGTTTCTGTGTTTTTGTCAACCATCTTGAAGAAAATTGCTTATTTGTAAGCACTTGGGCTTGACATAAATGTCAAGCTTTTGGGATGCTGCCCAGGCGTTGGTCCCGGAAAACGGGGCTTGACCTGCCAACTTTAGCGAGGCTTGGAGGAAGACATGAAGCGCATCATGGTGACGGGAGCGGTGGGACAGATTGGATCGGAATTGACCTTGGCTTTGAGGGAGCGTTACGGGGCCGACAATGTGGTGGCTTGTGGCCGCAAGACGGCGCCTTCCGCCGAGCTCAAGGACTCGGGTCCTTTCGAGTTTGCCGACTGCACGGACATGGAGAAAATGACCGAGGTGGTCAAGAAGTACAAGATCGACACCATTCATCACCTGGCGGCCATTTTGTCGGCCGTGGCCGAGGCCAAGCCTCAGCTTGCCTGGAACGTGAACATCAACGGTTTGTACAACGTGTTGGAGTTGGCGCGTGAGCACAAGTGTGCCGTCTTCACCCCCAGCTCCATCGGCGCCTTCGGCCCCAGCACGCCTTTGGACGACACCCCGCAGGATACGGTGCAGCGTCCCAACACCATGTACGGAGTGACCAAGGTGGCCGGCGAGTTGCTCTGTGATTACTACTTCAAGCGATATGGCGTCGACACGCGCGGTGTGCGCTATCCGGGCATCATCTCCAACGTGACTTTGCCTGGTGGCGGCACCACCGACTACGCCGTGGCGATTTATTATGAGGCCATCAAGAACAAGAAGTTCACCTGCTATCTGGATCGCGGCACCTTCTTGGACATGATGTATATGCCCGACGCCATCAATGCCGCCATGGACTTGATGGAGGCCGATGGGTCCAAGCTCAAGCACCGCAACGCCTTCAATGTGTCGGCCATGAGTTTCGATCCCGAGGGCATCGCGGCGGTCATCCGCAAGCATATCCCGGAGTTTTCAATGGACTACGACGTGGACCCGGTTCGGCAAGGCATCGCCGAGACCTGGCCCAACAACATGGACGACTCGGCGGCTCGCGAAGAATGGGGATGGAAACCCGAGTTCGACCTGGAGAAGATGAGCGAGGACATGTTAAAGGTGCTGGGCGAGAAGCACGCCAAGGGTGAGCTGTAAAGTCTATTTGTTTTGTGAAACTTCCGGCGTCGGCTCTTTTGGGGTCGGCGCCTTTTTTTTGTTTGGCTTGTGATCGAGGGCTTTGAGCACAAGCGGTGCGGCCAGAAGCGCCAGGCCGGCTGAAAAGAGGGTGTCGGTCAGAAAGTGACTGCCGTAAACGATTCGGCCCCAGGCCACCCCGCCACCGTAGACTATCACGAAGGCCAGGCTGAGCCAGCTGGCCAGAGCCATGCGTCTGGCAAAAAAGAAAAAGGGTAAGGGCGCACAGACGAAGGCCATGGCCGTGTGCCCCGAGGGGAAGGACTTGCCGACACCGACGCCGCCTGGAATCCAGAAGGGCGTATAATTGGACAGGTTCGAGTCCAGGTGCACAAAGCGGACCCGGCCCCAGAAATACTTAATGAGCGCGGTGACGATGCCCGCCTGGCAGGCGGCCAGAATTAGTACGGACCAAGCCAGGGGCCGGTAGATTCGCCAGCCGTTTTCCGGGTGACGGGCGGTGTTGACCAGGAGAAACACGCCGCTGAGAACCAGGGCCCAGCCGGGCCACTCGCCGAAGCGGGAGACCAGCCAGCCGAAATCGCTCTTGGTGTTGACCATGGCCAGGCTCAAGCTCAGATCTTTGGGGCCGGCCAGGGCCATGGCCGCGGTCCAGAGCAGGGCTCCGATCGTCCAAGCCACCCAAAACCTTCGGCCCGCATTCATGCCCTCGCCCCAAACAGGCTTGTGCCGATTCGTACCAGGTTGGCACCTTCTTCGATGGCCACGGCGTAACTGTCGCTCATGCCCATGGACAAAAATTGCAGATCTGCGCCGGGCAGGTTCATGCCGCGGAGGCCGTCGAAGAGCTCGCGAGTTAGTTGGAAGTATGGGCGCATGGACTCGGCTTCTTCCAGGAAAGGACCCATGGTCATCAGGCCTTGCAATTCAAGGTGCTGGCATTCGCAGATGTCTTGCGCCAGTTGTTTTACGCTATTTGGTTCCGCACCGTGCTTGTTGTCTTCTCGGCCCGAGTTGACCTCGATAAGCACCGGCAAGCGCTTGCCTGCCTCGCCTGCTGCTTTGTCCAGGGCTCGGGCCAGGCGCAGACTGTCGACTGTTTCCACCATGTCGAAGAGTTCGACCGCCAGCTTGGCTTTGTTGCGTTGGAGGTGTCCGATCATGTGCCAGCGCACGGGTCGCCCAAGTGCATCGACTGCTGCCTGGGCTTCTTGAACATAGTTATGGCCGATGATGCATACGCCTGCATCAGCGGCGGCCTGTAGTTCCTCTGGCCGTCGGGTTTTGCCGGCGGCCACCAGGGTGACATGTTCGGGAAGTATGCCTAAGATCTCGGTTACGTTTTGGTGGATGTGTGCGAACATGATCGACAGTGTATCGTTGCCGGGGTTTGGTTTCAACGAGGTGGACGGCCTGTTATGCTTTGCTCTTCAATGGGAGGCCGACCGATGGAATTGCACCATGTGGATACCGAAGATGGTTGGCGTGTGCGTCTTTTTCGCTTTCCGGGCGACAAGCCGGTCTTGTTTGTCCACGGCATGGGGGCCAATCATTACAACTTTGATTTGAATGAGCGCCACTCTTTGGCCCGCCATGTGGCCCGGGCCGGATATGATTGCTGGGTTGTGGAACTTCGTGGACGGGGTGAGAGCCAAAAACTTGAGGGTAAAGGGGATGATTGGGATTTTGAGGATTTTTTGAATCAGGACCTGAAGGCTTGCTTGGCGACCCTGGCAGAGCACAATCCCGGACCGGTGCATTGGGTGGGTCATAGCATGGGGGGCATGCTGGGTCTGGCGATGGCGGCGAGCGAGATGGCCGATTCACTACGTTCCTTGACCTTGTTCGGCACCCCCTTGGGGTTTAGCGGCCAGTGGATGCTCAAGGCCTGGGGTGCCATGGCCCAAGTGCACCGGGTTCTGCCTACCATGGATCAGGAGAAGTGGGGACGACGAATGCTGCCCTTGGTTCGGCGAAATCGAAAAGCCGTTGACTTTTTCCTTCGTTTTTTGGCCAACCCGGACAATGTAGACGAGGAGACCAGTCTGGATATTTTTGAAAAGTTGGTCACCAATGAAGCACCTGGCATCATTTTGCAATTTTCCGATTGGGTTCGATCTGGTCATGTGCGGTCAAAAAACAAGCAAGTGGATTACACCGAAGCCCTCAACCGGGTACGGACGCCCTCCTTGTTTATCAGTGGTGTGCAGGATCGCATGTCTCCGCCCAAGAACACCCGGCGCTGGATAAGTCGGCTGGCTTCCAAGGAAAAGCGTTTTCTCGAGCTTTCCGTCAAGACGGGATTTTCCGCGGATTACGGCCATGGAGACCTCCTCATGGGCAAACGCGCACCCGAAGAGGTTTATCCCTTGGCGGTCAACTGGCTGCGTGAAGTGGACGAGCAGTTGAAAATCAGCTGATCTCGGCTTCCGCAATGGCCTCGAGTTCTGCTGGCGTTGCTTCATCCAGTAGGCCAAGGAATTCGTTTTCATCGATGATGGCCAGGGGCGCACCCGCATCGATCATTGCTTCGGCTTTGATTTGTTTTGGTCTTTTTTCTCCGCCGTAGAGCGGGGAGTTTTCATTGCCCACCACCAGGTAGTCCAATTCCGGTGCCAGGGCGGATGGGCAGATGCCGCCCTTTGATTCCACCAGGATGCGGGCTTGATCTCGGGTCATCGATGAGAGTTTGCCCACAAAAACGAATGAAGTGCCCTTGGGAATGATCATGTCGTCCTCCACATTGGCTGCTGATTCACTCATTGTACGGTCGCTTGGCCAAGGCGTCAACGTCATCAAGCCAAATCGTTGGATGTTCTTGACTTTGGGTGTTTTCTGGCCAAAGATCACCGGCGTATGCACAATCGTTTCTCGCAGACAATTTGCTCGACTTTTGCCCTGACCCGTGTTTCGGCTGCGCTCCTTTTTTTGGTTTTGGCAGCTGATGTTGTGGAGGCGCGGGTGGCTGTGGTGGTCCATGGGACGGACGGTTTCAGTCTCAGGCCTGCTGCTTATTTCGAGCATTTGGCTGCGGTTCGATGGAAATCTCAGGAGCAAGTCGAGGTCTTGGCTTCAGATGCCTTGACCATGGCGTCAGAGGATCCGGAGCAGGAACGGCATTTTGCCCAGGCTCTTGTTGCGGTAAAAGAGGGCGAGGCGGCATACGACAATCTGGAACCAGATACGGCCATAGATCGCCTGGGCCAAGCCGTGGCCGATTTTGAAAAGGCACCCTTGATTTTGGCACGCCAGCCCAAATCCTACAGGAAGGCGCTGATTTACTTGGCAGCCTCTCATATCCTCAATGGAGACCTGGTTGGAGGACAAGAGGGTTTTCGTCGTGTATTGGTGGTTGATCCGGGAGCCCAACTGAACAAGCGTGTTTTTCCGCCGGGCATGGTGTCCATGTTTGACGCGGCGCGTCGGGATTTGGTCAGTGACGCCACCTCCATTTTGTCCGTGGTCTCCAGTCCGGAGCACGCGCGTGTTTATGTGGGGGGTGTTTTTCGGGGGGTGACGCCTTGCGATGTGGACGGGCTTCCCCTGGGCCAGCATCTGGTGGGGCTGCGCAAGGCCGGCTATGCTCCCTGGGCCAAGGTGATGACCTTGCGCACGGGTATAGACAATTCGGTGAATTGCAGGCTGGAGCCTGCTCCTGATGGCCGACGACTCCTGTCGGCGGTGGCCGAAGCCGCTGAAGAACTGGACGAGGATCAGGCATTGCCTCCTGAATTGGTGAGCATCGCTGTCGGCGCGGGTCTCGATCGGATTTTGGTGGGCCGCCTGAGCCAAGGAGATGGGGCTTTGGGTTTGCGCCTGGGCCTCTTCGATTTACCTTCCGGCAAGCCGCAGCGGATCTACGATGGCATGTTGCCAGGGGAGGGCGCTGCCTTCGCAAAGGCTGTGCACGTCGTGGTGACCTTCATGCTCACGGGTCGGGATGATGTGTTACAATCCCATCCGAACTTGGTGGCGATGAAAACTGCGTCGTCCATCGACTTGCATAGTGATGGTTTTCACGAACCAGAGGATGCTACGCCTCTGGTTAAGCGTTGGTGGTTCTGGACGGCAATCGCCGCGGGTGTGGCCGCGGTGGCCACGGGTGTGACTCTGGGTGTGATGTTTTCAGAAGAGTCGCAACCCGGCAGTCAGATTCTTCTGGAATTTTAATGCTGAGGGCGATGAAATAGAGTCAGTTGAGAGTTAGACGACGAGCGAAAGGTGAGAGGATGTCCTTGCAAAGACGCAATTTGACCACGCTGTCCGCAGTGCTTATCGCGTTGATCGTGTGGGTTTTTGGTTCAAGTTGGGTGGCTGGCGAGAGCCTGGTGTCCCGTGCGGCGGCCAAAGACGCGCCACCGGCCAAACTGAAACTCGCTGGTTTCGCCCTGCCGACGGATCAATTTTCAGAGAAGGCCGCGGCTCTTTTTAACCATGTGGTTAGGGAGAACTTCGCGCGAGATGAGAAGTTCGAGGTGTTGGACATTCGCGGGATGTTTTTCTCCGACGACGCGGACGAGCGCCTGCGACTTATCGAGCAGGCAAACAGCGCGATGGTGTCCGGCCGGGAAGAGTATGACAACCTGGAATTGGACGTGGCGGTGGAGAAGCTGCAGAAAGCCATCGATCTGTACAAGAAGGCGGTGGGTCGTCTGGGCGATGGTGGTCAATATGTGGATGCCCTTTTGTTCATGGGGGCGGCGTATATTCTTTCCGGTGACGACGACCTGGGTTCTCAGTCTTTTCTCCAGGTGGCCCTGTTTGACAAACGCAAGAACTTGGACACCAAGACCTTCCCCCCCTCCATGATAGAAGTTTTCAATCGGGTCAAAGAGCGGGTGGCGTCCTCGCCCCAAAGCACGGTCATGGTGCGCTCCAATCCGCCGGCGGCAGAGGTTTATCTCAATGGCGTGTTCAAGGGCGTAACGCCAATCAAACTGACTCGGGTGGTTGAGGGCTCTCACTTCATGCGCATTGAGCGTGACGGTTACCAAAATTGGGGCCAGATTGTCAGCTTTTTCGCCACCCACGAGGAGTTGATCGAGGCCACCTTGAAGCCTGCTTCCGGGCTGGGTGGTCAGAAGGAACGCACCAAAAAAGTCTTGAATGACCTGGAAGCCGACCCGCCTGCCTTCCCTCTGGTTAAATTGGGCGAATGGGCCGGTGCCAACCGATTGGCCGTACTCAAGGTTACCCAGCGCAAGAACCAAATCAGCGTCAAGGCAGTGCTCGTCGGGCTCAGCCCCAGGGCGAAGATCGCTTACCGCACGGCCAATTTCGACATCACCAGTTCCAACTTTCTGGGTCGGGCCGATGCTTTTGTGACCTCATTGTATCGCAAGGTGAAAATGCCGCCCGCAGGTGGCCTGGCCGGACCCGGGGGTGACAAGAAGCCCAAGGACGTCATCGTCAGGACCAGCTGCAACTCCAATTCGGACTGTGCCCAAGGTGAAGTCTGCTCCGAGGAAGGCGTTTGTGTCCCCTTTTCGCCGGCAGGACCCCAGTGGTATGAGAAGTGGTGGATATGGGCCATCGTAGGCGGTGGCGTGGCGGTCGCTACCACCGCAGGTGTGCTGACCTGGTATTTTTTGCAGCCCCAGCGGGGTGCCATAGAATTTTCTTTTTGAACCCGCTGTCTAAAAGATCAGCGCCATGTCGCATCCTAACTGGAGGGTTCCCATGTTGAGCTCACTGACCCCTCGTATTTTGTTGGCCTTGGCCCTGTGTGCCTGTTTGTCTTCTCCCGGCATGGCCGCGAAGAAGAAGCAAATCAATCGTTGTCAGGTGTTCGTGACGGGCATGTCCGACGATTTGCAGCACAAGGCCGGCGAGATGACCCATATGATTCGCAAGGTCATGCTTCAGGTGCCAAGCATCCAAGTTTTGGATTTGGCCGATCGCTTGAAAGCGGCAGCGCCGACAAAGACCAAGGAAAATCTCGAAAAGGCCAAAGTCCAATTGAAATCGGCCAAAGCAGCCATGCGTGAGATGGAATACGCCACGGTCATCGCTCACGCAAAAAAGGCTCGCGAAGCTTTCGAGAAGATGGGCGGTTACTTGGATCCTTTGGCGCGATACATCGAAAGCATTTTGCTTGTCGGTGTCGGCCACGCCATGCAAGGCAACATGGAAGAAGCCAGCAAGGCATTCACGGACGTGCTCTTGCTGGATTCCCATACCCGATTGCCCAAAACCAAATATGAAGACTTCGTGCTTGATGCATTCCGCAAGGTCAGGGCGGGCTTGGCGTCCATGCCCTTGGGCAGTGTTTCCATCAAGACCGATCCGCTGGGGGCCAATCTCTACCGGAATGGTAAACTCGTGGGTGTTACGCCGGACAGCATGGACGGCATTCCGGCGGGGCGGCACTTTTTGGTTACCAAGTTGCCCGGGTATCAGAACTGGGGTCAGGTCATCACCGTTGAGGCGGGCAACCTTCTGCCTTTGGATATCAAGTTGATTTCTGGTCAGGCGGGCAGTGGTTTTTTGGTGATTTCGGATCGAGCTGCCCAGGCAGTATCAGATGATGACTTGCGTGGAGAAGTGCTTCGCTTGGGCCAGGCCGTGGGTATGGATTGGACGGTTCTTGGCCAACTGGCCCACGATGGTGCATCTTTGGTGCTTCGACTCTATCTATTTGAGTACAGTCGGGCACGAGTGGTTTACGAAGAAGAACTCGAAATGGAAGCTTCCGGTTATGGCGAGGAAGAAGACATCCGTCGTTTTGGGGTAGCCTTCATGCGCAAGGGCTTGGAGGCACTTAGGCGCTATCGAGAAGAGGGCGATCCTTTGGCCGGTCGTTCGGGCACCGAAGATTGGTTCACGGACGATAGCGCCGCAGCCAAGAAGCACCGCAACGATGAGGCCGCCCGGGAAGATCGAATCAAAAGTCGAGAGAACGAAAGCGGCGATCCTTTAGACGATCACGATGGAACTGAAGATTGGTGAATCGGCTAACGCACGATGGCCTTGGTGGTTTTTCCTGCCTTGATGTTTACCGTGGTGTTCTTGGATGAGCCGTCCTGGAAGCGGATGGTGATTTTGTGCCTACCGGCTGGTAATTCGTAGTTGATGAGTGGCGTGGGGCGGCCGATGTCTTTGCCGTCGATCGATACCTGACCCCAGGGTTTGGAATTGAGCTTGAGAAGTCCCTTGCCCACTGGCTTTGACTTACGGCGGAGTCGCTTCCTTGGTTTTTTTTTGCGAGGGGGAGAGTCGCCGCTGGTCGTTGCTTTGTTCAGGCGGGCTGTGACTTTTTTGATCTTCTGTCCGTCGTAACGGATTGTGCTGCTCCATTCCTGGTCACGGCGCTTGATTTCAAGCTTGTAAGTCTTCCATGCCTTGAGTCCTTTGAGCTCCTGCGGGGTTTTTCCTTGTTGCCGTTCGTCGTCCAGGAAAATCTCGGCACCCGGAGGATTGGACTCCACCTTGAGGCCGAAGAGTATTTCAACCAGCTTGATGCTTTTCTTTTTCGTTTCATCGGCCGCCAGCTTGAGATCGAATGACTTGGACTCGTAACCTTCTCGTTTGACGACAAACGCATGTTCCACGCCGCTGACCATGTCCGCTTTTTTGATTGGGCTTTGTTTTCCGATGGTTGCGCCGTCCATCTCCACGATGGCGTCCGCGGGCTCGTAGCTAAGCTCTAAAGTGGCGGGGACGAACCTCATGGCGATATCGAAAGCCTGCTGCTCGTCCGCGTGAACTTCGATTCGCTCTTTGTGATCGATGAAGTTGGGCCGTTTGGCCTCAAGGTTATGGGTCCCCTGGGTTACATTTTGAACCACGTTGGGGCTGAAATTGCCCACCATTCGACCATCCAGAAAAACCTGGGCGTCGGCGGGGTTGACCTGAATGGAGATGGTGGACCCACCGCCCAGAATACCTTGTTTCTGCAGATAGGCGAAGACGGCCAGTCCGAAGATGATGGCCGCAAGCAGTGAAAGGACTGCGATGACCATGTTCAGCTTGGAGCGCGGTTTGCCTCCTGCTTCGGGGCTGTCATCGTCGGTGGCCGTGTTTTCGTTGGAGGGGAAGTCGAGCGGAACATCCCGAGGGGCCATCCGCGGGCCTCGCTGCAGTCCTGGCGGCAGTCCAGGCGGCAGTCCAGGCGGCAGTCCAGGCGGCAGTCCAGGCGGCAGTCCAGGCGGGGGGGTGTCCAGCGTGGATATATCCGTCACCTCCGTGGCGGGTTCGTCCTCGTCGAAGATGCCGACGGCTTTGGCGCGAACCTTGACGGAGACCCTCTTTGGCTTGGGTGCTCCACCCGGCAGGGGACCCGAGCCCACCTTGACCCGGTTGGGACCGGAGCCCATTTTGACGCGATTGGGACCGGAGCCCATTTTGACGCGATTGGGACCGGATGGGGGCTGGGCCAGTGCCTCTGGCAAGGGGGGCGGTGCCGAAGCACCACCTCGGAGTGCTTCCAAGGCGTCGTTCTCTCGGGGGTCGAAGACCACGGTCTGTACATCGTCGTCTTCGTCATCATCATCATCGCCGTCGAACAATGCATCCAAGGAGGCGGATTTTGAGAAAGGATCGGGCAGAGGCCTCGCCACGGGCTTCGGTGCGGTTTTGGGTGGCATCGTTGCCTGTTGGGTGTCGAGGACTGGCGGAGGAGGGGCTGGCCTTGAAGGGGCCGGCCTGGCACGGGGACTGACCGCTTCGCTTACGGCAGGATCCGTCACTTCCTCGGCAAAATTCTGCTCGTCTCCTGGCTTGAAAGAATGGTAGTCGGCCTGGCGTTTTTGCTCCCGCTGGATATCCGCGCGGAAGGCGCGCTTCATGTAGTTGGCCAGGTCCTTGCGGGCGAAGTTGGTTTGATTAAGGATCAGAAAGCGTTGCAGATCTTCCTGCATGTCGTAGGCCGTATGAAAGCGATCATCCGGATCTTTACTGAGGGCCTTCAGTACGATTTTTTCCAGGGTGTCCGGTATCTTACGATTGTAGGTGGAGGGGGGAAGAATCTCGACGTTGCGCACTTTTTCCAATGTGGAGAAGTCGCTTTCACCCACAAACAATCGTTCTCCTGTGAGCAGTTCATAGAGGATGATGCCCGCGGCGAAAATGTCGGAGCGTCCATCCAGCGGCAAGCCGCGTACCTGTTCGGGGCTCATGTAGCCGAACTTGCCCTTAAGGATGCCCGCCTGGGTTTTGGATGCCTTGTTGGCGGCTTTGGCGATGCCGAAATCGATGATTTTGACCTCGCCCTCGTAGGATACCAGGATGTTTTGTGGACTGATGTCCCGGTGCACGATGTTCAGGTCTGACCCGGAGGCATCCTTTTTGCGATGGGCGTAGTCCAATCCCTCGCAGGCCCTGCTCATGACGTAGACCGACATGGGGATGGGCAGCAAGAGGTTGCGCTTTTTGTGGCGATCCCAGATGGTGCGTACATCCTTACCGCTGACGTACTCCAATGCGATGAAGAAGCTCTCTTCGATTTTTCCCAGGTCGAAGATTTGCGCGATGTTGGCGTGGTTTAGCTGCACCGAGATTTTGGCTTCATCGATGAACATGGTGATGAAGTCTTCGTCTTCGGCGATATTGGGCAGGATGCGCTTGATGGCCAGTAGCTTTTCAAAACCCTCAACGCCGAAACTTTTGGCTTTGAACACCTCGGCCATACCACCCACGTTGATACGTTCAAGCAGGTAGTATTTTCCGAATTTGGTCGGCTTTTTCAATCGCGTACCTGGGTGTCAGTTTGTCAAAAACTCTTTTGATCACCGAAAGGTAACAATCTGACTGGGTGAAGTCAAATGAATAATCGACGACAATGCTGGCGACAAAGGCCATGGCGAATCGCGTCGTCAGTGCGCTTGACAGGACTCGGCTCGACAACTAAGGTGCCGCTATATAGATAAAAAATCATGGAGGCCTCGATGCCCTTTTGCCCCAAGTGCGAGTACGAATACAAAGACAGCGTGAAAGTTTGTCCTGAATGCAAGGTGGACTTGATCGACGAGATGGTTCAGGATACCAGCGAGACCGAATACATCGAACTCTACATGGTTTCCAATCGGATGGAGGCGGATGTGGTGATCAGCCTGCTCACGGAGCATAACGTGGGCTGCTTGATCAGAGACCTTCGGCTCTTTCCTGTCTTGCCCGACTTCGGACGCAGGGCTCGACTGAGGGTGGCCGTGCCCAAGAGCCAAGCCCAAGAGGCGCTGAAGCTTCTCAAGGAAGCGGTGGAAGATGGTGCCTTGACTGAGCAGGGGCGCTTTTTGTAGCGTTTGGACTTACCTGCCAGTGAGGGCCCTGGCCGGATCCATGCGGGCAGCTCGATGGGCGGGCACAATGGCCCCAAGCCAGCAGAAGATCACCGCAAAGAGCACCGAAGCAAAAAACAGCCATGGCGGATAAGCGAAGAAGCTTTCGGGTTTGAAGGGGAAATCCGGCAAGAAGCTCGCCGCCAATGTGTCGACCAGCAGGCATGCGACCAGCCCCAGTCCAAGACCGAAGAGTCCACCCGTGATGCCGATGAGGGTGGCTTCTCCCAGGATCATGCGACGGATGTCCGCCCGGGTTGCGCCCAGGGCCCGCATTAAACCCAGCTCTCGTTTTCGCTCGAAGATGATCATGAAGAAGGTGTGGGCAATGTTCACGGCGGCGATGCCCACAATGATCAGGCTGATCAGAGTGAACAACAGGGTGATGATCAGCACCGTCAGGCCCACGCTTTCAGCCAAGCGTTTTTCACGCAGGTCGATGTCGAAACCAAGCTTGCGCACCTCTTCTTGTACCGGACCCAAAAAGTCCGAAGAGCGGACCTCTACGATGACCGCATCGTAGGTTTCAGCGGCCTCAGGTCCGACGAACTGTCGGTTGTACTTGCGGGCCGTTTCCAAGGGCACGGTGATGCCGCCCATGATGGCGTGCCTGCTCAGACCCACCAGCTTCATCTGGGTCTTGAGCCTGGTGCCGCGAGTGTCCCGGGAGATGAAGGAATGGTTCAGGGTCAGCGGGAAGGGGGGGATGAAAGGGATCAGCTGAGCGCTGATTTTGGGCATGCCGCGGGCCTCGGCGAAAGAGCCGTTGTAGATTTCCACCATTCGCTGAGAGAGCAGGACCGGGATGGGATCACCGGGTGCCGGATCTTTGAACTCGCTGGCCATGACTTCATTGGAAACCAGCCTGGGGTCAATTCCATCGCCCATGATCTCGAGCCACATGCGCACCGAGCGCAGGGCTTGGATCCGATTGGGATCGATGCCAGGCACATTTTTGAGCAGTTCCAAGGCACCGGGCGAAAGATCTCGACCGTCGATGGCGGTCGAGGCCAGGAAGGCGAGCTTCATTCGTGGGTAGAGATCCTTAACGCCTTCGATGCTTCGGATGGAGGCCAGCGCCTTGTCGTCCAGGCGTTGAGCCGAGTTCAAGCTGCCGAATTGGGCCCTGGGGGAGACCACCTGGATGCGGTTGGTGTCCACGGGAAAGATTTCGGTGGATATGACCCGTTTGATGCCGTCGCCTAAGGAGATGAAGAAAAAGAAACTGGAGATGCCCACCACGAGGCCCACCGCAGAGAAGGCCATGTTCTTCCGGTTGCGCCGAACGTTTTGGCGCACCAGGCTTGCGAGTTTGCCAAGCTTCATGCGTGGGCTCCCTCGGCGACCAGCCGTCCGTCCTCTAATCGAATGGTTTGGCTGGCGTGTTTGAATAGAAAATCTTCGTGTGTGACCACGACTACGGTCAGGTCGTTTTCGGTATTCAGCGATTCGAACAGAGAAATGATCTGGGCACCGGTGTGGGTGTCCAAGTTGCCTGTTGGCTCGTCGCAGAGCATGAGCTTGGGTTGATTGAACAAGGCCCGCGCAATGGCCACTCGTTGTTTCTGCCCGCCCGAGAGCTGGGTGGGCAACTGGTTGAGCTTGTCTTGCAGGCCGACCCGAACCAGCACCTCTTCTGCCCGTTCGAGTTGCGGTCCATCTGATGAGGAGAAAAAGGAGGGGAGTGCCACGTTGTGCATCGCGTCTAAGTGCTCCAGCAGATGGAAATGCTGGAAGACAAAGCCCACCGTCTCGTTGCGAAAACGACTCAGCTCGATATCGGACATGGTCTTGAGGTCTTTGCCCGAAATTTTCGCTTTGCCCTCGTAGCCTGAATCCAGACCACCGATGACATTGAGCAGGGTGGTTTTGCCCGATCCCGAGGTGCCCACGATGGTGACAAAGCCCCCGGCTTCCACCTGGAGGCTGACGTCATCCAGGGCCCTGGTGCTTGCATCGCCCTGCCCGTAAGCGCGGACGACATGTTCGAGTTGGATCACTGGATTTCCAGGTGCCCGGCCAGGCGTAGGCCTCCGCCTTCCAGGCGAACGACGCCCGAGAGTTCCTTGATGTTTTGCAAGATGGTCATGGCCATGCCGAAGGCCATCTTGGCCATGTAGCCGGCGTCGCCGAAAGCATTGGTGTCCAAGCCCTGGACCACTTCGCGCATTTGCGTGAAGTTCAGGTAGGAAACCAGGCTGGATGGCTCGTCGAAGAGTTTGCGCGCGCCCGCACTCATTTGGTCGGGCAATTTTTTGCCCTTGCCGCTTATGAGGCTGGCCGATTGTTCCAGGCATCCGTTGCCCGCGCAAACACCGATCAGATCACCCTTGTTCATCAGGAAAACTTCAGTCGGCATGTCCGGCGTAGAGAGCAGGATGGCCTGGAGACCGCCTACGCTTTTCTTGGTGACCTTCAAAGACTGGCTTTCGGTGGCGATGCCCAGAACGTTGTCTAAGATCTGCAACCAAGCGGCTGCATCCTGCACCTGAGCCCATGCAAAAATGCGCATGGCCTCGCCCGCCTCTTTGGTGGGCGGTTGTTGAGCGATGATGCTGTGCAGGAGTTGGTTGATGGTGTCCGGTTTGCCCAAAGACAGGCCCATGATGAAATTGCCGGTCAGGTTGCGCACCGTGCTGGCTTCCACATCCGTTTTCAAGGCACGCTTGGCTTCGGCCAAAGATTTGTCATATTCGGCCTTGAAACCGGCATCCAAACCCAGAGCCTGATCCAGTACCTTGCCGATGTTGAGGCGCAGCTTGATGGCGGCAACGCTGTCGGCCGGCAGGTAGCGCTCTAAATGTTCGTCTTTCACGCCCTCGGCGAAACCGGCCAGCCGGCTGGCGGAGGCCTTGTCCAGGCCCACAAAGAGATCCAGACTCAGGCCGTTGGGTGCCAGGCCAACCGCCAAGGCCATGCCCTCGTCCATGTGTTGCGTCAGCAGTCCGGCTTGAGCTTGCAGTGCCTCGGCCTTCTTGCCATTGACCACAACCAGGACGTCGGCGTCCACGGGGGATTTGGCGGTCAGGCTCTTGTACCAACCGGCCCCCAGCAGGCTTTCTTCTGTTTTGAGTTTGGACAAACGCGCCAGTTTCTTCAGGTCGGCATTGGGGCCCGCCAGCAGAGCGAACTTGCCGCTAAAGGCATAATGCAGTCGGGCGGAGAAAGCCTTGTCGATTTGGCTGCCCACCGAGGTGAAGCTCAAGCCCTCATGCTTGCTTGTTTGAATTTGATCGGCTGCGAATGCTTCTTTTAGGCGTTTTTTGATTTCTGCCTCAAAGACTTTTCGGTCGGAGATGCCCAGGACAATGAAGGCCTCTTCTTCGGGGGCCGGCACCATGGCCAGGCCTTTTTCCGGGGCCAGGCCCAGCTTTTTCAGCGCTTCAACCTGCAGTGGGTCGAAGCCCAGCATGGCTTTCAACTCGTTGTGGCTGGAGGTCAGCACCAAGGCCATGGGACCCACCGAGAACTTGTCTTTGAGTGCCTTGATGTCCCCGACGGTTTTGGCCAAGTTGGGCAAGACCACCGCACCAGGCACGTCGGCTGGGATGAGAGCCAAAAGGTTGGTCTTGCCGCCCTCGCAGCTCGAGCAGGAGGCCAGACCGGCCAAGAAAGTCACGAATCCAAGAATCAGGAGTTTTCGTTGCATGTGTAGCTCCTTCCGGTTTTTGTTCCACATATCACCGCTTCCCGGGGTCGTCAAACCAGGAGGGCAAAGCATCCTTCCGTTGGGATGGATTGTTTGACAGTCCGCATGGGCCTTGGATACTCTGTTGAACGACAAAGGAAAAAACGACGTTGCGGTACTCCATGCGCTAAGGACTCGGAGTTGGTATGCATATACTTTGGGACCAGGAAACCAAAGATTTGGTCGAGGAAACTCGCGCCTTTCTTCGAGAAGAAGTTCCTTTTGACCTCTTGCTGAAAATGGATCGCGAAGAGATTCGCTTCGCCAAGGACTTCATTAAGGCCGCCGCCCGTCGTGGCCTTCTGGGCCTGCGTTTTCCGGAAGCGTATGGTGGTCGAGGCTTGCCTTGGACCGCTGAGGTTGCGGCCATTGAGGAGATTGGGGTGCTGGGCACGGCCTTGGGCTGTAACTACGTTATGCCCTCCATCGTGGGCGAGGCACTGGTGGCCTTCGGAAATGAAGAACAGAAGCAGAAATACCTGAAAGGCATCCTGGCTGCGGATCTTTTCGCGGCCGAGGCGCTGACAGAACCTCGAGGTGGCTCGGATTTTTTTGGCGTCAATTGTAAGGCGGTTCGAGACGGGGACCACTATGTGCTCACGGGGCAAAAGCGCTTTATCGTGGGCGGTGAGGGCGCCGATGTTTTTCTCGTCTACGCGCGGACCGATGATGAAGCGCCAGATCACAAAGCCATCAGCACTTTTTTGGTCGAGCGAGACGAGCGCCTGAAGGTTGAGTACATCTATGGTCTGATGGGGACTCGAGGTGGCGGCACGGCCCGGATATTTTTCGACGAGGTGCGGGTGCCCGCCGCCAACCTGGTGGGGGGTCTGAATCAAGGAGCCACGGTTTTCAATCGCATGATGGTGCCGGAGCGTTTGACCTCGGCTGCCGGGGCCTTGGGCCTGGCACGGGCCGCCATGGAGGTGGCCGCTCGCTATAGCGAGAATCGGGAGGCTTTTGGCAGGAAGATCCGCAAATTTCAGGGCGTAAGCTTCCGGGTGGCGGATTCGGTGACCCGCCTGGATGCAGCTCGAGCGCTGCTTTATACCGCAGCCCTCAAGGCCGACAGCGACCAAGATCCTCGTCGACTGGTGTCCGAGGCCAAGAAGTTTTGTACCCAGGCGGGTTGGGACACGGTCAATGACGCCATGCAGATCATGGGGGGCATAGGCTATACCGATGTCTATCCCATCGAGCGCCTGATGCGCGATGCCCGGTTGACTTTGATTTGGACGGGCACCAATGAAGTGATGAATCTGCTTATTCAGCACGAATATTTCAAGCAGTTGTTGTCTAAGGGACCAGCCGGTCGGGATGTGGAGGCCGATGCGCTTTCTTCTGATGAGGTGGGTGAGAAAGTTTTCAGGTAGGTGAATGATGGCGGCGGATGAACAAGACAAGCTGAAGCAACGCATCGCGGAGTTGGAAAAGATTCTTGGCGAAGAGCGCGAGGAGCGCGCCTGGGATCTGAAGGCGGCTCAAGAGACGGCTAAGGCCAATCAGCGTAAGTTGGAAGAAGAGAAAGCCCGGCTGAATCTGGAAATGACCAAGCTCAAGCGCCGCGGTCCCGCGCCAGCCAAAGATGTGGAGCGTCTGACCCAAAGGGCTCTTTTGGCCGAACGCAGTGTCGCTGAGCTGAAGCAGCAGTTGGCTGGCTGCCAGGCTTTGGATACGGCACCTGCCAAGGACTCCGGCTTGATGGGCCAGCGGGCCGATGACGCTCAGCGCAAGATCGACAAGCTGGGTCGGGAAACCACGGAGCTTGGTCGCAAGCTGGAAGAGAAAGAACGTGCCTTGGTTCGGGCCGAGGAGAGAGCCAAGGAGGGGCGTGACGCTCGTTTGGAGGTTGAGAAGCTCAAGCGTGAATTGACCGACACAAAGACTCGCAATGATTTTGCCCAAAGCAAGGCTCGCAACGAATTGGCCGAGTCAAAGGCACGCCGCGAGGAATCCGAAAAAAAGGCTCGCAACGAGTTGGCCGAATCGAAGGCCCGCGACGAGCAGGTCGAATCGAAGGCCCGCGATGAACAGGCTGCGGCGGCGGCTTCTGCCGAGCGTGACGAGGAGAGCGCCGCCGAGTTGGAGATGCAGCGCAAGCGCCTGGAAAAACAGCAGAAGGATCTGGCGGAACTACAAGAAGAACTGGCTCGAACCAAGATGGTTTCGGGGCAGATGCTGGAGCACCGTGAGCGGGAGGCCGAGCGGCTCAAGGCGGATCAGGAAACCTCTACAGAAGAGATCCGCGAGTTGAAAGCTAAACAAGACGCAGCCAAGGACGAGATCCGCATCTTGACCAAAAAACTGCTTCAGGTCGAGAAGGAGCGGGACAACCTGCAAGAAGAGGTGCACTACGTCCACGACCGGGTGCCTACGGCGGTGGGTAGGGCTGGATCGCATCCAGTTTTGGAACCGCCTCCTGTCGAGGATCCGCCAACCGGCTTGGAGCCGGATGCGGCAGCGGAGGCCGACGACGAATTGATGGATTCGGACCCCTTCGATGAGCCGACACAGGCGGATAAGGATCCCCGTGGATCGCAGGACTCCGCTCCGCTCGTACTGCCTCCCGGTGAGGTGACGGGCTCGGCTGGTGACTCCTTTCTTCCGCCTGATCCGAGGGGTGCGCATGCAAGTCGGACAAACCCGGGTTTTAGCAAGGGCAGCACCCAGCTGGGCACGGGCGTGGACCAGGCCTCGGACGCTTTCGATCTGGCCCTGGGTCCTGCTGTTCAGCCTTTGGTTGTTGCAGAGAAGCCGGTGCCCGCCGAAGAGTTGGAAGAACTCGAAGAACTGGAGGAGCTGAAAGAACTAGAGGAGCTGAAGGAACTGAAAGAGTTGGAGCCGGTTGAACTCGTCAAGGAGGAAGCTTCGGAGCATGTGGTTGTGGATCCCCTTGCGGCTCCCGCCTGGTACGAGGGATCGGATTCGGGGGCGCGGGTGAGCATGCCGCCGGAGGGCACCGGGGCCGCCAAGGAGATGGAGGCAGCGGCTGATGCGGTGGCCTTTGGGGAGCCCATGGCCGACCCCGTCCCGGTGGAGTTCACCGAGCGCATCAATCGCAACCCGAAGGGGCTGCTGGCCTACAAGCGCTGGCTCATCGTTGCCGGGGTGTTGTTGGGTGGTCTGATCGTTGTTTTGGGCGCATGGCACTTCTTCCCCATCTGGTTTGGTTTGGGTGATGTTGTACTGGGCGAGCCTGATGCGGGACACGATGCTGTTCCGGCGGTGCTTGTGGCCGACGCCCAGGGCCCGAGCGAGGAGGTGGATGCAGAACCGATCGCGGATGGGGGCATTGAGGCAGGGGAGGACGGGGGCGAAGTCGAGGATGATGTTGACGAGCCAGGTGTCGACCTGGCCTTGCTAAAAAAACCCTACAAGCCCAGCGCCAAGGTGCGCAGTGCCACCAGATTCGCTCGAAAGCTCATCAGGCGAAAGCGTTACAGCCAGGCCCACGCATCGTTGGCCCCTTTGCTGGAGGCCAACCCCCAAGATGCCACGCTGCACTTCCTTTATGGGCAAACCCTGTATCTGACGGCCAAGCGAATCAAAGGCGAAAAGCGCAAGGACCGCTTGCGCCAGGCCATCGGTGAATTCAAGCAAGCCCTTTTGATTAAGCCGGAAATGGCAGAGGCCTACTACGAAATGGGGGGGCTCTTCATCGGCCTGGGCGACAAGGAAGCAGCGAGAGAAGCCTTGAATTCCTTTCTGGAGCTTCGCCCCAAGGGCCGCAAGTCCAAGGGCGTTCGCAGAGTCATTAAGAAACTCTGACCCGGATTTTTGTCATGGGTCGCGTCTTGCCTCTGCGTTTTTACCGGGCCGCCGCCGATGAAGTGGCGCCCGCGCTTTTGGGCGCGATCCTTCAAGTAAGACATGCCGAGACCTGGCTCGCCGGCCGCATCGTCGAAGTTGAGGCCTACCTGCGCCTTGACGCCGCCTGCCACGCCAGTCGTGGCATGACCAAACGCAACGCCTCCATGTTCGGCCTACCCGGTACGGCATACGTATATCAAATCCATCGCAGCTACTGCCTGAACATGGTTTGCGCCCCAAAAGGCATCGGCGAAGCCGTGCTCATTCGGGCCATTGAGCCTCTGCAAGGCCTGGACACCATGCAAAACCGCCGCCAGGGTGCCAAGGGCCGCAATCTGACCGGCGGGCCAGGTCGGCTCTGTCAGGCCCTGGGAATAGATCTAGACTTCGACGCCGAGGACCTGCGAGGCCCTCGCATCCGCGTTATGTCGGGCGCAGCTCCTTCCCACATCCAAGCCACCCCCCGCATCGGCATCTCGCAAAACACCGAGGCCCTCCTTCGCTTTATCGACACTGACAGCCGCTACCTGTCCCGTTGACGAGAAAAGCCGCGCGCAGGTAACAGCGTTTTTCTTTATGTTTTTCTTTATGGGGATGTCCCTAGATGGCGTCTTTCAGGCGCTGGGTGACCGACTGCCCCAGAGCGGAAGCTCGTTTTTTGACCTCGTCGAGGAGCGCTTCGGCTTTGTCCTGGGTTTGCTTTTTGTAGGCATCATCGCTTACGCCGGCCAAGTTGATCAAGATGTTGTAATAGGCGCCTTCGGCCGCGGTCACAGCGCAGCTTGCGGCCACGGCTGCATCGGAAAGGGAGTTTTCGTTGCCGGCGGTGGCGCTTTCGGCGAGGTTTATGGCCTCGGGGCAGGCGGTGAGGACGCGCATGGGCACGGCGATGGCTTCTCGGGTGGCCTGCTGCATGGCTTCTTCCCGGGCGGCCTTTTGTTCGTCGGTTTTTTTCGGCATTCGCATGGCGTTCATCATGCCGTTGAAGGCTGCCGTGTCGTCGTCGATGGCTCTCAGGAAATTGTCCTTGAGTGCCTGGGCTTTTTCGGCCAGCTCCTTCATGGCTTCGAAGGCATTTTCGTATCCCTTTTTGCCCACCGTTAACCAGGCCACCATGGAGCTCAGGGCCCCCGAGAGTGCTCCGGCCAGGGCCGCTACGCTGCCGCCGCCCGGGGCTGGAGATTCCGAAGAGGTTTCGTCGACGAAGTCGCCGACCGTCATGCCCACGAGAGGACGTGGATCTGAGATGCGGTACTCGACGATTTTTTTGTCAACTTCGAAAGGGTAGAGTTCGGAAAGGCCCAGGCTTTGGATGGCGATGCGCAGCAGTTCTTTTTCCGGGGTGCCTGCGCTTTTGCCGGCTTTGCGCAGATAATGGCGCCCGGCCGCAAGCAGGCAATTCTTGGGCAAGAGGCCCACCAACTCGCTGCCCGTGCAGCGCACGCCTCGTTCGACGGCCAAGCGGCAGACCGCGTCGAAGACCTCTGCCAGGGGGGTCTCTTTGTAGTTGGTCAGGTTCATCGAAATCTGGGCGCAGTTGAAGTCTTCCATGACCCAGCCCACGGCTTTTACTTTTTTGAACAGACCGGGTTTTTTGATGGCCTTGCCGTTTTCGTCCCGGATGATTTCGCCTTTTTCATCCCTTTTGGCTCGACCCGCTTCGCGAATCTCCAAGGCGATGTCCTGGGCGATACGCCGATCGCGGGTGTTCAGATTGAAATTGTAGGCGATGAGGAACTCGCGTGCGCCGATGCTGGTGGCACCGGATCGGGCCACAAACTCAGCAGGGCCGAAATCCGGCTTCCACTCCGGATCTTTTATCTTTTCGGCCAGGCCCTCGTATTCGCCCTTGCGCACGTTGGCCAGGTTTTGGCGTTCGGGGCGGCTGGCGGCTTCCTCGTAAAGATAGACCGGAATGCCCAGCTCCTCCCCGACGCGCTTGCCCAATGCCCGTGCCAGGTCGGCGCATTCTTCCATGCTGATGTCGCGCACGGGCACAAAGGGGCAGACATCGGTGGCACCCATGCGGCCATGGGCACCTTTGTGCTTGGCCATGTCGATGAGCTCGGCGGCCTTGGCGATGACCTGAAAGGCGGCTTCGCTGACGGCCTCGGGCGCGCCCAGCATGGTGACGACGGTCCGGTTGGTGTCCGCACCGGGGTCCACATCCAAAAGTTCCACCCCTTCGCAGGCGCGGATGGTGTCGGTGATGGCATCGATGACGGCAGCATCGCGGCCTTCAGAGAAATTGGGAACGCATTCGACGAGCTTCATGATCCACCTCGTGGTTTCGTTTCAGTCAGGTGAACTTATCGAGGCTGTGTATGGAACGTCAAGGTGTCGGCTGGATGAAGGCTCATGGCCGCTCACTCCCACGAGGTTATTGCGCCATTTCTAAGAAAAGCCGGGCCTTCTTGTGCAACTCCTTCGCTGCGTCTTTGTCGCCAGTGGAGTTCTTGATGTCGCCAAGGCTCATCCACACGTTTCCCTGGCCGATAGGGTCCTGTGCACGCTCGAAAAAAGGCAGGGCCTTCTTGTACAGATCCTCCGCGGCAGCGTTGTCGCCAGTGGATTTCTTGATTTCGCCAAGGCTCTCCCACGCGTTCCCCTGGCCGAGAGGACTCTGCGCCCTCTCGTAGAAAGGCAGGGCCTTCTTGTATAGCTTCTCCGCGGCAGCGTTGTCGCCTGTGGATTTCTTGATGTCGCCAAGGCTCTTCCACACGTTCCCCTGGCCGAGAGGCTCCTGCGCCCTCTCGAAGAAAGGCAGGGCTTTTCTGTACAGGTCCTTCGCCGCGTCTTTGTCGCCTGTGGATTTCTTGATTTCGCCAAGGCTCTCCCACACGTTCCCCTGGCCGAGAGGACTCTGCGTCCTCTCGTAGAAAGGCAGGGCCTTCTTGTATAGCTTCTCCGCGGCAGCGTTGTCGCCCGTGGAGTACTTGATGTCGCCAAGGCTTCTCCACACGCTCCCTTGGCCGATAGGGCTCTGCGCTCTCTCGAAGAAAGGCAGGGCCTTTTTGTACAGCTCCTTCGCGGCAGCGTTGTCGCCTGTGGATTTCTTGATGTCGCCAAGGCTTCTCCACACGTTCCCTTGGCCGAGAGGGTCCTGCGCCCTCTCGTAGAAAGGCAGGGCCTTTTTGTACAGTTCCTTCGCCGCGTCTTTGTCGCCTGTGGATTTCTTGATTTCGCCAAGGCTCTCCCACACGTTTCCTTGGCCGATAGGGCTCTGCGCCCTCTCGTAGAAAGGCAGGGCCTTCTTGTACAGCTCCTTCGCCGCGTCTCTGTCGCCTGTGGAGTTCTTGATCTCGCCAAGGCTTCTCCACGCGTTTCCTTGGCCGATAGGGCTCTGCGCCCTTTCGTAGAAAGGCAGGGCCTTCTTGTATAGCTTCTCCGCGGCAGCGTTGTCGCCTGTGTAGTACTTGATGTCGCCAAGGCTTCTCCACACGTTCCCTTGGCCGAGAGGGTCCTGCGTCCTTTCGAAGAAAAGCAGGGCCTTGTTTAACAAGCTCTCGGCTTCTGGGTAGTCGCCAGTTGCAATCTTTTTTTGGGCCTGCTCGACCCACTGACGGGCGACTTCGGCCTGAGAGTTGGCATCCTCGGTCTTCTTTTTGCATTGAAACAGGGCCGGGGTGAAGGCAGCTAGAAGGACCAAGGCCATGCCACAGGTCAGCAGCTTTTTCGTCTTATCCTTTAGGGGCATTTTTACCTCCTCCGGATCTCACTCCTTCGCAGGCGCGGATGGGGTCGGTGGTGGTTTCGTTTCAGTCAGGTGAACCTATCGAGGCTGTATATGGAACGTCAAGGTTGCTTGGCTCAAGGTCGCGATTCTGCTATGACTTATGCCTTCGTTCGGGAGTGGAAATGAGCGCAGAGAAAGACTATCTCTTCGGCATCCTGGCGGTTCAGCTGGGTTTTGCCAGCGCCTCCGCGGTGATGTCCGCGGCAGCGGCCTGGGCTTCGGACCGGGAATGCTCCATGGTTCAGCGCCTGGCGGATGAGGGCCTATTGAGCGCTGAACGGCGCGCTTTGTTGGAAAAGCTGGTGGCCGAGGCGGTGGCGGCTCATGGGGGAGATGCCCGTCTTACCCTAGAGGCCTTCGGTGGTCAGGATGCCGTACTGCGTTCTTTTGGCGGCTCGGTTGTTTTGGATGCCACCCGAGAGCGTGAGTTGACTTCGCCCGAGGAGTCGGAAGTCATTGAGCGTGCGGCCAAAACCGAACGAGCCAGCTTCGACGATGTGGACAGCGCCAAGGTCGTGCCTGAGCTTCTCGGTCGATACAGCTTGCGCGAAGAGGGCGAAGTGGAGCTGGGCCGGGGTGGCATCGGCCGGGTCTTGCTGGCCTTTGATCACGCCCTGGGGCGCGAGGTGGCGGTCAAGGAGCTTTTGGGCGAGGCCCTTGAGGGCAAGCGAGCCTCGTCCAGTCTGGTGGCCCGTTTTCTGCGGGAGGCTCGAGTCACGGGGCAGCTTGAGCATCCCAACATCGTGCCGGTTTACGAATTGGGCAGGCGGGCCGATGGGCGATTGTTTTACACCATGCGGGTGGTGCGGGGCCGCACCCTCGCCCAGGCCCTGTCCGACTGTGATGGCTTGGAACAGCGATTGGGTTTCTTGGGTCACTTCGCCGATCTCTGCCAGGCGGTGGCCTACGCTCATTCCCGAGGGGTTACGCATCGGGATATCAAGCCGGAAAACGTCATGGTGGGTGAGTTCGGCGAGACCATGCTCTTGGATTGGGGATTGGCCAAGGTGGCCGGTAAGAAGGACTTCCGGGGCGAGGAGATTCAGCAGGATCTTCGTTTGATGCGCGACGCCGATGCCGGGCAGACCCTGGTGGGTTCGGCCATCGGCACGCCTGCCTTCATGAGTCCCGAGCAAGCCGAGGGTCTGGTCGATGCCATCGACGCCCGCTCGGACGTGTGGAGTTTGGGCGCGGTGCTCTACGAAATCCTTACAGGGCGGCCGCCTCATGACGGGGTCAATGCTTTAGAGGTCATCGGCAAGGTCATCGGCGAAGATGTGATGCTGGCCCATCACCGCTGTTCTGCGGCACCCAGGGAGCTGAGCGTGCTGGCCAAAAAGGCTCTGCAGCGAGACCCCGAGCTGCGTTATCAATCGGCCCAAGAATTGGTCGCCGAGGTGGAGCGCTATCGGCAGGGTCTGCGGTTGGCGGTTTACGTTTATTCGGCACGGGAGCTGCTCTCTCGGTTTTTGCGGCGCCACAAGGCCTCCGTGAGCGTGGCCATGGTGGCCTTGCTGATTATCATTTTGGCGGGGATTCTGGCCTACCGGCGGGTGGTGGATGAAAGAGACCGCTCCGAGTTGAACCTGGCTGTGGCCATGCGCGAGGGGGCCCGGTCGGCCATGCTTCGCGGGGACATGCTTGAGGCCCACGCCAGGTTGCGGCAGAGTCTGGAGCGAAACGACAGCCCCGAGGCCCGGGGTCTTTGGCAAAGGCTGCGTAGTCAATCCATCTACAAACAAGAGAAGCTTTCTGCTCTTCCTTACGTGGTCGCTTCCAACAAGGACCAATCGCTGCTGGCGATCGGCTGTCGCGACGGGCTTGTCATGCTTGTGGATACCCGCACGCACAGCGTGGAGCGACTGCGTGGCTCCGAGGGTTGGGTGGCCGGTCTGGCTTTTTCTCCGGACGGCAAGCGGCTGGCGGTGGCTGGTCAGGACAAGATTATCCAGATTTGGAGCGTGGCCGAGGGTCGACCCATCCGGCAATTGATCGGCCATGAGCGCCCCATCTGGGATTTGGCCTACCACCCGAGTGGAAAGTGGCTGGCTTCGGCGGGCAAGGATGCCTCCTTGCGCGTCTGGGATTTGACTTCCGGTAAGGAGCACCTGCGCATTACGGACCATGGGGTTGTGCTCATGGCTGTGGCCTATTCGGCCGATGGCTCCATGCTGGCGGCGGGTGGCAGGGAGGGGATGGTGGGTGTCTGGCGGGCGACGGATGGCGAGCCGCTGTTTCGCTTTGAGGGCCATCAGGGCACCTGCATGGATGTGGCTTTCAGCCCGGATGGGCGCTGGTTGGCAAGCGCCGGACGAGACCATTCTGTCCGTTTGTGGCCCCTGGTCGAAGGGCCGAAGCCTCGTGTGCTGGTCGGGCATCGGGATACGGTCAAGGCCCTGGCTTTCTCGCCTGATTCCAGTCGACTGGTGAGCGGGTCTTTTGACCAGCGATTGCTGCTTTGGGATGTGGCGTCGGGTGATGTCGAGCGGGAGCTTCTGGGTCACAGCGGCAACGTGAGTTCTTTGTCCTTCCTGTCGGAAGGACGTTTTGTCGCCTCCGTCGGGATGGACAAGCGCTTGATCGTCTGGGACATTTTTTCTGAAAGTTCGAGACCCGATGTCGGGCATCGTCGGCAGATTTCTTGTCTGGATCGGGTCGAACCGGACTCTTTGATCAGTGGATCTTTGGGTGGAAGTGTTCGATTGTGGCAAGCCTCCACCGGCATGCAGCAACGCGAGATATTGAGGCACGACAAAGTGATTCGCATGGTCAAGGGAAGTCCGGATGGTCGTTTGCTGCTGGCCGCCACGGCCGATGGGCAGATTCTGGTCTGGGATGCGAAGACCGGGGCCATGCTTCAGCGCTTGTCGGGTCATCGAGGGGTGGTCTCCTGTTTGGACGTCAGCGACGACGGCAAGAAGCTCGCAAGCTCCGGCCATGACAAGACGGTGCGTCTTTGGAGTTTGGTCTCCTGGGAAGAACTGAAGCGCTGGAAAGCGCCGAAGACGGTTTTGTCCATTGATATGAGTGGGGATGGCCACCACATCTGGTTTGGCGATGTGATGGGTTTCGTGAGGCATATCGATGTAAGGGGGCGGGGCCTGCTTAATCGTTTGGCCTTCAAGGATACCTGGACGGGCGCTCTGTGTTTGCTTCCCGATGAGCGACAATTGGCGGCAGGATACAGCGACGGCAGTCTGCTGCTTTGGGATCTGGAGAAGGAAAGCTTTCGGCTTCTGGAGAAAATCCCCAAGGCGATTCATTTTCTGGCCGCGGACCCGGGGGGCCGGGAGGTGGCCTCAACCTGTGAAGATGGGGGAGTTCGGGTTACGGGCCTGCACGACGGGAAAACCAGATTGCTGGGATGGCATCGGGGGGAAGCCAACGCCGTGGTTTATTCGAAAGATGGACAGCGTGTGTATTCGACCGGCGATGAGGGGGCGATCCGTTGTTGGTTCGCCGATGGTTCCGGCCCTTGCTGGAAAACGCGCATCGTGCTTGCCGATGGGCAAGGGGGTGCAAACGTCCTGACCCACCAAGGCTGGCGTGGGTTGGGTGGGGCCCAGGGCGAGCCTGC
>JAFCZJ010000277.1 GCA_019314375.1 Deltaproteobacteria bacterium | reverse complement strand
AATTTTGAACCTGGGCCCCCTTGGTGACAACCCGTCGCTTCAGCCCTTCGGCTTGCTGGACACCGGCATCAGACTCTTGAGTATCAAAGACTGGAACGAGCTACACGGCGTGGCTGCCGATCTTGGCCGACGCATTTTCGGAAAACAAACCTAAAACAGTTCACCCTCAAAGGGTCGACCGTCCCATGCCAAACCTCGCATGGGTGGCAGCGGATCTCCTCGGTTGGCCTGGGTCAAGTCGCGCCGTAGCTCGACGGAAAGCTCCGGCCCCAGCTCATCGATGAGCGCTGAAGCCCGCCCCCTGTCCCAAAGCCGCGCCCAGCCATGACTCAAGAGATCGTCGGCTTGTGCCGCCCAGCCCTCCTGTGCCTCGCCCGTTCGCATGTCGGCCTCGATTCGCCCGTCCACCCAGCAAAGCCCCTTGCCTCTCATGCCCGGCGACAAGGGGTGCAGATAAACATGGTTGAGGTGACAGGCCATGCCCACGCCCAAAGCCGCGTCCACGGCCCAAGTCGTGCGCTGGGCCGGAATGCGCGCGTCGTGAAAATGCCCGGTGCCTATCCAGAGACCGCTCACCCCGGCCTGCCGCAAACGATCGACCAGTCGGTCGGCCTCCTTGCTGCTTTTCGCCCAAGAGGCGTTCGTAATCAAGCGCATGCGGATACCCCGGGCATGCACTCGCTCGGCCAGAGCGAAAACCCGATCCGGAAAAAGCATGGGCTCTCCGCCGGTGAGCGCCAGGTGAGAAACCCGCAAACCTTGGGATGCCAGATCGTCTAAAAACACCTCCAGCTTCGCCACGGCCAAAAGCCCCCGCCCCTTTGTTTCGCAGGAAAAACCACAGTGGGCGCAACCCGCGTCACAGGCATCTGTCACTTGTGCGTAGACACGGGTTCCCATTCCGCGATGCCCTCCACGTCTACTTTGCAGCGGCCCGCGCAGGTGTAATCCTCGTTGGCGTTGTAGTTCCAGCCCAAAAACGCCGAGCCGCCCCCGCCCTGAGTCGTGATTAGAAAATTGTGCTCGAGCAAGCCAAAACCTTCGGCCCGCCCCGCCTCCGTGTCCTTGTCGCCTCGGGAGGGATCCACGGGCACCCAGCCATAGCCCGGCAGGTAGATTTCAACCCAACGATGGTAGACGTCATCGTAGGAGGCATCGTCCCGACGCACCACCAGGCTGCCGGCATAACGAGCCGGAATCCCCATGGCGCGACACATGGCGATGAAAACGAAACTGTATTCCGAGCAAGAGCCGGAGCCCCGCGCCAGCACCTTGGGCGCCACGTCCCAACCACCCACCATTTCATAGTGCATGCTCTGGTGGATGTGGCGATAAATGCGCCGGGCCATCCAATAGGGATTTCGCTCTTTGCCCACGGCCTTTTCGGCGGCCTCACGAATGATGGGGTTGTGGATGTCGTACTTGGAATCGTCCACCAAATAGACGCGACGCACTTCGGCCGGCAGCCTCGACAGGGGTTTGACCTGCTCCGGCCAAATTATCCACCGCACTTGCCAGGCGGTCAGTTCCACCGCCATGCGCACCGTCGCGCTCTTGCCGGCTTTCAGGTCGTCGAAATGAAAATGAGCCACGGCCTGGCCCCATCGGTCCTGCTTTCGCGCAAATTCCGTGGGTACAAACTCAGGTTTTCCATGTATCTTCTGGCTCTGAAGATCCTTCGGCAGAGCCAAATAGACATCTACATCGGGCAGGGCATCAGGTCCGAAATTGCGCAGCTGGTGGATGAAGGTCACGCGAGCCCGACGGGGCTTCTCACGCAAAGCAAAATCCTCACCCTCGCGACTCACGACCGCGATGCTGTCTTGCTGATAGTCCACCACCAAAATGCGCTTCCCGTCGAAAGCCAGGCCCGTGGGGTGGGGTCCCGGGGAGGGCAAGCTGTGCAGCACCTCACCGCGTTCCGGATCCAGCACGTGCAGCTTGTCGCTCAAGCGATCGCTGACCCAAAGGTAGCGTCCATCGTAGGCCAGGCCATCGACCGACCTGCCTGGAAAGGGCAGCTCCGCCAGGGTGGTGCCGTCTTCCGGATCCACCCGATGCAAGCTGCGGGTGGCATCATCGGAGACCCAAAGAGCATGGCCATCGAAGGCCAAGCCCCGAGGCACCTTGACCGGAGACGGAATCACCCGACTGACCAGCCCGGTGTCGGGCTGAATGCGATAGAGCTTGGCCTCCAGCACGTCGACACACCAAAGTTGCTCACCGTCATAGGCCAAACCCGCCGGACGGTAGCCGGGGCTTTTGAGACGCTTGAGTTCCTTCCCTGTCTTGGCGTCGATGGCGATGAGTTGGTCTACTCCGTGGTCGGCAAGCCAAATGCGCGCACCATCAAAAGCCAAGCCCGTGGATGTCTTGCCCGGGCTCGGCCATCGGGCGACGACGTCGCCGGGAGACGCGGCCCAGACCGGGGTGGTAGCGAGGCTCAAACACAGGAAAAAAACAAGTCGCGTTAGGCGCATCAATCAGGACCTCCATGCCCACTTTGGGACAAGCGTATGCCTTTTGTCAGGGGCGAATGTTAACATGTCCTCATTGGGCCGGGCAAGGCACGGGAGGCTTGACTAGGCCCCTGTTGGCATGGGTTACTGCCCGCAGAAAAAACAATCATCCATATCAAGGAGGTCGCGTATGGCCGGTGTAAACAAGGTAATTCTGCTCGGCAACCTGGGTGCGGATCCTGAGGCTCGCTCCACCCAGAGCGGCTCGACCGTGACCAATTTCCGCATCGCCACTTCCGAAAAATGGACCGGCAAAGACGGCCAAGCCCAAGAGCGTACCGAATGGCATCGCATCGTGACCTTCGGCCGCCTGGCCGATCACTGCCGTGACTATCTGTCCAAGGGCCGGCAGGTCTACGTGGAAGGTCGCATTCAGACCAACGCCTGGGAAGACCGAGAAGGCAACAAGCGCTACACCACCGAAATCATCGCCCAGACCGTTCAGTTCCTGGGGAAAGGCGGAGGCGGCGGTGGCGACCAGGGCGGTGGTGGCGGCGGCTTCAACCAGGGCGGTGGTCAAGGTGGAGGCGGCTACAACCAAGGTGGCGGTGGCCAAGGTGGCGGTGGCCAAGGTGGTGGTGGTCAAGGTGGTGGTGGTCAAGGTGGTGGTGGTCAAGGTGGTGGTGGTCAAGGTGGTGGTGGTCAAGGTGGTGGTCAAGACAGCGGTGGACAGGGTGGCGGCGGCTGGGATCCCCCACCGCCCATTTCTGATGATGATGTGCCGTTCTAGTCTCTAGCTAAAACTGATACCCCGAACTAAGCCCCACAAAGCCCCCAACCAGGTTGGCCTCCAGATTTTCGGCCGGCACCATCTCGCAATCGCCTGAATCTGGACAATGCTCTTCTTCAAAGCTGCGATGAAGGCGCAAGGCCACACCAACCCGTAGACCCACGTGCCAATGGGGATTCAGGTACAAGTCCACCCCCAGGCCCAGATTCCAAGCGAAAGCCGTACCTGAGAGATCCGTCTCTCCTCCGGCGTCCTTCGAGCTCATGAAACTAAAGCCCACATCCGTATAAATCAGGGGCAAGGCCCAGGAATTCAAAGGCAAAGCCAGATCAACGCCCACGCCCAACTCGAAAGCCTGCCGCATGCGTGAGGTCATCCGAGGAATCATCACCCTCACTGACGCCCTCGCCTTTGAAGTTGGTCAAACCTCCCACATGAACCCGCACAAAAGCCCCCTCCGGATCCGGCAAGGTGAACCACTCGTTCTTCGCAACAACAGGCGGCGTTGTTGGCGCAGGCTTTGGCTTGACCTTGTCTTCAGGTGCCGGCTCCGGGGCTTTCTCGCCGGTCAGGTCCTGGTGGGCCGCGGCCATCAACTCCTTGACCGCCGCGGGCATGACCTCCAACAAGGCGTCTTCGCCTCCCTTGAATGTCTTGCTCAATCCCTGGACCGCCTTGACCCGCTCTACGTCCAGGAGCGTCAAGTTCAACAAGTAGGTTTTGCCGAACAAACTGAGGTTGCCCATCACCATCCAGTGCACACCCAGGGCCCCACCGATATCAGCCATGCAGTTATCGCTGTCACAACCCAGCATTTGCTTCTGCTGCCCCAACTGCAGTGCCGCCCGGATGTCCGACTTGCCGATGACCTCGTAATCGCCCATGCCGCGAATCTGGTTGGCGACCATGTCGCCCAGGGCGTCCATCTGCTCCTGGGTCACGCCGCCCTTGGAGGTAAACTCCATGACCGCGACGGTCACGGCTGCCTTGTCCTCGGCCTGTACAGCGAACGAGCCCAACAGAATCATACAAAACAGAATTCTCTTCATGATGGTTTCCTTAAAATTCATAGCCGATATTCACCAAAGCGGTGAGCCCCAAGGCCAAAACACGGGTATCAATACGCGTACCGGATTCGTCGTGAACGCTGGTGTAGATATCCAAAAACGCGCCCACACGGCTACCCAAAACCCAGCCCCCACCAAATAAGAAATCCACACCAACGGCCATCTCCAGGTTCACCATGATCGAATCCAGATCACCCAGACATCTTACCCAAACCACCAGCCACGCTGACCACCGGGCGAACCCAGTAATCCAAAGGAACGGTACCCTGGATTTCCAATGCGCCGACGAGGCAATTCCGAACACGCTCTCCCTTGGTGTCCCCGGCGGTCGCAAGGCTCAATTTGGGTCCGACGACCAACCAATCCAGCAAGCCGTAGCCTGCAAAAACGCTCAAGCGAGCGCCCACCAAACCCTTGTTCAGGCCGTCCATGACGGTGCCGTCAAAACCATCGTTCGTGGCGTACGGCGGCACCATGCCCACCAGCCCCAGACTCACGGTCAATGGCACGACCCCGGCCCGTTCGCTCACGTAGTCCTGCAAATCGGCACCCACGCCCTTGGGCTGGTTTTTCTTCAAGCCCCGAAGCAATTCTCTTGCCACGCCGGGCAGTTCGGCCACCAGTTTTTCTTCCTTGCCCGGGATGGTGCGACTGACGCCTTTGACCACCTCTACCTTGACCACGTCGATCAGCTTCATGTTCAACAGAAAGCTCTCGCCAAATCGACTCAAGTTGCCCACCACGATAAAACGCACACCCAAAGCGCCGCCGACTTCGGCGATACAGCTTTCGTCGCTGCATCCCAT
>JAFCZJ010000057.1 GCA_019314375.1 Deltaproteobacteria bacterium | reverse complement strand
TGATGGCTTGGGGTTCGCATTTGCACGGCGTTCGTTTTCGCACGTGCGTTTGAGTTTGATCTGCCTGTGGTTTCTTTCGTGGATGACGCAATTTCGGGGCCTTGCGGGGCTGGGGGGATCTGGCATTGAAATTGCTTTGAAAACCTTTGAGAAAACCATTTCTTAGGAGAAGACATGAAGACGTTGAAGAAAATCGGTGCCGTGGTCCTGATGGCCGCCATGTTTGGTGGATGTGCTTATGGTGGCGTGGCCGGTGTGGGCGACAAGGTTGTGATTACTCGCAATGATGCTTTTCTGTTTGGTGCCCTGCGTAAGGTCTACGTCTGCAAAGTGGCCGACACTGGCGTGTCTGATTGCCAGACGAACGAAGCCCCGTAAGATAATTAATACGTAGTACAGGTCCCGTCGGCCCGCCCCATGTTCCCTTCACCTGCCGGTGGGATCTTCTTTGAATGGCGCTGGAATGTTCCAGCGCTATTCTTTTGTGCTGAGTTTGGGCGAAAGATTTTTCGCCCCTACGGTTGCCCGGTTGGTTGCATTGGGGGGATCAGCGGGTATTGGCCCAAATCCTTGTGTCGGGGACGTGGTGGATCTATGGTGAGGGACACGAAAGACCATGCCGAAAGGGTGCCGCCATGAGCAAAGAGAAGATCGAACAGGCAGCCAAGGCCGCCTACGACGAGACCTACAAGGAAACCTACGACAAGGTCTACAAAGAGAATTACGATAAGTTCTACCAGGATACCTACGACAAAGTTTACAAGGAAACCTACGACAAGGTTTACCAGGAGACCTACGACAAGGCCTTCAAGGACACATACGACGAGGCCTACAAAGAGGCCTTCGAGAAGGCCTATAAAGACGCCAAGGCCGCGGCGGAGAAGGCCGTGGACAAGGCTGAAAATGCGTAGGGGCGGGGTTTACCCCCGCCCGTAAATTCGCACATAGGGGCTTTCGGGCGGGGATAAACCCCGCCCCTACATTATTTTACCAAGAAACATGATGTTGTCGGTAGGCGTGATGTTGGTGGCGGGTATTAGGTTTTTTTTCGGCGCAATAGACCCCAGAAAAGCAGGAATAAGAGCGGCAGACCCTGTGCCGTGGCGTTGGTGTTGCAACCGCAACCGCCGTCCACGCTGCCTCCGTCCTCGTCGTTTGTGGTGCCGGCGTCGGCAAGGGTTCCTGCGTCTTCTTCCGTGCCCGCGTCTTCCTCAACACCTGCGTCTTCTTCGACGCCTGCGTCTTCCTCAACACCTGCGTCTTCTTCGACGCCCGCGTCTTCTTCCGTGCCTGCGTCTTCCTCAACGCCCGCATCTTCTTCCGTGCCTGCGTCTTCTCCGATGCCGCCGTCCGTGCTTTCACAGCCTCCGAGGGGGCAGACTTCGTAGGCGCCTATGTCTAAGACGCCGGAGAGGGGTCGGTCTTCGGAGGATTGGTGGCGGACGTACTGAGTGCTTAGGGGATAGGCGTCTGCGTCTGCGTGGAGGTCGCCGCTTGCGTTGATGCAGGCTGAGCCTTCGGCCAGGTGGAAATCCTGGGCGTTGAGATTTTCGAATCCCGGGGTCGTGCCTTCGAGGTTGCCGCCGGCGTCGGTGATGGTGCCGCTTAGGCCTGAGTGGCTGTCTCGGTAGTTTTCGTTGAGCCAGTTGTGGCTCAGGCTGAGTTGGCCGTCGCCGTCCAGCATGGCGAGGCGGCTGCCGCCGGCCGTGGCGTAGATGATGTTGTTGCGCACATCGGCGTGTTCGTCGTTGGTGGAAAGGCGCAGCAAGGTGGTGTTGCCGTCGCGGGTGGAGACGATGGTGTTGTTGTAGAGGTGGAGGATGCCCTTGCGATAGTCGGAAGTGGTGCCTGAGTCGCCGCCGTAATGGATGATCTGTGAGTTGCCCTCGCCTTCCGCTTCGATGAGCAGATTGCCATAGACATACGTGCGCTCGTAGCTGGGATGCTGCACGAGGTCCTGACTGCCCTCGGCGTCGACCAGATCGAGCTGCCGATTGCCGCCTTCGATCCAGTTGTAGCGTACGACCAAGCCCGCCGAGCGATCTTTGAGGTTGTTGCCGCCGCAACCGGCCCGAAGGGGACCGAAGTGGTTGTACTGAAAAACGATATTTAAGGCCTCGGTGTAATTGTTGTGCTCGTAGTAGCTGCCTTCGATGCCGTTGCCGTGGATGTGGCAGCCTTCCACTAAGAGATCCGTGGTCTGAGAGCCGCAGAAGAGGCCGTTGCCCGAGTCGTGGAGTTCCAGATCCCTGAGCACGATGTGCTCGCCTTTTTCGATGTACACCGAGGCCGCGTTGCTTGCGTAGGTGGCTTGTCCGTCCCGGCCGGTGAAGCTGAAAGCCGGGCGAACCGAGCGCAGGCTCAAGCCCTCGATGACGATCCAGGCCGGCATGGTGTCGGGCGGGGTGTTGGCGCCGCCGATCTTGATCAGTCCCCGTGGCTCGTTCCAGAAGTTGAGCTCGCTGCGGGTGGTGGCGTTTTCACCGCTGATGACCGGACGCTGGCCCTCGGGGCCGGGGAGGCCGCGGATGATGATGGGGGCGGCTTCCGTGCCCTGGCGACAGAGCACGAATTTCTCCCGGTAGGGCTCGGCGCGATAGTGGATGTTTACCTCGTCGCCGGGGTTCAGGCTCTCGAAGGGCACCTGGCCCAGGCTTTCGTAAGTTTGGCCCGGGCCCACCTCGTAGACTTCGGCTGTGGCGGGCAGTGTGAAGAGTAAGACGAAAAACAAGCTGCCGATGATCAGGGATCTCATGGGGAATCCTTGCGTTAGTGCCACGTTATGCTGGCGTAATCAGCGTTTGTGGCCTTTTGGGCATCATAGCCCAAGGATGGTGCCTGAGACACATTCCGTGTCAGGAAGCCCACTCTTCGTACTCCGTCCCCAATTGGGGGTGTTGTTTTTGTTGTGTTTTTTGTCTTGGTACGGCTTCTGCAAAGTTAGCAGGGTGTCCAGATCAACTGCCCCGGTCACGACGCTGCCGAATCATTCGGTCGTCGTGGCCGGGCATATCGGGACGATTAGCCCAGGCTTTCAGATGTGCCTGTAATGCGAGGAGGAGCAGTAAGTTTGGCCGGAGGCGTGGTCCACCACGTCGAGGACCAAACTTTCTGATTCGACGAAGCAGTACAGGTGCAGCTGGGAGCCTGGCCTTGTGGTGGGTTGTTGTGGATGTATATGATGCCGCAAATAGATAGGAGATTCTTTATGATCGCGTCTTTTTCCCTATGCGCCCTCATTCTTTCCGCCGCCGTGGTTCAGCCCGCCACTTTGCCGGCCTCGGGCAAACAAGAAACCATCATTCGTATCGATGCGCCGGGGATGTACCGCATCACGGCCCGCTCGGATTTTGGTACGGCTTGTGCCGTGGTGGACCATTTTCGCGGTCCCTTCGCCCATTCGGGCGTGGTGGGCAAGACCAACTGTGAGCTGGATCTGCTTTTGGACCAGGGAAGCTACAAGCTCAGGTTGGAATCTCCGAAAAAGGCCAAGGGTCAGGTTCGGGTGGAGGCCAGGCCATTTCGCGAGATCGCCTCGCCCGCAAAGCGCTTGGACTCAGGGCGTTCGGCCGAGGCCTTGTTGCGTCCTGCCGAACAGGCCTCCTGGTGGATTCATCAGTCCAAACGCCAGCAGGTGACGCTCACGGTCATCGGGCGCACGGCCGGCGTGGTGCGATTGTGGAAGGACGGCAAGTGGGTTGAAGACATCCAGACATCTCGGCGTGATCTTTCGCCCAAGCCGGGCCAGCCCATGCATCACTGGACCCTGTCCGGCATGTTGGAGGCGGGTGACTATTTGTTGACGGCTTACGGTGCCGAGGCGCGTCGATGGACCAAGGGCAAGCCGACCGATCAGCTCTATGTGGCCCATGGTTTCGCCGAGGGGCATCCGGATCGGGTGCAGGGTTTTGTATTGCCTGCCTGGGGCTGGATGGCGATACGAGTACCCGCCAGGCAAAAGATGGCGGCGTTTTTGTCCGCCGACCGGGCACCCGTGGGCGGCGATTTGGTCGTGGATTTGATGACTTTGTTCGACCACCCGGGGGCTCGTTTGGGCTCCAGGTCAGCATCCTGCCGGATCAAGCCCAAGGCTTTGATCCCTGAATGCTCGGTTCTGTCATACAAGAAGGAGCGCCACGTTATTATGCTGTCGGGTCCCCCTGGGTCCACGCCGAGGTGGTCAGCGGTTCGGAGGTGGTGGACGGTCTTTACACCCGCGCGGGCAGTTCCATTGCTTTCACCGCCCCGGCGAAGGGTCGCTACTGGATTTCAACCGACGACGTGCCCATCGATGCGGACGAGCCGCCCTTGGCCTGCATGTTGGGGTCCACCCATCGGGTGCGCTACCCCAAGACCCTGGAAGATGTGATGTCCATCGGTCCCTCGCAAGAGTTCGACCGGGCTTTTAATTACAACGGCCGAGAGACCTCGGTGGCTTTTCATGTCCAAAAAGCAGACACCTTTGAAATCCGTTCGGGCACGGAGCGCGGTGTTCGTTGCGAACTTTTTCGGGGTGTCCATGGGCGCATGGACCGTCTGAGCAAAAGCCAGCCCAACGCCAAGCAATGCGTCCTCGACCGCCATTTGCCGCCGGGCGACTACACGCTTAAGCTTTATGGCGGCAACTCGGGCATCGAGACCCTGCGCATTCACCCGCGCGCGGCCGGTAAGAGCCCGAAGAAAGTCACCAAGAACAGCTGCCATTTCGGCGCGGTTAAGCTTGAAAAGAAAGGGAAGTATCGCATTCGCTTTAACCGCACGGGCCGGGTTACGGCTCGCGGCCTGGTGATGCGTGAGTTGCCCTTGCGCCTGAACAAGGTCATGCCCTTGGTGATCGATGCCAAAGAGAGCCTGGACCTGCCCATCGCCGGCGGGGCCGCCGTAGAGTTGCGGGCCTCGGGCGGTGCCGACTTTTTTTGCGGCTACGGAGCCAAGGTCACGACGCGAGCCAGTGACGGCCTTTGTCGTCTGCCCGCGACCCAGGGGAAGACGAATCTGCGCATCGAAAACTCAAGCTCTGAGTCCGTGGTTTTGAGCCTGGCCAGGCCCAAGCTCCGGACCAAACCCGCGCCCCTGCAAAGTTATGATCCCGCCATCCAGGCTTTGCCGAGCATTGAGACGGCCAAGCTTCGTTTTTTGGATTTTGATCGCAAGCAGTCCCATTCGCTGGTCTTCGACGTGGCCAAAGCGGGATTGTACCACGTGACCACCGAAGGTTTGCTTGCGACTTCTTGTCGATTGCGCACCCCCATCGTCACTCGCCTGGCGGATAACGCGGGCGGCGGCCGTGGGCGCAACTGCTTGGTCTCCAAGTATCTGCGGCCCGGGCGTTACTTGCTCACGGTGAGTACCACCGGCTCCAGTCGAGGTCGGGCTGCTGTCTTGGTCAGCCCCCGGCCGGTGAAACAAGAGCTTGGGCTTTCGGGTCCCGGGGACGTGTTTTTGCGTGTCCCGGCAGAGGTTTTGGTGCGGCAAAAAATCCGCATCAAGAAAGAGGGCCGTTATCGACTGAGCACCTCGGGTCAAAACATGCGCCTGCAATGCCGGCTGGAAGACGAGAAGGGATGGCCCTTGCTACGGGTGCCGAGTTCTTGCGACCAGCGTTTGAATCTTGAGCCCGGTGAGCTGCTTTGGAGTCATCTGCCTCTGACCGTGGAGAGCATGCGGCGTACCAAGCTTGAGTTTTTGACCGAAAAAGAAATGCTGCGCGGAAATGTCACCCATGCGATCAAGCTCAACAAGCCGGTGGAGGTGGAGCTTTCGGCCGACGGCAAGGACGAGTTCTTGTTCGAGCTGCCCGCCGAGCTTTCCTTTTCGGCTTCCTTGAGTCGCGGTATGCAAGGACGGATTTATCCGGCAGGCAAGGGCAAGACCGAAGTTTTGGGCCTGATCAAGCCCGGCGGTGGCTCACAGAGGCTCAAGCTGGCTGCGGGCAAGTACCGACTGGAAACCGAGCACAGCCGCGCTGATCTGGGGATTCGTTACAAGCTGGAACTGCGCGTGGAACTTTTGGCCCCCGGTCTGAACCGGGTTTTGTCGGTGCCCGGCACGAGTCGAGTGCTGGTGCCCGAGCGCGGCGTGGTGCGCATCGGCTCGGAAGGCGAAAGCGATGTGCGTTGTCGTCTCTTCGACGCCGAAAACAAGTTGGTGGCCGAGAGCGAGGATTTGGGCGCGGATTGGAACTGCCTATTCGCCGTGCCCTTGCCAGCCGGCGAATACCGTCTCGAATTGGAGGCCCAAAACAAAAAATCCGGCAACACTTTGATCCGCATGCGCATGCCGAAGGTGGAAGAGGGCAACGTGCTTCAGGATGGCCAGGAGATGATGCTGGGCCAACATGTGCTTTTGGCCGGTCTTCCCCAGCCCAAACAAGGCCACATTCAAGAGGTGGGTTTCCGTTCCCGCTTGCGTTTTTCTTGTGCATTGGAAGACGCCGAGGGTCAGGTTTTGCAGCAGCACTTGGACGTTTTGCGCTGCGGATTCTTGGTCAACCCCCTGGGCAAAGAGCACAAGGTGCGTCTCTGGACCAGGCGCTGGCAGGGCAAGATCAAGACCAAGATGGTGGCGCGAGCCATTGAGCGCTTCGGTTCCGGTCGCATCGCCGCGGGCAAGGTGGGACTGGCCCGCATCGCGCATACGGGCCTGTACAAGACCGCCAAGAAAATCTGGTGCGCGCCCGCCGAAGAGGCGGGTCCCCTGAATTACTGTGGGGGCGAGGCCTCTTTGGTCAAGGGTGATCATTTCTTCTCCACCACCGGTCCCCGTGACCGGGCCGATGTGGCGCTCAAGGAAGTGGTGGCCAAGTTGGATCGAGCCCCGCGCGAAGACATGTGGCTTGGGGATGAGCTGCACCTGCAGCGACAGTTTAGCTCCAAACCCGCCTTGCATCTTTTTGCGCTGCGTCTGCCGCCTGGCCTTCCCCATCCGCCGGCATGTCGCCTGGACGGCGGCCTTGCCCAGCAGACGGCCGAGGCTTGTTACGCCGTGGTGGGGCCGGTGAAAGAGTCTTTGGCCCATTGGTGGTTGCCCGGCTTCGGGCTGCGCCGGGCAGAGCTTGAGCGCCTGGCCGCGGTCTTGCCCAGTCGGCCTCAGACTTTGGGCTTTGGTCTGCATAGTTTGTTGTGGAAGACCTCGGTGGCCCGCTACGTCTTGCCTGCCCAAGCTTGCCGCATCGAGCTGGTCATGCCCCACGTATCCTGGGCCATACGTTTGGACGGCAAGGGCCAGGTCACGGATTTTTGTCCACCGACCGAAGGCCTGAGTCATTGCATACTCGGCGGTGCCGGCGGCGAGTTGCTGCTGGTTTCGGACTCCGAGCGCCGGGCCCGTCTTCGTCTCTTGCAGGTGGGCGAACAAGTCGGGCGTGAATCCTTAGTCGATCTGGTCGAGCGTTGGCCCCAATCCTCCGGCCGCATGCGCTTTGCCATCTCGGCCGCCGATCACAAGCGCTTGCTCAAAGTTCAGGGTGCCCAGCGTTGCCTGCTGAGCCTGGACGACGGAAGCCGCAAGCTTGCCTGTGCTCAAGAAGTACCGCCAGGCAAAAAAGCCGAACTCATCATCGACCACGGACCGGGGCCCTTGTGGGCCCTGCTAAGCCGACCCGGCACCGAGTCCGCAACCCGTTGGCACCACTCGCCTTCCGCCTTGCCCCCCGGCGTGCTTACGCAGGCCCAGGCCAAAGGCATCACCGGAGACGGGGCCGACTATGTGATCCAGGTGGCCGCTGAATCCCTCGTGAGCATCAAGGCCGATCAGGGTCTTTGCTCTTTGTGGAGCGCGGAGGCCTTGCTGGCGGTGGACGGGGGCGCGGGCTGTGATTTGCGGCGCATGTTGGCCCCGGGCACTTATCGGATCATGTTGCGCTCTTTTGCCGATCGCCCCCTTTCAGGTGAAATGCTTTGGACCGCGCAGAGCTTGCGTCGTCTGAGCGAGGGCGTGGGCATGGAGGAATGGGTGGCACCGGGTGAGACCCGAGCCTTCCGTTTTTCAACCCAGGCCAAGGGCAAGCTGGGTTTGGGCCTGCAAGCCGCTTCGGACGCCTTGCACTGCAAGGTTTACGACCACGAGCAAAAATTGTTGGGCGAAGGATGCCATTTGTTTTTGGATTTGCTCAAGGGCGACTTTCTGATGACCGTGGCGGCCCCCTCGACGGGCAAACCCATGCGATTCAGGCCGGTGCTCCTGGGGCTTTCGGGCAGTCGTGAGGAAATTCCCGATGGCTACCTGCGCGATTTTTTTCGACGTGTTAGAGGCCCTTTTTCCGGAGCCTCTTTCCCTACTTCTAGGGCCTCTTATGCTGCGCGGCCAAAGCCGCGCAGTGTTGGAGTCCAGAGGGATGGAGGCGGACGATGACGGCTCGCAAGCTATTTGCTCATTCGCTGGCGGTTTTTCTGCTGAGTTTTGTTTCTCTGGGTTTTGTTTCTCTGGGTTTTGTTTCTCTGGGTTTTGTTTCCCTGGGTTTTTCTGGCCTGGCCCTGGCTGAGGCTGAAGATTATCGGCCCGCCGATTCTGGACTGAGACCAAGCCGTTCAAGCAGCATCCTGCCGGAGAAGTTCTTGCGGGGTTACGATCCCGTGACCGTCTACTTCGCGTCCAATAAGGTCGCGGGCCCTGGCCCCGCGGACAAGGGCGAGTCCTTGTTGCGCATCCAGCCTCGCTGGCCCGGTGCGTGGACCTGGCTGGACAGAAAGACTTTGCAGTTCCGCCCGGCCGAGCCCTGGCCCGCGCTGGCGCGTTTCCAGGTCAAGGCCGCGGGCAAGCGGCATGTGCTGACCACGGTCATGGCGGCGCCTTTGTCCATGAGCCCCGCCGAGGGAGCGGTAGGCCTGCGTCCCTTCCGTTCATTGCAGGTGACTTTTACCCAGGCCTTGCCCATCGCCGATTTGAAAAAGATGATCGACCTTGAAATTCGGGAACTGCCAGGACTGAAGGATTCGCCCCGGCGAAAGTTGCGTGATTTTTCCATCGCGCTTTTGCCGCGACGCAGTCATCGGGAGCCCGCCTCATACAGTATTACCCTGGACGAGCCCGTGCCCGAGGGCCATCAGCTACAGTTGAGCCTTAGTTTGAGTTTGGGCGAGCGGGACCGGGTGCTATGGACCGGCCGGATGTCCACCCGGCATGCCTTCCATATCGGTGCCGTGACCTGCGGCGGGGCACGTCTGGATTTGCGGGGCAGCGCCAGCGTTCCCAAGGAGATGGCTTTGGCCTGCGGCCACAGTGGCGAGACACCCCAATTGGTTTTCTCGGCACCGGTGGCCAACATGAGTTTGACCCAGTTGAAGCGCCTGGTGCGGCTTGAGCCCAGTGTGCCCGGCTTGAGCTTCGAAACATACGGCAGCCGGGTGGTGCTCAAGGGCCCATTCAAGCCCGACTTGCTCTATCGCATGCAATTGAAGGCCGCGCCCATCGAAGACGACAGCGGACGCAAGTTGGAGAATCCGGGCGAGGTGGAGGCCTATTTCTACCTCGGTTGGCGAAAGCCTTTCCTTCGCTGGAAGCAGGCCCGGGCCATTTTGGAATCCCGTGGCCCGCGTATGGTGCCGGTGATGGGCTACGGAGAACCCCGGGTGGATCTGCGTTTGTACCGGGTGGACCCCTTGCACAAGGGGCTGTGGCCTTTCCCGAACCACCCCGTGGTGATCGATGAAGACAGGCCTCCGCCCTTTCCGGGCGAAGAGCCGGCCAATCGGGAACAGGCCACTGACTTTGTATCGAGCCACGAACTGCAAAGACACTTGAGGCTTTTGGGTTCGCCTCTGGTGAGCAAGGTGGTTGAATTGCCCCTGGCCGACCGGGGACAGACCACGCATTTCGGCATGGACCTGGGCCCCATGCTGGACGAAGCCCTGGGCAAGCAGCGACCGGGGCATTATCTGGTGGGGCTTCGACGCCTGACCGGCGCCCCCGAAAGAAGTTACGTCCGGGTGCAGGTGACCAACCTCTCCTTGACCACCGTGGAAGAGCGGGAACAAGTGGTCTTCTACGTGCGCAGTCTGGACAAGGCCGAACCCGTGGCGGGTGCCGAGGTGGTCATCGAAGTGGTCAAGTCCTCGCCCAATCCCTTGCCGGGCCAAAGGCGCAAGCCGCCGGTCATCGACGTCATTCGGATGCGAACGGACGGACGAGGCCGCGCCGTGCTGCGCGCGCGACCCAAGGCCTTCGATCGGGTTTACCGGGTATACGTACGTCGGGGCGAAGACGTGTTGCTCATCAACCCGGACGACGCACCGCCGCGCTTCGCCAACAACCATTGGTCTTCCTGGGGACGCTGGCTTACCTGGCTGAAGCAGAGCGTGCCCAAGGCCGCCAACAATCGCCTGGTGGGATTCATCTTCACCGAGCGAGCCATTTACCGGCCCGGCGAGAAGGTACACATCAAAGGCTACCTGCGTGACGAGATAGCCGGGCGTTTTCGCGATCCGGGCCCGGCCGATCGCTATGCGATAAAGATTCGGGCCCCGGGCGGCAAAGAGTGGCTGAGGCCGGTTAAGTTTTCCGAGCTTTTTGGTTTCGATCTGACCTTCGAGGAAAAAGAAGCGCCTACGGGTAGCTACCAGGTACAGCTTCTGCGTCGCAAGCCCAGCCTTCAGGTCTTGGCCAGTCGCTCCTTTCGCATCGAGGCCTACCGCATCCCCAAGTTCGAGGTGCAGCTCGCGGGACCGGAGCGGGTGCCCAACGACCAGCCTTTCAAGATCAAGGCCATCGCCCGATACTATGCGGGCGGTTCGGTGGCCAAGCAGCCCATCGCCTGGACCGTCACGAGGCGGGCATACCACCACGTGCCCAAGGGCTTGTCCGGCTATCTTTTCGCAAGCTCCTTGCAGTTTTCTCGCGAGGGCAGAGTGCGGCCGCCGCAGACACGAAACGAAAAACGCAAACTATCCGCCAAAGGGGCTGATTCCCTGGAGATCAAGCCGCAATTGGACATGGACGGCTCCTCGCGCATTTACCGGGTGGAGGCCACGGTGACCGGCGTGGACAATCAGCTGGTTTCCGCGGTGCACGAAACCCGAGCCTTACCGCCTTTTGTCCTGGGCATGAAGCTGGATCGATTTTTTGAAAAACCCACGGTGCTCAAGCCGGAGGTGTTGGCCGTCGGCGTGGACGACAAGCCCGTGGTCGGACAAAAAGTCACCGTGCGTCTTTACCGCCGGGTTTGGCACAGCCACCTCAGAGAGACGGATTTTGCTTCGGGTGAGGCCAGCTACGTGACCGAGCAAGAGGACGTGAAGATCAAGGAAGTGGAGATCAGCACGGGCAAAAAAGCGCAGCGCCCATCTTTGGAACTGCCCAAGAGTGGTGTCTACCTGGTGGAGCTGGTGGCCCGGGATCGCTTGGGTCGCGTACAGACCTTGTCGGCGGATCTTTTCGTGGGCGGCAAGGACGCGGTGGCCTGGTCCAAACCCAGGCAGGGCGTTTTTGAGCTGTCTTCCGACAAGAAGAAATACGAGCCGGGCGAGACGGCCAAGCTCTTGCTCAAAAGTCCCTTCCAGGAGGGCCATGGCCTGGTCATCATCGAGCATCCGGGCGGCAACAAGCACAAGTGGGTTCGAATTCGGGGCGGCAAGGCCGTGCTCAGCGTGGCCATCGGCCTCGAGCATCTGCCCAACTTGCCCGTGCACGCGGTCATCATGCGCGGCCGATTGGGTCAGGGCGGAGACGACGCTCGTTATCGCCCAAGGACCTTGGCCGCATCTTTGGATCTGGAGGTCAAGCCCACGGCTCACACGGTGGATGTGCGCGTCAGTCATCCCAAAACCGTGCGTCCGGGCGAAACGGTCCAGATGAAAATCGAGTTAAAGGATCACAAGAAGCGACCGGTGGCGGGGGAAGTGACCCTGTGGTTGGTGGACGAGGCGGTTTTGTCCTTGGCTCACGAAGCTTCCTTGGATCCATTGGATACCATGATTCAGCGCAATCGACGCGTGACCAGCATCAGGGATACGCGCAACAAGGTCGTGGGTCGTTTGGCCGAACGGGAAGAGCCGGCCGGTGACGGCGGTGGGGACGCGGACGAGCGCAGTCGAGGCAAGCGTCGGGTGCGCAGGAATTTTCAGACCGTACCTTATTATCAGGCCACCCTGAAGGTGCCCAAGTCGGGCATGCTGGTGGTGCCGGTCAAAGTCTCGGACGATTTGACCAACTTCCAGGTTCGGGCGGTGGCGGTGAGTGGTTTGGAACGCTTTGGACTTCGCAAGCAGCGTCTGCGGGTGAGGCTGCCGGTCATCGTTCAGCCCATGCTGCCGCGTTTTGTGCGACAGGGTGATCGTTTCCTGGCCGGCGGCATTGGACGCCTGGTGGAGGGTGCCGAGGGCACTGGTCGTGTGCTGATCAAGGTGGACGGCTCCGTGCAGGCCAAGCAGTTCACCAAGTCCATCCAACTCAAGCTCAACAAGGCCGAGCCTCATCTGTGGCCTATGACCGCGGTCTTGAGCGATCCCAGCTTGCCCGGCAACATTCGTTTTCGCATGGACATTCAGCGTTCGGCCGATGGGGTGGGGGATGCCTTCGAGGTGAAGCTGCCGGTTTTGCCCGATCGCGCCATGACCCAGGTGGCCTGGTTTGAACGCTGGAAGGCAGGCAAACACAAGTTGAAGGATTTTCCGGAAAAACCCCGGCCCGGGACCCTGCGCCAGGAGATCTTGGTCTCTTCTGTCCCCGGCGTCATGGAGTTGATGGCGAGCTTGGACTACCTGGCCGAATATCCCCACGGTTGTTTGGAGCAGCGAATGAGCCGCCTGGTGGCCCAGATGCAGATTGGGGCCGTGCTGAAGCGATTGGGCCTGAATCAGCATTACGCCCTGCAGGTTCGAGCGCATGTTGAGAAGCTTTTGGAGGAGGCGAGCCTGTATCAGGACGAACAGGGCTTTTTCGCCTACTGGCCCGGCGGGGAGGGCGACGTGGCCTTGACCGCCCAGGCGGTGGAAATGATGGCCGTGGCTCGCAAGCTGGAACTGCCGGTGGCTGAGAAATTGTATTCACGTTCCGTGGCGGCCTTGAAGCGCGTGCTTCGTTCGGATTTCACCGGCCTGATGGCGGGCTACCGATTCAACCAGCAGACCGCGGCCATGCGGGCGCTGACCCTCGTCGGCGAACTGGACGAAAACTACCTCATCGATATGTTCCACCACAAAGACAGCATGGATCTCACTTCGGTTGCGGACATGGCCCTGTCCATGAAAACCCGGCCCGCGATTTTCCGCAGCAACCTGCCCGACCTGACCCGCTACATGTGGAACCGGGTTGTCTTCAAGCTGCATCGTGGCAAGCCGATTTTCCAGGGCCTGCGCTGGTTCCGCAAGGGCTGGGGCGAGGGCTACTTGGGTTCGCGTACTTCGACCTTGGCCGCCGTATTCGAGGCTTTGCTTCGTTTGGATGGAAAAAACGAAAAAATCGAACTTCTCCGCGAGGCGCTGTTGGCCAAGGCCACGGCCGATCGCGGCTTTGGCAACACCCACGCCAACCGGCGGGCCATCCCCGCGCTATTGGCCTATCTGGAAGAAGCCACGGCCAAGGACATAAAGGCCGAGGTGCTCATCTCGGGCGACGGCAAGCTTGAATTGGGTGGCCGGGTCAAGGTGGCCAAGCGCGAGATTAAGCGAGACGGCAAGTTGAGTGTGGAGGTGAAGACCAAACATGAGTTGGGCGCGCGAGTGCGCTACAGCTACCTGCCCGATGCGCCCGGTGATCAGGTGACGTCATTGGCCCAGGGCTTCATCGTCGACCGCACGACCACGGTCATCCCCAAGGCCGGTGGTCCCGCCACTCACTTTGCCGACAAGACGGGCTCAAGCCGGAAGCTGGCTTTGGGCGATATCGTGGAGATCGAGGCTCGCATCACCACCGAGCAGGCACAGCATCACGTCGCTCTCATCGTTCCCTTCGCCGCTGGCTTGGAGCCCTTGAATCCGGCATTGAAAACCTCGGGCGCCGAGGCCAAGCCCTCGCGGTCCGATTCCTTGCGTCCAAGCTACGTGCAGCGCATGGATTCGGAAGTTCGTTATTACTTCACCCATCTGCCGCGCGGTACGCACCGTTTCTACTTTCGCTTGCGGGCGGCTACCCCGGGCTCCTATGTGCACCCGGCCATACGGGCCGAAAAGATGTATGGCCAGGATACTCGGGGTCGGGGCGCGGGAATGCGCATTGAGGTCAGCAGGTAAACAAAAGAGATGCCCATGAACCGCCGTCAGAAAATATTGATCAGCTTGGTCGCTTCGGCGGCCTCGCTGATTGTTATTTTGACGGTTTGTTTTGTCTTCAGCCTGGAGCGCGACCTGCTGGTGCCCGAGCCCTCTCGGCTCATCCTGGATCGGCGAGGTGATTATTTGGGTGAGGTTGCGGGCTTTGGGGACCGCTTGGGCTACTGGCCCATGGGGGTCATCATCCCCAACCGGATTTTGGCTGCCACCTTGGAGACCGAGGACCGCTATTTCTTCCATCACCCTGGCGTGCACTGGCCGAGCATTTTGCGCGCTTTGAGTCAGAACATTTCCTCGGGACGTATCGTCTCCGGTGCTTCCACCATCCCGATGCAGGTGGCCCGCATGCAGTCGCCGGGCGAGCGCAGCTATCTGCACAAGGCCAAGGAGGCAGCCGAGGCTCTTTTGTTGGTGCACGACTTCGGCCACCAGCGGGTCCTGGCTCAGTATCTGCGCATGGCGCCTTACGGCAACCGGGTTCATGGCGTGAATCGTGCGGCACGTTACTACTTCGACAAGCCGGCGGAAGATCTGTCCTGGCTGCAAGCCGCTTTTTTGGCTGGTCTGCCCCAGGCTCCGGGGCGCTACGATCCCCATCGGCCCGGTGGGCTGGCCCGGGCGCTGGGGCGAGCCGAGCGAATTCTGCGCGCATTGGAGAATCGTGGTGTGATTTGCCGGGTCGAACTGGAGCAGGCCCTGGGCTCGGCGATCCAACTCGTGCCTCGGCCTGAGCGGGACCCGGATGCGCTGCATGCGGTGCTGCGTTGGAGTAAACAGGCCTCCTCAAGATCCGGAGTCATTCAGCAGGCCACCTTGGACTTGGACATGCAGGGCGAGGTCAGCCGCATTCTGGGTCGCCGTTTGCGTGAATTGCGCGGGCGCGGTGTGGGTAATGCCGCGGCCCTGGTGGTGGATTTGCCCTCGGGTGAAATCCTGGCCTATGTGGGTTCGGACGATTATTTCGACGACGAGCCCTGTGGTGCCATCGACTATGTGCAGGCAAGACGCCCTCCGGGTTCGGCCCTGAAGCCATTCCTCTATGCCCTGGGGCTGGAGCACGGACATTTTTCCGCCGCCTCCGAGTTGGCCGACGTGCAGGTGGAGTTCGATTTGGGGCGGGGCATGCCCTATCGCCCCAGCAACATCTCCCACACTTTTTTGGGCCCCATGTTGTTTCGCCAGGCCCTGGGCAACTCTCGCAACATTCCCGCCTTGCACGTTTTGGCTGCCGTGGGCGTGGAGCCCACCCTTCGTTTTTTCTACCGGGCGGGGGTGCGTGGTATTTCTTTTGAGCCGGGCCGCTATGGCTTGGGCTTGGCCCTGGGTAACCTGCACGTGAGTTTGGAGGATTTATGTGGGCTTTACGGTGTGCTGGCTCATGGCGGCAAGCGCCTGCCGTTCCGCATGTTTGTCGACGAGCCACAAGCCGAACAGCCCAGGCTTCTTGGTACGGGTACGACAGAGCTCATCACCCACATCCTGGGCGATCCCCTGGCTCGCAGCCCCAGTTTTCCACGGGGCACGGCCGTCGAGTACGACTCGGCGGTTGCGGTCAAGACCGGCACCAGTCAGGGCTATCGGGATAGCTGGACCGTGGCATACAACGACCGTTTGTTGGTGGGTGTTTGGATGGGCAACCACGACTGGCGGCGCATGAACCGGGTGGGTGGCTTGACCGGCGCGGGCGTGGCCACCCGGCGCATCATGGATGCGCTCTTGCCCGAGCATCGGCCCCACGTGCCTTTGATCGATCAGTTCAGTCCGCCCGCTGACTATCAGGCACGCATGGTTTGTCCCATGTCGGGCAAGCTTGCCGGACCCGACTGTCCAGATCGGCATGTGGAGTACTTTGCGCCGGGCACGGAACCGGTGGCGCTTTGTCCGGTGCATCGGATGGTGGCCGTTGACCGGCGCAATGGGTTCAGGGCCACGGCGGCCTGTCCGGCCGAGATGGTCGAGAAAAAGGTCATGCTGGACTTGCCCGAGCGTTACGCTTCCTGGGCTCGACGAGCCCGGTTGGAGGTGGCACCCAATCGAGAGAGCCCCCTCTGCGGGGTTGAGTCCCGGCTAAGCGAGGCCCTGGTGGTGGAAGAGCCAAGGGACGGATCGCGCTATCTCTACGATCCGGACACGCCCGCTGAATTCGCCACGCTGCGCTTGAGCGCCCGGGTGGAGCCGGCCGACGAGCCCATCGTCTGGCTGGTGGACGGACTGCCCGTGGCGCGAGTAGAGTTCCCCCACGAGTTTCGCTGGAGCTTAGAGCCCGGCACCCACACCATCCGGGCAGCCATGGCCCGCACGGCCCAAGTCAGTTCGCCAGTAACGATTATCGTCGCGGATTAGGAGGGGGACGTTGTTGCGTTATTCTCGTTATTCGAAGAATAACGAGAATAACGCAACAACGTCCCCCTCGTTTAAGGTAAGATCGATGTTCTAGGAGGGGTCGAAATGAGTGCGCTGCGAATTTTGAGCATTGGCTGTCGCTTGGTGCTGGTTTTGTCGCTTTTTGTATTGGCGGCTTGTTCTGACGACACGCCTTCTTCAGGTACGGATGCCGGCGATGGGGATGCGGGTTATATTCCGCCGGATCGCCAATCTCGGACATTTACCTCCCAGGCGGACTGGGAGTCGGGCAGCATGAGTGGGCTCAATCCGGACGCGACAGGCTCGCTTCAGATGAATGCGGGTCTGGCTCTTTTTGAGACGCCGTTCATGTGGGTGCCGAATTCCACGGATCGGACGGTCTCCAAGATCGACACCAAAACCATGGAAGTGCTTGGCACCTTTGACCTGGTCGATAGAGATGGAGAATGGTGCTACAACCCTTCGCGCACCACTGTGGATATCCAGGGCAATGTCTGGGTGGGCTGCCGGGGCAATGCTTCTTACATCAATCGATCCGCCGTGACGGCGGGCATGGTCCCCGCCACCGTGGACAACAAGATCATGAAGATCTCGGGGCAAAATGGCAGCATTCTGATCAGTCGCCGCGTGGGTCATGCGCCTCGCTCTTTGTCCCTGGACGCCAACAACCACCTATGGGTCGGTTGCTCGGTGGATGATACGGTCTGGGAGGTGGATGGGGACACCGGCGCTTGTTACAGAGGAGAGGGGGCCGGTTGCCCCAATCCGGCCATCCCGGTTGATGATTTTCCGTACGGCAGCGTCGTGGACCAGCGCGGGCATCTGTGGATTGTGCACAACCGGATAGCCATCGGCAATCCCGCTGATTTGGTGACCGAGATCAACACGCAAGATGGTTTGGTCCTGGGCGTCTATGGTCCATATGACAGAGAAGGCTGCATGGATCTTTATGGAATCGCCGTGGACCAGCTCAACAACATCTGGCTGGGCGGGTTTGCTTGTGATGACGTGTTGAAAATCAAAGGGACCGACGGTGTGAACCCCGCCGACGGCATAACATACGCCACGGGAGAGCTGATCGGGGCCTATTTGGTCGGCGGATCGCTGTCGCGCGGCGTGGCCGTCGATTTGGATGGCAATGTCTGGGTGGCCAGCTCGACAACCGCCACAATCAGCAAGATCAAGGGCTCGGACGGTGAGTTGCTGGCGACCATCGGGGTCGGAGATGGGCCCATCGGCGTGGGCATCGATGCCTGGGGCAATGGCTGGGCGGTGAGTCGCGTTGCCAACACCGTGACCCGCATCAACGGCCTGGACATGAGCGATACCTTCGTGGTCCCGGTCGGCTTGGGGCCATACAGTTACAGTGACATGCTCGGTTTGTCCTTGCGCACCATCACCCACCAAAACGACGGCTTCGCCTGGTGGCTCGGCAATGTGGACAGCGGCATGGAGAGCCCCGACTGGCTGAGCATCAACTGGGTTGCGGATGCGCCGGATGGCACGCGGGTGGAGGCACGCTTTCGTTGCCATGAAAACGAAGAAGAACTGGCCACGGCGTCCTGGGGTGAGTCTTTGACCGAGCCCGGTGAAATCTCTTGCCCGACGGGGGGCCGTTATGGGCAAGTCGAAATCCGAATGTACGCAGCGGGCACGGCGAGAAGTCCCGTCCTGGAAAGCGTCACGCTTTATTGGGAGTGAACGGGGCAGGTCTGATGCAGATGAAGATGCAGAAGAAGAGGCGAAAATGAAGGCGCGACGAGCCATGAGACTCGGAATGCGGCTGTTTTTTATTCTGTCGCTGGCCGTTTTGGGAACATGTTCCGACGATGCGCCACCTTTGAGTTCGGATGCCGGAGATGGGGATGCGGGCTATATCCCCCCGACTCGTCAGTCCCGGACATTTACCTCACAAACGGATTGGGAGTCGGGCACCATGAGCGGGCTCAATCCGGATGCGACAGGCTCGCTCCAGATGAATGCGGCCTTGTCCCTCTTCGAGACACCGTACATGTGGGTGCCCAATTCCACGGACCGGACGGTTTCCAAAATCGACACCAAGACCATGGAAGTCCTGGGTACTTTTAACCTGGTCGATGGGAGCGGAGAGTGGTGTTACAATCCTTCGCGCACCACGGTGGACATGCAGGGCAATGTGTGGGTGGGCTGCCGCGGGGGCGCTTCCTATATCCATCGAGAAGCCCTGACAACGGACATGATTCCTGTCAGCGTGGACAACAAGATCATGAAGATCTCGGGGCAAACCGGGGAGCTCTTGTTGAGTATTCGCGTGGGGCACGCGCCGCGCTCTCTGTCCTTGGACGCCGACAACCACCTCTGGGTCGGCTGCTCGGTGGATGATACGGTCTGGGAAGTAGATGGGGACACCGGCGCTTGTTACAGGGGGGAGGGCGCTGATTGTCCGAACCCCGCCATCGCGATTGCGGATTTTCCCTACGGCAGCGTCGTGGACCAGCGCGGGCACCTGTGGATTGTGCATAACCTGAGAGGCGATCCCAACGATCTGCTGACCGAGATCAATACGCAGGATGGCTCGGTCCTGGGTGTTTATGGCCCCTACGACAGAGACGGCTGCAGGGACCTCTATGGAATCGCCGTAGACCAGCTCAACAACATTTGGTTGGGCGGGTTTGCTTGTGATGACGTGTTGAAAATCAAGGGGACCGACGGGGTGAACCCCGCCGACGGCTTGAGTTATATCACCGGAGAGATGATTGGCGCTTACCCGGTTGGAGGCTCGGTGTCCCGCGGGGTGGCCATCGATTTGGATGGCAATGTTTGGGTGGCCAGCTCGACCACCGCGACCATCTCTAAGATCAAGGGCTCGGATGGCGAGCTTCTGGCGACCATCGGGGTTGGAGCGGGACCCATCGGCGTGGGCATCGATGCCTGGGGCAATGCCTGGGCGGTCAGTCACGGCGCCAACATGGTGACCCGCATCAACGGCCTGGACATGAGCGATACTTTTGAGATTCAGATCGGCAAAGGGCCATACAGTTACAGTGACATGCTGGGCCTGTCTCTTCGCACCATCACCCATCACAACGATGGCTTTGCCTGGTGGCTCGGCGATGTGGACAGCGGCAAGGAAAGCCCCCAATGGCTTAGCATCAATTGGCTTGCGGATGCGCCGGAAGGCACGCGGGTGGAGGCCCGGTTTCGTTGCCATGAAAACAAAGAAGAGCTCGTCACGGCACCCTGGGGCGCGTCTTTGACCGAGCCTGGTGAAATCTCTTGCCCGGTGGCGGGTCGATATGGGCAAGTCGAAATCCGAATGTACGCATCGGGCACGGCGAGAAGTCCCGTTCTGAAAAGCGTTACACTTTATTGGGAATGAAAGAAGTGAACGATTTGGCATCTTGGCGTAAAGCGGCATGGGCCGCATTTGTCTGCTTGATCCTTCCGCAGCCCGGCTGCACGGACACGGGCGTCGAATTTTTGGACCGGACCATCACGGATCGCGTTGCGGTGAGCGGCGAGTTTTGCACCTCGCCACCTGAATCTTTTTTACGCCCCATCAGGGTCCTTTTCGCCATCGATTCTTCCGACAGCATGATCTTCAACGATCCGGAAGATATCCATGTGGACGCCATCCAGGGCACGGTCGAGCGTTTTCGATCCGAGGAGAACATTTCTTTCGGTATTCTGCGCTGGGGCGAGCGAGTCATCAGGGAGTTGGTGGATTACAATCCCGGGGACCCTGTTCTTTTCACGAAGGATGAGGTCAGGCTCAACGAGGCCTTTGCCCGAATGCGGCAGCTTGCCATCGACAATCCCGATAAGTTTCTCGGGGGCACGGACTACGTCAATGCCTTAGAGGAGATAAGAAGCTACCTGCTGCAAGACTCGGCCAGCAATCCTGATTCCTCCGTGTATCAGCGCTACCTGGTGATGTTCATCACCGACGGCATGCCTCAGGCCGGGGACATGGACGCGAATCTGACCCGGCTGCGGATCATGCAAGAGGTCCAGGACCTGACCCAGGATTTTTCCGTGAGCATGGACGTCATCAGCATCGTCCAGATCGCCATCATTCCCCCGGAGTTCTTCAATCTTTTGCCGGACATGGCGAGGGCGGGGGATGGGCAGTATTTTCAATTGTCGAGTCCGGAGAGCCTGGCGCTTCATTTTGACAGCACCTTGGAATCAGAACGCAGCCTGATGGAGTTCGAGTTGGATTCCGTGGCGGTCCCTTCGGAGCCGAAGAGCTTTTTTGTCTCCAATGACAGTGTGCGGGTGGCCGAGGTCGACGGGCACATAGACTATTACGTCGACAGCGATGGGGACGGGCTGGTGGATGCCATCGAATTCCAGCTCGGCACCAATCCAGGCTATGCCGACTCCGACGGGGACGGTCTGGATGATTTTTTTGAGTATACGTTTCTGGGCGAATTCGATCCCCTGGCATCCATGGTGCCAGGGTTGAGTGAGGCCCAGCGGCTTGATGAAGATGGGGATGGTTTGATCTTTTTTGTAGAAGATCGTTTGGGTCTGGACCCGGACGACGCCGACACGGACGGTGACGGCTTGCCGGATGGTGTGGAATTTCGTTTGGGCACTTCTCCTCATGTGAATGACGCCTTTGGCGACCCGGATGAGGACGGCTTGTCCAACGCGGTGGAGATCCGGCAGGGTACTTCTCCCGTGCATGACGAAAGATTTTTGGTGGGCCCGGGGGATGGGCAGCGGGTGGTGCCCATCAGCGAGCCTTCGGCGGTCATGGATGGTCGGCGCTGTTACCAGTTTCGAGTGGAGAACATTCGCCTGCGCGAAACCTTGCCCGCCCAAGGTTTGGATGGTTCGTTTTGGCCGGCGGGGGCGAACCGGATTCACATGTGGCGTTTGGAGCGCCCCACCCCGCTCAGGGAGCAGGATCGGGATTCGCCGATACTCGACAAGTATGTGAAATATATCAAAGGAATGGTCTGGATAGTGTATCTGCCCTCGGAAGGGATTCGAGATCCCGCGGCGCTGGAGTTGTTTGTCGATGATACCCACTTTGATGCGCCATAGATTATGGCCCCGCCTTCTGTGGGCCAATTTGTTGTTTTGGGCTCTTTTTCTCCCAGCCTGTGGCATGGACAGCCGCCTTGGTGGCACCCTCGAGGACGAATTCGACCTGGGCTTTGACCATGTGGATGCGTACTGGATCAACCAGGACCTGATCCTTGCTTATGAGCGAGACTATAAGTCGATTCGGGTGGGTGAGAATTTACAGAATCAAGTGGTGCGCATGGTGTTCTTGACCGATCGCCGATCTCTCGAAGAATCAGAGAACATCTTCTTTGCGGGGACCGATGAGCCCAAGGCCTTGCTGCTGGATCACTATGTAATATCCGAAAGCAGTTTCGGGGTCTTGGACCAGGAGCCCAACTTTCCGCCCTACCTTGAGGTGCGCGTATTTTTCAAAGAGCTTGGCATGGCGGCTGGTGAGAAAATATCGGGTGATTTCCGAGGGACTCTGGAGGGGGACCAGATCCTTTGGGGCGATTTTGAAGCCCGACTCAGGGATCCCTGAATATCAAGTCGAATGCCAGGGCCGCGGCCAGCACCAGGCGTTTGGTGTTGGCTTGGGGTTCGGTTTCTTCCGCCCAGTGAAGCAGGTAGTCGTCGTCGTTGCCCAGCAGCTCTCGGCCCAGGCCGGCCCATTGTTGGGTGAGTTCGCCCAGTCGGTTGCCTCTGGGGTCGTCGATGAGGCAGGGCTCACGGAAATTTTTTGCCATCATCCGCGCAAGCAGCACGCCTTGGGGGTTTTCAACGCGCATGCATTTGTCGCCCCAGAGGGGCAGGCGCAGTTGGATGTTGCCCAATAGCTCTCCCTGGGGGTTGGTGACCCTCATTCGATCTTGGCGGAAGGAAATTTGTCGCTCCAAGGTGAGGAGCAGCTGAGCCTTTTCGTTCAGGAGCTCGACCAAAAAAGGCCGGGGGCTAGGCCTGCCTATCCTGGGCAGCAAACGGCGTTTCGGGCTGATTTCCTCATTGGCCCGACCCACCAGCTTGCCCTCTTCGTTTTTGAGTTCATAAGAGCGTCGGGCCCGGGGGGCGGCCCAGAGTTGGTGGATGAAGAGGGGTTTGGTCTCTAGCAAGATGCAGGTGTCGGACATGGAACCTCCAATTGACCCATAGTGCATCACAGGCACGCGAGCCGCGCAAGCGAGATCTAGAACCCAATGCCGATTCCAACTTGCCCGCTGGGGGTGTAGAGGCCGTCTTCGCCGAAGAGCAGGCTGTCTACGTCGACGGCGGGGTGGAGGGGGATGAAGGCGGCGGCGTAGATGTCCAAGTCGAAGTCGGTGGTGCGGAACATGCGGAGGCCGGCTCGCAGAGTAAATCCGCCTAAAATTGCGTTGAAGCTTTCATCTGAACCGGGGTCTGTTGGTCTTAGCAGGCCTTCGTAGCGGACATATCGTAGGCCGATTCCGGCACCGACATAGAAGGAAAAGGCTGAGCGGGCGTCGAATTCCCAGGCTGCGCCCACATCGGCACCGGCCATGACCCGGAGTACTCGTGCGTCTCCTTGTAGACCGCCGGGGAAGCCGGCCGCATAGACTCGGGCCATCACCTGTGCGTGGTTCGCGCCGCGGCTCATGGCGAAGGCCCCGCCGGGCGCAAATGCCGCGCCGGATTCCGTGCGGCTGACCGCCTGAAAGAGTTCAAAGTGCCAATTGGTGTTGCCTTGCTGAAGTACGCTGTGGGCTGCTCGTTCCAGGAGGCTCATGTGGGCGATGTCGCGGTTCAGGCGGACGGGATCGTTGTCTAAGACCAGGCTGAGGCCGTCGGTCAGGTCTTTGATGAGATCATTGGGGTTGTCGATGCGAAGACGCATGGGCACGTTGTCGTCGATGCGAAGGGTAAGCACCTTGGCCTTCGCCACTTCAAAAAGTTCGACAACCAGATGCACTTGGCAATCGCGCTCCACCAGACGGTGGCTGGGGTGGCGAGCGAGTTCGGTGCGCACCAACTTGGAGAGGTTCTCTAGTTCTTCGGGCTCGGCCTGCACCTCAAGGCAAATCGTTACCTCGGCCGAGGCCGGCAAGGGGATGCCGACCAGCAAAAAGACCGCGACCCAAAAAATCAGAGAACGCATGGCGACATCCCTGTCGGATCAAAACAACATGCCAAGTTTGATGCCCAGCCCGGGCATCCAGGTGTGCAGCCGGCCGTGGTTGTCTTCATTGTCCAATCCGTAAGCCGGCAGGATGAACTCACCCTGGAGGAAGAACTGCACGGAAGAGGCCCGCATGAACTCCACGCCGAAGATCAGATCCACATCCAGGCCTCCCCCAAAAAGATTCGAGCGATCGCTGTTTTCCCGGAGGCCGTCGGCTTTGATCGCGGAAAACCACAAAAACTCGAATGTGGCGCCGGCGCCCAGGTAGAAGGAGTGCAGACCTCTGGGGTTCATGTAGCGCAGGAAGTGTAGTTGCAGGCCCACCCCGCCGCCGTAGTCGATGTGTCCGCCCTCGACATTGTGACGGCTTGCTGTTTTTGATGTGCCGATATCCAGAATTGCTTTTGTCTCGATGCCCCAGTTTTCGAACTTCCCTCGATAACCCATTTCCAGGCTCATGGGGAAAAAGAGCCGAAGCGTATTGTTGGTGGATCCGTAATCCGCGTTGTTGGTGTCTCTGAGGGCTGTTTCGAACATGCCGCCACGCAGCTTGGTGCCAAGGCCCAGAAGAAAATGGTGGGCACCCTTGATGGTGCGGGTGCTGCGCTGGCTGTCCGCGCGCAAGACCGTGTCTCGTTTGATGCTTCCCGAGATCGGCGCATCGTGTAGAAGCGCCAGGACGGCTCTTTCCGCGAAACGGCTCAACTCGTCCGGATGCAGTTTCTCGACACGCTCTTCTCTTTCGTGGCCGCTGTAGCGGGCAAAGACCGTCCAGCCCACATCCAGTGGATAGAGTTCCACCCGCAGGGTCTGCATGCAGTTGTCGTTGACCGCGGCATAGCCTTGCTCGTGGGTGATGAAGTGCTCCATCAGTCGCTTCAGGTAACTCTCGGCGGTCTGGCCCATGGGCAGGAAGTCCGCGCCGGGCCACAGGCCGGGCTCGGGATCGGCCTGTGGCTCGGGCTCAGGCTCGGTTTTTTTGAGGATTAGCGCATCGAGGCCGTCTTTGGCGGGCTGCTTGGTTGCCGGTATTTGGACGACCGGGGGCGTGTACTGGGTGATGACTTCGACGCAGACTCGGGTGGGGGGTGGTTTTTGGGCCGCTTCGGTCTGAGCCGCGGTGACCAGGGCGAGGCCCAGGCCGATGAACAGAGAGACGATGATTTTGTTCCCCATAACTAGCCTCCTTTTTCTGCCGGCACACAGGGCGCAGCTATCCCTTGGCGGCCTTTGTGGCCGCGAACTGATCCCTGATGAATTCCGGCTGTACGCTCCGCCTCGGTATGAAGCAAGCCGTGTGCCAGGTTTCTTTGTTGCTGCAATGTTTGGGAAAACTCAATTTCAGGGCGGTAAAAAGGGCCGGGAACGTGATTCTCGGCACCAGAGGTGTGCCGTCAGGGCACAATGTGGATTCAGGGATTTGACAGCCCGGGAAGGCGAGGTGAGAATGGCCCAACACTGGGAGGTGCGGTTTTGCGAGCATTCACTTGCTTGTTGATGGCGGGGGTTTTTTCGATAGCTTTTTCTGCCCGGGCTCAGACTCCGCCCAAATGTACGGGTTGGTTGCAGGTGGAGGCCGGGGCCGTGGCAGGCGCCAGCATCGAGGTGGACGGGGTTCTGCGCAAAGAAGTTACGCCGGCCACTTTGAAGGACGTGCTTTGTGGCAAACATCGGGTGCGTGTCTTCAAGGCTCATTACAAAGACGCATCCAGGCGCGTGATGGTCAGGCTGGGGGAAGTCACGCCGGTCAAAGTCAAGCTGCGTGAGAATTTTGGTTTTCTGACTGTCAAGAGCGAGCCCTCCGGGGCATTGCTGCGGGTGGACGGCAAGGTCCTGGGCAAGACCCCGGTGGAGCGCCAGCTCGTCGGGAAGGGAAGACATACCGTTTCCGTGGAGATGAGCGAGTTTGAGACCGAGACCAAAAAAGTGAACATCCGCAAGGGCAAGACCGAAAGCCTGGAGTTCAAGCTCAAGAGCAACGTGGCCATGTTGAGTCTGAGCGCCGAGCCAGCCGAGGCCATCATCACCCTGGATGGCAAGAAGCTGGGCTTAGGCCCCATCGACTGGATGAAAGTGGATGGCGGCAAGCACGAGGCCCGTGCGGAGTTTCCGGATCACGTCACGGCGGTCGAGAAGTTCAACATTCGCAAAGGTCAGCAGCTGAATCTGACGCTTAAGCCCAGGCCGCGCTATGCCGCGATCGAGATTGCGAGTGAGCCGGCCGGGGCCATCCTTTGGCTGGATGGTATCGATTTGGGTCCCACGCCTCTGAGGATTGAGCGGACGCCCGTGGGCAAGCACGCACTTCGTTTGACTCATCCTTTGTACCAGACCCACAAGCAGACCTTGCACACCAAGCCTGGCAAGACGGCGCAGATCACGGTCAAGCTAAAGTCGGCCCACGGTAAATTGTTGCTCCGCACCGATCCCCCTGGCGGTTTCGTGTTGGTGGACGGAATGGACCTGGGCTATGCGCCTTTGTTGCTCAAGCTGGCCCCTGGATATCGTTTGGTTCGGGCTGGGGCCAGTGACGAGGACCACGGTTTTGCCGAGAAGCGTGTGAGGGTGAAAAAGGGGCGCAACAAAGACCTGACCCTGAAATTGCCAGGTCACATGGGTACGCTCGCGATTGATTCCATTCCCAAGGGTGCGGCCATTCGTGTGGATGGCAAAGCCAGGGGCAAGGCACCCCTCAAGCTTGAATTGCCTGTCGGGCCCCATGTGATCGAAGCGAAATTGGGCAAGAAGGATTTGTTGGGTTGGGTGGAGGTGCGCTACAAGCAGGCCAGCAAAGTGGGCTTGCACATCGAACAACCCATGCGGTCGGTTTTCTTTTCGCCTGAGCAGAAAGAACCGGTGGTCAAGACCAAGCTGGCCGACTTGAAACGACCTGAAGATGGAGCGGATTTGCTGGGCACCGACGCCAGCGCGAAGGCCGCGGCACCCATGAGCATCAGGCGCATCTTCGCCTGGACTACGGCTGGTCTGGCCGGGGTCGGGGTGGTGGCCGGCCTTGCCTTCTTGGGCGTGGGCCTGAGCGTGGACAAGGATGCGAACGATGCCTATTTGGAGTGGTTGCGGGTACCCACTCAGATCAACCAGGACAAGTACAACGACTTGGACGCCAAGGCTTCGGATCTTTTCCTGGGTGGATGGGTCGGCCTGGGCGCGGGCGTTGCCATCGCGGGCCTGAGCGCGTATTTGTTTTTGAGCGAGCCCGAGGTGGAAGTGGATTTGACAGGCCCCGAGGGAATGAGGAGTGGATTGGTTTGGGGGATACTGCCCGAAGGCGGTGGCTGCATCGGTTACCAGGGCTCCTGGTAGTACTATAGGTCCACCTTGAGCGTGTGTGTCTGATCCGCTTCGATGCGCACCCGAATCTTCTTGTTGATCTTCAACTCTTTGTTTTTAAGGATGAGCGTGTGGCTGCCTGCAGGTAACTTGACCTCCAGGTTGGGGGTCGAGCCCAGGTATTTTCGTCGGTTGAGGTAGACCTTGGCCGGCGTTGAAGTCGTCAGCTTGAGGGTTCCCTTGGGGCCCGAGAAGGCAGGCCGGGGACGCGGTCGGATTTTCTTGGGTACAGGTTTGACCTCGACCTTGGGCGCGGGTTTGACCTCGACCTTGGGCGCGGGTTTGACCTCGACCTTGGGCGCGGGTTTGACCTCGACCTGGGTCGCGGGTTGGACATCGACCTGGGTCGCGGGTTGGACATCGACCTGAGGCGCGGGTTGGACATCGACCCGAGGCTCGATTTCGCTTTCGACCGGGACTTCCTTGGCAAATAGATCCATGGGATCGAAGTGCCAGAAGGCCGCGCCTCCACCTGCCAGCAGTACCGCGACCAGAAAGATCCAGAGGCCTGTTTTGGGGCTGCCTGGTATCTTCAAGGTGGGTCCATCGTCAAAATCAGACCCCGAGGGCTCTCCACCCATGCTCCACTCGTCTGTGTCCGGTTTGAAGGAGGGGCCCTTGGCCTCGGGCACAGGCGTTTGCGGGGCAGGAGTTGCGGCGTCCGACATCCGGGCGGCCGCGTGGAGGTCCACTTTGGCTTGGGCGGGTTTCGGCAGGCTGCCCTGCATTTTGGTGGCTGCGTGCAGATCCACTTTGGGTTGGGCCTTGTCGGTGGGGATGTTATCTTCTGTCGACTCCGGGGCCTCCAGGGCCTCTGCAAGGGAACGTTCTTCGAAGACGTAGTCCTTGGGTAGGTCCAGTATGCCGAAACTCACGGCCTCGCCGTCCACCACCACAGGCTCATCCACCAGGTCCGCCACCTTCGGCAGGACGTCCTTTGTGGCCGCGGCCACAGGGAAGTTGTCGGCCGGAGCAGGGGTCGGCTGTGCCTGGCGGGGCGCAGTCTTCGACACGGCAGCGGGCTGCGACACGGGCGCGGGCTGCGACACGGGCGCGGGCTGCGACACGGGCGCGGGCTGCGACACGGGCGCGGGCTGCGACACGGGCGCGGACTTCGACACGGCTGCGTGGGGGCCTGCCGGGGAGGCGACGGGAAGAGCCGCCGGTGTTTTTATCGGCTCGGGCGTGGGCGCGTGGACCCGAGGTTTGCATTCGGGCAAGCGTTGGCGCACGAAGGCCGCCAGATCCGAGGTGGAGGGATAGGCATCAGTAGAGTGCAGGAACTTGGAGAGGGCCGCGGCCATCTTGCCGGCCCGCTGGTAGCGTTTTTTGGGGTTGCTCTCCAAGGCCTTGCTCACCACGGCGGAGAGCTTGCGGTGGACTTTTTTGTTGAGCTTGTGGGCCGGCGTGAATTTGCCCTGGCTGATGAGGGCCAGGGTCTCCTGGGGCGTATCGCCATCAAAGGGGCGCTCGTTGGTGAGCATCTCGTAGAGGCAGATGCCCAGGGCGAAAATATCCGTGCGTTTGTCCACGCCCGTGCCGGTAAGTTGCTCCGGGCCCATGTAGTTGACTTTGCCCTTGACGATGCCCGCCTGGGTGGAGGTAATGCGGCTGGCTGCCCTGGCGATGCCGAAGTCCACGATTTTGACCTGGCCTTCAAAGGTGACCAGCACGTTTTGCGGACTGATGTCCCGGTGCACGATGTTCAGCATTTCGCCGTCTGAGTCCAGTTTGCCGTGGGCATAGTCCAAACCCCGACAGACCTCGCTGGCGATCAAGGCCGCCAATTCGGGCGGAAAGGCCTCGCCCAACTCGAGACCTCGATCCAGCAAGGCTTGGAGATCCACTCCGTCCAAAAACTCCATGACCAGGAAGTACTCATCATCCAGCTGACCAAAGTCCTGGACTGAAACGATGTTGCCGTGGCTCAAGGTGACCGTGATGATGGCCTCGTCCAAGAACATTTGCACGAAGGATTTTTGCCGCGACAAGTGGGGCAGGACCTTCTTGATCGCCAGGTCTTTTTCAAAACCGCCGGCGCCGTAAAGTTTGGCACGGTACAATTCGGCCATGCCGCCGGTGGCGACTTGTTCGATCAGGTGGTATTTGCCGAATTGCCTCGGCAGTTTTTCTTCTTCGGCCATGTCCGTCCTGGCTTGGGGGCCATTGCGAGTGGGAGACATGATATCATTACAGGCCCATGGTCCGCAACGCGGCGGTCAAATGCTCATGGATGCGCTTGATGGCGACCTGTTTTTTGAAGCCCTCTGGACCCTCTTTGCTGCCCAGGTAAACTTCGGCCATGCCGCCCCGGGCAATTTTCTTTTCCAGAATGTAACCGGCAATTTTTTCAGCCATTGATTTATTTCGTTTTCTGATTGTATTTCCTGAGGATATATCTCACTCCAGGCGCATGACTGCAGGTTGGGCATTGGGTGATGAATTTATTGTAGTAAGCAAAGGCCTTTGGTGCGTTGCCTGATGCAGCGTAAGCTGAGCCCAACGACCTGAGCAATTCAGAGTCCGAGGGGTTCAGCTTCAGGGCCTTATGGAAGGCGGTGATGGCCCTCGGCATGTTCTTTTCTTTATAGAATCGTATGCCCTGGGCGCGAATTTCGAGGCTGAGCACCTTGTTGCTTTTGCGTTTCTGCGATGACCGTTGTTTCTGAATTTTCTTTTTAATGTTTAGCTGGTTCTGCTGTTCGCGGGCGGTCTGTAGGTCTCGTTTGTTCTTTTTGTCCAAGGCCAGGGCCGCTTGTTCTTGTTGCTGCTGGTCTCTCTTCTTCAGGGATTTGCGGGTCTTGTCCAGCAGAGTTTGGATTTCAGTTTGAATCGATTCGTCTATGTCGATTTCTTTTGCGATTTTTTGTGCTTCCTGGAGCTCTTGCAGCGCCTGGTGAAGAAGGCTTGCATCCTCGGCAAATCGGCGACCCTGATTCAGGCGGGAAAAAAATAACTTCAGCAGTTTTTCTTTCTTTTCTTGAGTGCGTAGCGCTGCCCTCTTTTCCCAAGCCGGATCGGGTTGCGCCGATGGGTTTACGGAAGGCGTGGTTTCCTCGCCTTCGTGCCCAAACAGCACGAAGAATCCGATGCCGAAGGCGACCACGGAAAATGCCGCAAGCATCCAGGTTGTCAAATTTTTGGCTGCGATTTTTTTTCCCGATGAAAGAGGCGTCGTCCTCTTGATGGGTGCCGTGACCTTGTCTGCGGTTTTTTTGTCGCTGTCTTGGGCCTGGGGTTCTTCAGAATGGGCCAGATTCTGCAGGAATTCTTTGAGGACATATGTGTCGATTGATTCGTTTTTCTGGTTCAGAAAGCGCGTTAGATCTGATCTCAACTCACGGCTGCTTGGGTATCGCTTGTCCCGGTCTCGCTGCAGGGCATGGTTGACGATTCGCGCCAATTCCGCCGGCGTGTCGGGCGTGAGTTCTCTTGGATCGGGCGCCCTGGAGGTCACGATGGTTTTCATCAGGGTGATGTCACTTGGTGCCTTGTGGGGTACCTGATGGGTGAGCATTTGATAGAGGACGACGCCGGTGGAATAGACGTCCGTTCGCCGATCCATGGCGACATGGCCCTTGATCTGCTCCGGGGACATGTACTGGAGTTTGCCCTTCATGGAAACCGTCTTGGTTTTGTACAAATTGGAGGCGGCTTTGGCGATGCCGAAGTCGACGATTTTTACGACGCCCTCGTGGGTTACCATGATGTTCTGCGGGCTGATGTCTCGGTGGATGATGTTTAAATGTTGACCGTCCTGGTCCACGAATTCATGGGCATAGTCCAGGCCGAGGCTGACTTCGGCCGTCAGATGTGCCGCGATTTCGAAAGGGAGCTTTTTGCCCTTGGCTTCGCATTGATTGAGTATCCGGGCCAGATCCAATCCGTCGATGAACTCCATGGCCAGAAACAAGCGATCACCGGCCTGGCCCATGTCGAAGATTTGGACGATGTTGGGATGACTCAGCTGGGCGACCAGCCGTGCCTCGTCCAAAAACATGGTCTTGAGACCCGCGTGGTCGGTCAAATGTTCATGGATGCGCTTGATGGCGACCTGTTTTTTGAAACCTTCCGGACCCTCTTTGCTGGCCAGGAAAACCTCGGCCATACCGCCCCGGGCAATTTTCTTTTCCAGAATGTAACCGGCAATTTTTTCAGTCACGAATCTTGGGCCCCTCTTCGCTCGCTGTCTGTAGATGCACGATACCAGACTGGATGATGTCATGTCGATGTCGTTGACACCCATGGGTCTGATGTGGATACGCTGTAAGACGTGACCCGAGAATCAAAAGACCCCGTTGAATTGGATGACTGCGACCCGGCGGCCAAGACCGTTACCGACACCCTTGCGGATTCCTCGAAATCAAGAGAGTCCTCCAGGGCAGGTCTCTCGACCGATGATGCGGTCCTGGTGCCGGATGTTTGCCTGGGCCTGAGAGAAGATGATCGTTATCTGAAGTCGACACTCCCCAAGAAGGGCTTAACCGATTCAGTCAAGACATCTCGTTCCAGGAAGATGCTGAGGTTTTTGCGGGAAGCGCGGGTGACCGGTCAACTCGAGCATCCCAACATCACGCCGATCTACGAGTTGGGCAGAACAAAATCAGGCGAACTGTACTACACCATGCGTTTCATAAGCGGCGATACGTTGGGAAAGCGGCTGGCCGCTTGCAGTGGCCTGGGCGAGCGACTGGGGCTCTTGGGGGCTTTCTGGAACGTATGTAACGCCATCACCTACGCCCACAGCCGAGGCGTCGTTCATCGGGACATCAAGCCGAGCAACGTGATTCTGGGCGATCATGGACAGGCCGTGGTCGTTGATTGGGGAGTCGCCAAGATTGGTGGGGGGAAAGATGACTCTTGGGTGGACGGAAAAATGGGCATGGACCGCCTGGGGACGAGCGAACACGCCACCGTCGACGGCACCCTGGTCGGGACCCCGTCCTGCATGAGCCCGGAACAAGCCAGCGGCCAGACGGAGAAGGTGGATGAGCGCTCGGACGTGTGGGCTCTCGGCGTGATGCTTTACCAAATGCTGGTCGGAAAAAGGCCCTTTGTGGGCCACAATTGGGTAGACGTCGTCGATCGCATCATCGATGGACGTTTTTTGTCCGTGCGGCTGGCCAGTCCCGAGGCACCGGCCGAGTTGGCGGCCGTGGTCAAGAAGGCGCTGCAAAAAAATCCAGATGATCGCTACCAAAACGCAGCAGAGATGACGGAAGAAATCAACGCGTACATGACCGGGGGTCGGGTCCAGGCCTATTCATATAGCTCCTGGGAGATGTTTAGGCGTTTTGCCGCAAAGAACAAGAAGCTATTTGTTGCCGGTGGATTGGCCTTGGCCTCGATTGTGATCGCGCTGGTTGTCGTCTCCTTTTCTCTTCGTGCCGAGTCGCACGCAAGGCGTTCCGCGGAGTTGGCCCAGTTGCAAGAACAGGAAGCGACCCGGATCGCCAGTTTTCATTTGGCCTATGCGCAAGCGGACAAGGCAGACAAGTTGTTGAGGGAGGGGCGTTCGCTTTCGGCCGGCATCTATGCGGCGGCTTCTTTGTTCAGCAATCCCGCGCATCCCATGGCCCCTGGTTACGATGCGGGCTTCGGGCAGGTCAATCCCGCCAGCAAGTCCACTTTGCTGCGCAGCGCTTCCTTGCTCTATCGGATTTCTTTTCTGCCCAGGGTCGGTTTGGACAAGGTGATCGAACTTGCTGCGGTTGTCAATGCGGTGGATGTGTCTTCGGACGGCTGTCGAATCGCCACAGGGGATGATGATGGCCGCATCACGATTTGGGACGTTGAGAAAAAACAAAAGCTTCGTTTTCTTCAAGCATCTTCCGTGCCGATTTATTCAGTCGCGTGTTCTCCTTCCGAGGACTGGATAGTCGGTGGTGGGCGGGATGGATTTGTTCGACTTTGGGATGCCCGGTCCGGCAAATTGTTGCAGGAGATGAGGGGTGCAGAATCTTCCGTGATGGCGATGAGTTTTTCTCCCGACGGAAGGACTCTTGTGACGGGTAGCAGATCGGGTGTCCTGCATGTCTGGGATCTGACGACCGGACGGCAGTTGACCCAAATCTCGACGCAAGGGGGGAGAACCGCGGCGGTTGTTTTTTCTCCAAGCGGCCAGACCATTTTTTCGGGCGGATCGGATGGCGTGATTCGCACCTGGGCTTTGGATGGAACCCCTGGCCCCGTTCGGGAGGGGCATTTTGGCGATATCTTGTCTCTCCGGTTTTCCCCCGACGGCGAGGTTTTTGCCTCTGCCGGCAAGGATGGAAAAGTCATCGTCTGGGAACCTGAAACCTGGAAAAAATTACGCAGTTTGGACGCCCAGCAAGAAGGGGTGACCTGCCTGGGCTTCTCCTCGGATGGCCAGAAAATCGCCACGGCGGGGTACACCAACAACATCATGTTGTTTGATCGAAAGACCGGAGAGCGCCAGACGGTCTTGGATGCCCACGAGGGTTTTGTCAAGGAGCTGGCTTTTTCATCCGACGGTCAATTTCTTGTCAGTGCTTCTTATGACAGGACTGTGAAAATTTGGAGATTGTCCGCACCCAGGCCCCTGACCCGCATGACCGGCCATCGCGCGATCATCCATTCATTGGACATCTCAGGCGATGGACGCTTTCTTGTGACCAGCGGTTGGGATGAGACCGCCAGGGTTTGGGACCTGGCCACCGGAGCGGCATTGCATGTCTTGCGGGGGCATAAGCAATTGGTGACCCGAGTGCGTTTTGCACCCAACTCGCGCACCGTGGCCACCGTCGGAAGAGATCAAACCGTGCGTTTGTGGGATGCACTGACGGGTGATTGCTTGTCGGTGTGGAGACCGGAGGGTACCGGTTGCATCGATGTGGCCTTTTCGCCGGATGGGAAGTTGGTGGCTTTGGCCGGGGTGGATGGTCTCATTCGTTTGCTTCAGGTCAAGGATGGTCGCAATGTCGCCATCTTCAGGGGCCACGGGAAAATGGTTCGGGGGGTGGCGTTTTCGCCGGATGGCTTGCGACTGGCTTCGGGGGCCTGTGATGGTTTGGGCAAGATATGGTCCATTTCGACCGGCCAGGAAGAGATAAGCCTGAAGGGACACAGTGACTGGGTGTCGGACATTTCGTTTTCTCCCGATGGCAAGCGCGTGGTGACGGCCGGCAAGGATTCTTTGGTCATCGTGTGGGATGCCCGCTCCGGGAAGCGGCAATTGACCTTGCGGGGGCACAGGCAATGGGTCAACGAGGTTGCCTGGTCGCCGGATGGGCGCTTGCTGGCTACGGCGAGTGACGACAAGACCGTCCGGGTTTGGTCGAGCCAAGATGGCCGGCCTTTGCTGATCATTAACGGAGAATCAGAGATGGTGGATATCGACTTTACGCCGGACAGTGAATACCTGGCCGTGGGAGATGATGACACGGCCTGGATTTACCCCATGGATTTCTCATACACGAAGCGGTCCCCCGCCCAACTTCTGCAGGACGCCGAGCAAAGGGCGGGGGCCAAGCTCGATGGTTTCGAGTTGATTATGCAGAGGGGAGAAATATGAAGCTCCTGCCAAGCTTGTTCGCCGTCGCTCTACTCCTCGCCATGCCCGGCCCGCAGGGCTGCGCTGAAGCCCCCGGTTCCGAACTGGCTAGCAAGGCAAAGGCCAAGCACGTGGCCCCCAAGGTTCGGGCTAAGGTCAACAAGCACCTCAAGCTGGCCGCCAAGATGATCATGCTACGGCAACCGAAACCCGCCATGCACGAAGTTGAGAAGGCCTTGTACCTGGACCCGGACAACAAACGCGCCCAGGCCTACAGACTGGTCTTGGGTGAGATCTTAGAGCTTGGCCGGATTCACCCCCAGCCTGCCGCCAAGCAGCTCAACGGCACGGCAGGCAATTGGCGGGGCTGCCGGGGCACCGGTGCCCACGTTTGCGCGGAAAAGATCCCGCCCGGCTACGGCCGCTATTGGAAGAACCACCCCAAGTGCATCCCCAACACGACCTGCAAGAAAAGCTACTTCACCTGCAACAAAGCCTGCCCACCCCCCAGCGAGGCGGACCGGGACTGAGCTCATTCTTGGTGCCTATTCGGCCATGTAGGGTCATGTAGGCAATTTTCAACGGCGGGATTCGTAAGTTCTTGTAATATAAGGCTAAAGCGCGTCCCAGCGCTGGGACGTTTGGAGCCTTGTTTTGAGGGCCTTTAATGCCTCCAACCATGCATGGTTTGGGGTGCGCGCTGAGGGGCCGGGGCGAACTTTGGATCTTCGACAATGGCCTCCTGAGGGCAAGACATCACACAGGCCTCACAGCCACGGCACATCTCGGCGATGACCACTGCCTTTCCGTCTTTCAGCTCGATGGCGGCCATGGGGCAGTCTTCGATACAGAGAGCACAACCTGTGCATTTTTCGCTTTCGATTTTTACGATCATGTCTAACTCCTTGAAAAAATGCGTATTACATGGCAATCCTGTCACTCCAATATTCTTAGCTTCGTAAGAATGTGCCTTTGGTTGGCTTTGTCAAGCGTTTTGCTCTTGATTTATGAGCATATGTTCATAATATTGATGTCAGGGAGGTTCAGGTATGCGACCCAAGCGAAGCCGGAAGATTTCAGCACCCCCGTCTATTCAAGGTTTTGCTCCGATTGAGCAACGAGCCATAGAGGAGCCCTGTATTTGGCTGAATTGGGATGAGTTTGAGGCCTTGAGGCTGGCTGATTATTTGGATTTGGCGCAGGAAGAGGCTGCTGGCCGCATGGAGGTGTCTCGTCCCACCTTTGGGCGCATTTTGAAATCGGCTCGGAACAAGGTGGCGCGGGCTTTGGTGGAGTCACGCTGCATGGGCGTGGCCGGCGGCGTGGTGAGTTTGGACATGGCCTGGTTGCGCTGTTTTTCCTGTGGTCATTTGGAGAAACATGACGAATCGATGGTCGAGGGGAACGAATGCCCCAGCTGTGGAGAACCCAAGCTCAGGTTGCTCGCTGGTGACCTGACAAGCGAGGAGGTGCTGTGATGACTGGAAGAGGAAAGAACGGTGGCGGGGGTCGAGGACGTGGCGGCATGTGTATCTGTCCCAAATGTGGACACAAGGGATCTCATGGTCGAGGTGTGCCCTGCATGGAGACCCGATGTCCCCAATGCAATTCGGTGATGTTTCGTGAGAACGGCGAGCACCACCAGCAGTCTCAGCAAAAAAAGGCGGGGAGCGTGACATCGGAGTAGCTCATGGCTGACTTTATCGCAATCGCCAAGCACAGTCTGGTCATCACCGGCTTCGTCTTCGTGATGATGCTGGCCGTGGAATACATCAACGTCATGACCCGAGGCGCTTGGCAGCGGCACCTCACACGCAATCGCGCGGGACAAGTCCTGCTTGCGGTGTTTTTAGGTGCCCTGCCGGGATGCTTGGGGGCTTTTGTGGTTGTGGCCATGTACGTGCATCGTTTGATGGGTTTGGGTGCCTTGGTGGCGGCCATGATCGTGACCAGCGGGGATGAGGCTTTTGTGATGTTGAGCCTGATACCCGCCGATGCCTTGCTCTTGACCGGCATCCTGGCCGTGGTGGCCTTTGTGGTGGGCTGGACCCTTGCGCGCTTTTTTGAAGCTCGGCCCGACAGCGATGCCGATTTTGGTTCAATGCCTCTGCACGATGAGGAGGTTTGTCACTGTTTCCCCAGGGGTCAGATTTTGGCGATGTGGCGTAATTGCACGGCCGTGCGAGGTCTTTTGGGCACTTTTTTGATTTTTTTCGCGGCTGCTTTGTTGTTGGGGGAAATAGGCCCACCCCAGTGGAACTGGATTCGGGGTTCTCTCTTGTTTGCCACTCTGTTTTCGATTTTCGTGGTGGCCACGGTGCCCGACCATTTTTTGGAAGAGCATTTGTGGCAGCATGTGGCGCGAAAGCATCTGCCACGAATTTTTGTGTGGACCGTGATGGCTCTTGTCTTGATGTGGGCCGTCGCCGATCTGTGGCATCTGGAGGATATGGTCAAGGGCAGCCCCTGGGCCATGTTGGGCATTGCCTCGGCGGTGGGCCTGGTGCCGGAGTCGGGTCCACATCTCATGTTCGTCACCATGTATTCTGAAGGCTACGTGCCCTTTGCGGTGTTGATGGCCAGTTCCATCGTGCAGGATGGACACGGCATGTTGCCCTTGCTTGCTCATTCCCGAAAAGTTTTCTTTTTGGTCAAGGGCATCAACTTGCTGGCGGGTCTGGCCGTTGGGGCTCTTTGGCTACTTTTGGCCTAAGGCACGGGCGCGTCGGAAGAAGAGCAGCAGGAAAAGGGCCGCCAGGATGAAGGCGCTTGGGGAATTTGTGCCGTCTGTTTGACAGCCGCAACCGCCGCTTGTTTGGCTGTCCCGGTCGCTGCCGGCGTCTTCGGTGCCGGCGTCTTCGATTCCGGCGTCTTCGGTACCGGCGTCTTCGGTACCGGCGTCTTCGGTACCGGCGTCTTCGATTCCGGCGTCTTCGATGCCGGCGTCTACGGTGCCGGTTTGGAAATTCATTCGCAGCAAATAGGTTACACCCATGGCGAGACCGGGCAAGAGGGGATTGCCGTCGGCGTCAAGGGCCACCGGGCTTGGGTTGCCCAAGGCTGTTCCTTGCTCGTCTGAAAACATCACCTCCAGGGCATCGGGGTGGGTTTGCAAGAAATCGCGCCAGGCGTCGGGCAAGGCTTGCCAGCCAAGATCCGTTGTGACGCCGGTTGCCGGGTTTCTGATGCAGACGATTGCGTTACGGTCATCCAAAAAGCGCAGGTTGACGTCTGCTGGTACGCTGCTCGTGATGATGCCCGAGCCATGCTCTGAGGCCATGGTTAGATTCATGGCGTGCAGGTCCAGTCCGAAGGTGCCGGGCACGATGGCGATGAACCCATCGGTGCTCAAGCCATCGATCTGCCTCAGGGTCCCGTCTCGACTTCGTGCGAAGCGGTATTCCGGGGCCCGGACGCAATCTTCAATGGCGGAGGGTTCGCCCGCGGGACGAGCAGAGTAAGCCTGGAAGGATTCGGGCTGATAGGCCCAGAACCCCGAAGGCGGCAGCGTTTTTGTCCCATCTGGGCCCTGGACCAACCAGTCGTGATTTTGACCGTCATCCCAGCTGATGTTGGCGAAGAAGTGGGTGCTATCGCAGGCGTTGTTCGATTTTTCTTCGATGCGAAGCACGATCTCATCCCCAAGGTTGGCTTGAGCCTGGAACGAAAAATCAGGGCAAGGTTGGGCCGTGTCTCCCGGCAAGTCGCAGGACCACAGGAGGGTGCTGTTGTGCAGAACCTGAGCGAAGACGCCATCTCCGCAATTCAGGTTGGCGTCTGACACACCGCCTGTGATCAGCAGCGTTGCGTCGGCGGCTACAGAGAATCTTCGTTCCACGGCACCACCGTCCGGGTGGCCACCTTCGCGGTCAAGCAGGCTGTAAGTTCCCGCCCCCTGCCATCGCTGGGCCATGGGATCCCAGCTCATCTCCACGGGGCCGGCCCCCAAATCCTCAAAGTACCGCCAGCCGCCCAGTCCCTGCTCGTGAGAGAAGTCCCCGGTGCTGCTGGCCACTTTCGACGAGGCCTGGCGATTGACGAACAGGGTGAGCCCGTTTGCGTAGCTTATCCTGATGCGCGCCGAGCTCAGATCCTGCCGGGTTCGCAGGGCACGCTCCAGATCGATGAAACTGGCACCGTCAAAGTAGGCCACTTCGCTCAACTCGGCGTCGGCATAACGAGATTGCAGCGCCTGAACAAGCCAGTATTCCGGGGCATGAAGTTGCAACCAGTTGCCGACACCTAAGATTCCGTCACCCAGAAAACCAGCGTGGCCGAATGCGATTTCGGTGGCCCGATATTGATCCAAATCCACCTGGCTCAGCTCGGGGTTTTGATTGCCAGCCGGGATAAAGTAGCGTCCATAGTAGCCCATGCCGTGATTGAACATCCGGGGTTTGACGGCGAGCAATTCATAGTCCGGCACCAACTGTCCGCGAGACCGGCCTTCGACCTGTCGTTCCACACCGTCCACATGGCCCGCGAAGTAGCTGTCGAAACGCCTGAGGCCTTCCCCGCCTTCTCCCAGCAAGGGTCCTTGGTAGATGGCCTTGATCGAGCTGAAGAGGAGGACGGTGGCTTCGTGGGCAAAGGCCAGGGTGGGGACCGCGTTTCTGGTCGCGTCGTGGTCGATGGCCCGGCCTGGTGGCCAACCGGTGGTGACGTCCAGATAGGCGGAGTTGGGGCTGTACTCGTCGGCAATCGAGGCGCTTTCTTGCAGGGAAAACCCGTTCATGCGGGAGGCTTCGATGACGAAGGCCTGCTGTGAGGTGGTTTCATTGAACCAACCCATTTTGGGGCCGCCGGCCGCATTGACTGCGATGGCGCTGGGATCCCACAGGGGGCTTGGGTGCTCGGGCGCGTTGTCCGGGTAAATGTCGGTGTAGTTTTCGTGCAAACTGATGAGCATGCCCGCGTCGCGGGCCTCTTGGACGAAGTCGGTCATTTCTTGCGACGCGCCCCGTGTCGGATCAGCGGGGTGATGGTCGGGTAAGCCCGCGTCATATCCCCACCGTTGCCAGGCATGGAAGATGATGGCCAGCTTGGCAAGGCCATACTCAACATAACGTTTGACCATTTGCCCGGCGTCCAAGTACGAGGTTTTTCCGAGGCCAGGATGCCCGCCTCCCGCGTGCAGGATGGCGAAGGCACCCTCGCCCAGCCATGAGCTTGTGTTCGGGTCCCAGGTCATGGCCTGGTCGTTGTCGCCGGTGAATTCCCGATAGAAAAATCCTCGCTGACCTTGCGATGAAGAAAAATCGGCTACGGAGTCATAAAGAGAAGATGGCGTGTTGATGTCGACCTTGAGGAGCGTGGCGTCACAGCTGTTATCGCCGGCTCTGTCGATTTCAAATCTCAAAATGTCGCCTTCGGCCAAGGAAATTTGGCGTTCGAAGGTTCTTTCGCTGGTTTCCCCGTTGGCGATGGGCAGGGTGGCGAGCAGTGCTTGCTTGTGCAGGATACGGATCACGACCCCGTCCCCGCAATTGGGGTTGGAATCCGCGTAGCGGACGTTGAGATGGGTGGAGCCGGATTCCGGCGATTCCCAGACCAGGGCGACGCCTTCCTTGACTGAATAGGCTCGGTGAAGGCCCCAGACGTCCAGAATCAAGAGGGGCGACAAGCTTTGACGATAAGGGGAGGGTGGCCCAGACACGGCGGGAAAGACATCGATGAGATCCTGACTCACGGTAAGATGGCAGGTCTCGCATAGTGGGGCGGAAACGCCGGCGGTGTCCGGCAGGGAGAGACTCCAGCCATGGGCCAAGAGGCGGCCGTCGGGATGGGTGCCGCATTGGCTGCCTGTTTGGACCGCGGAGGATACGGTGGGGTCGATGTAGGCCGTCATCACCATGCCGTCCGGCAGCAAGGCGATGGGTTCCGGCAGAAAGGGAAGATAAACCACCCGGCTGCCCGGCACGTTCTCGGCGTGGCCCATCGAAAAACCGGCATAGCCGTCCAAGCCCCAGGTGTTTGAGGATTCCACTTTGATCTGCAGGGAATAGCCCGAAAGACGAAGTCGAAAAGTTTTCTCGAGGGCATGGGCACCCGGTTGTTCTTGCCAGCGCAATAACAAAACGTCTTGATCCAATCCGTGCTCTACGAGGGCCGCGTTGGCCCCAGGCGCGACGGTCTCCGGCTCCATGATTTGGCCGCTTATGTCCCGGTAGCGGGTGCCGGCCTCCGCCATGACGGTTTTGGCTTCGCCTCCATTGATGGACGCCGTCACCCGCAGCATGCCCGCTTGCAAGTCCGCGTCATCCAAATCCAGGGTGTATCTTATCGTTTGCGCGCCGATGGCGGTCAGGCTGTAGCGATGCTCGTTCGCATCATAGACCACCTGGCTTGTCGTCGGCTGGTTGCAGCCCAAGGGACGTACGTCGGCCTGGCTCGGTCCGGCCAGCATGAGTAGGGTCATGCAGGCCGCGCTGATTCTGGTCATCATGGGGATCAAAGCTCCCAGCCCGTGGTGCATGTGCTTTCCCAGATGTCCACGTCCGCCCACCAGATGCCCCGGCAGAGGGCCTGGTCCACGTCCGCTTCGGTGGGATGGTTATGCAAGCTGACGTAGCTGTTGCAGCCCTCGGCGCTGTCAGGATAGTTGATGACTACGTTGTCGGTATCCCTGCAATCGGTGTCCTCAAAGGAGCAGGCGCAAGGGGTGGATTGGCTGCAGTAGCCCCAGTAGGTCCAGGTCCGCGAGTTGCTCCAGGCCGTGTTCGTCGCCACCAGATCGCATGAGCCGCTGGCCTCACAGTCTCCGGTAAGAGGGATGCATTCATTGCAATCAGCAATGGGTATGTCGCAGTACGTACATACGTCCGCGCCGGAGATGGAGATGCATAGCGTAGTACCTATCGCCGGATCAAAGGGATTGGGCGAGGTGCTTACGTTTTGAATGTTGGGGGTGGTCAGGACGAATTCGGTGGAGCAAGCACTGGTCCAGGTGGACATGTTGAGCCACCAGGATCCTAGGCAATATACGTCATCCAGATCGTTTTCGGTGGGATGCCCCCTCACGTCGATGAAGCTGTTGCAGCCTTCCTGGTAGTCCGGGTAGTTCACGGTCACGTAGTCCGCCGCATAGCAGTCGTCAACCTGGCATTCTTCCGTGCAGCAGTTTCCGCCCGGGCAGTCGGCGGTGCTGACGCCTGTGCCGGGGCAGAGGGTGCCCGCGTCACAGCAGTAGCGACATTGGCATTCGGTGCTGCGGCAGGTGTAGACATATTGGCCCCCGGCTTGCATCTCGTCACCATGTCATCGTGACAACAGGGGTTGCAGACCCATCCCTCGCATTCATGCTCGCAGGTGGCGACACAGTGGCCATTTTCGCAACCGAAGCCGTTGTCGCAGGTGCCGCAGTTGATGTTCTGGCCGCAGCCGTTGTCGTGCAGGCCGCATTCAAAGCCCAAGTCGATGCAGGTGCTGGCCTGGCAGACGCAGTGGCCGTTTTGGCAGTCGAAGCCCGTGCCGCAGGTGCCGCAGTTGATGTTCTGGCCGCAGCCGTCATCGTGCAGGCCGCATTCGAAGCCCAGGTCGGTGCAACTGTCCGGCTGGCATCCCAGGCATTCGTCGTTTGCGCAGCCTTCGGGGCATTCGACGGAGCTGAAGGCGTACTCGCATTGTCCGTCGGTGCATGTGCCGATCGGGTCGTAGGCCCGCAGGTGGTTGGCGTCGGTGCAGGTGTTGGCCGGCGGCTCATCACAGGTGATGCCTTCACAGGGATCGTCGATGCAGGCACCTTCCGCACAGCCGGAGGGGCAGGTCGTGTTGTCCGAGGGGTATTGGCAATGACCGGCTACACATTCCCCGGGGCCGGTGTAGGTGGTGAGGGTTGAGGCGTCGCTGCAGGTGGGGTCGGGCGGGGTGTCGCAGGTCACGCCTTCGCAGGGGTCTTCGCAGCGTCCCTGGACGCAGGCCGGATCGATGCAGATGTCTCCCTCGCAGACTTCACCCTCGGCGCAATTTTGGCTTGGGCAGTCCTTCTCCCAGCACAGGCCGTTGGCGCAGGTCTGGCTGCTTGCGCATTCGACTTCCACGCAGGCGCGGTCGATGCAGATGTTTTGTTCGCAGACCTGGCCCGCGGGGCATTCGAGGACCCCGCAATCCATGGGGTAGCAATAGCCGTTGGCGCATTGATTACCCGCCGGGCACTCCACGCCGACGCAGGTTCGTTGCTCGCAGGTATCATCCACGCAGACTTCGCCGTAGCCCGTGCAAAGCTTGGTCTCGCAGTCCTTCGGGTAGCATCGGCCCATGGCGCAAGCTTCCTCGTCCGGGCAGTCGACGTGCATGCAGGAATCCGCGAGGCAGGCTTCCTCGATGCAGATTTCCCCAAGGCCTGGGCAAGAATGAGTCTGGCAATCTCCGTCGATGCAATCTCCGCCCGCGCAGCCCTGGTCCTCGGGGCAGTCGATCTCGAAACATTTGGGGTCCACGCAGAACCCCTCAACGCAGCCCCAGCCGATCGGACAGCGACGGTTCGGGCAGTTGATGTCGACGCAGTGGTCAAACATACACATCTGGGTGTCGGCGCAGTCCATGTCGGTTTCGCATGTGGCCGTGTAGTCGCTGCAAGCCATCGGCATCAGAGCGCCCGCCAGCAAAAAAGCAAAGGCCAAGATTATCGGGTTTTTGATCCGAGTGATTTTTCCCATTTTTGTCAAAACCTCGAGTTTCTGGGTGGCGGATTCTTGATGCTAACATGATTGTTTCCGGGCTGGGTGGGAATTTGGGTGATTGACACCCGCTTTGAGCTTGGGATAGGTTTTTGGCTGCTTGCGAAGGAGAGTCATTGATGAGCCGAATCCTCATTCGAAACGCCATGCTGCTGGCTACCCAGGATGATGACCTGGGCGAGATCCCGGGTGGTGACGTGTTGGTGGACGGCAAGATCATCGCCGAGGTGGGCAAGAATCTGAAAGCCGAAGCCGACGAGGTCATCGACGCCGGCTCTTGTTTGGTTCTGCCTGGTTTCGTCAACACCCACCACCATTTTTACCAGGTGTTGACCCGCTGCCTGCCACAGGTTCAAGACGCCAAGCTCTTCGACTGGCTGGTCTACCTCTACGATGTTTGGAAGCACCTCAGCGCCGAGGACCTTTACGCCGCGTCCCGGGCCGCTTTGGCCGAGCTTTTGCTCACCGGTTGCACCCAGGCAGCCGACCATCATTACCTTTGCCCGCAAGGGGCCGGCGACTTCTTCGAAGCCGAGGCCAAAGCCGCGGCCGAACTGGGCATTCGTCTGCATATGACCCGCGGGTCGATGAGCCTGGGCAAGTCCGCGGGCGGCCTGCCGCCGGACTCGGTCATCCAGGATGAAGATACGATCTTGAATGATAGTCAGCGGGTGGTTGAGCGTTTCCACGATCCCAATCCGCAAGCCATGTGCCAGGTGGCCTTGGCTCCCTGCTCGCCTTTCTCGGTCACCAGCGAGCTGATGCGCTCGGTGGCGGAGCTGGCGCGCAAGCTGGGCGTACGCCTGCACACACATTTGGCCGAGACCATCGACGAAGAGAAGTTTTGCATGGAGCGCTTCGGCAAGCGCCCCCTGGCGGCCATGGAAGAACTGGGCTGGGTTGGACCGGATGTCTGGTTTGCCCACTGCGTGCATATGAATCAGGCCGAGATCGAGCGCATGGCCGAGACCGGCACCGGAGTGGCCCATTGCCCTGTGTCCAACCTGCGTTTGGGCTCGGGCATCGCGCCCATCCCGGCGATGCTGGAAGCCGGCGTGCCCGTGGGTTTGGCCGTCGACGGCTCGGCTTCCAACGACAGCTCCAACATGTTGCGCGAGGTGCAGACCGCCATGCTGGTGCACCGTGTGGGGACCGGCGTGGACGCCATGTCGGCCCGCAAGGCGATCAAGATGGCCACCGTGGGCAGTTCCCGGGTACTGGGCCGCAAAGACACGGGCCGAATTGCCGTGGGCATGTCGGCGGACCTGGCGCTTTTCGACCTGTCCGGTTTGGCTTATGCCGGTGCCCAGGCGGATCCCTTGGCTGCCCTAATGTTTTGCGGCATGGACTCGCGGGCCGAACTGGTCATGGTGAACGGCCAGGTGGTGGTTCGAGAGCGGCAGTTGGTCAACGCGGATGAACACAAAGTGGCCGAGCAGGCCTTCGGGGCCTCCAAGGCTTTATTGCTACGAGCTGGGATAAACTGAGTGATGCAGGAGAAAAAATGATTCCCAACGCAAAGATATGCCTCTACCCGAGGGATCCGGCCGAAGCGGTGAGGGTGCTGACCGAGCACGGCAAGCGTGCCCTCATCGTGGCCGGCGGCACCACCGCCGCCATGAGCAAGTCGCCGGATATCGACACCCTGGTGGATTTGACCCGGCTGGATGTGCTCGATGTAGAAGAACACGATGACCATTGGCTTTTGGGGTGCACGCTGCGCTTGCAGGATTTGGCCGAGCATGAAGGTTTGGCGAATTTTTTCCATGGCATGTTGAGCACGGCGGCCCGGTCGGTGGGTTCCCAGGCCATTCGTCACGCGGTCACCCTGGGCGGCAATTTGGTGCAGCTCTATCGTTGGTCCGATATGCCGGTGGTCATACTGGCCTTGGGTGCCCAGATCGAACTTTTTGGTCCGGATGGTGCCCGCTGGGTAGATGCGGATGACTTTTTTGCCAAGCATCCCCGACAGTGCATGCAAGAGGGTGAGATCCTCACCCGTGTGCGCGTGGACAAGCCGGTCCGGCCGGTGGCCGGCAGCTTCGTCAAATTCTCCCGCACGGCGGTGGATTTCGGCGTTGTGGATGTGGCGGTCTGTCTGTGGTTGGACAAGGGCAAGGTGGCTCTGGCCCGTGTGGTGGTGGGCGCAACGCGAGCCACCCCCTGGCGCGCCACCGAAGCCGAGAAGCTGATCACGGGGCGCAAGTTGAACGCCAAGTTGTCGGCCGAGGCGGCCCTGGCAGCCAAAGAGCAGGCCCATGTTTTGAGCGACGTGCGCACGGACAAGGCCTATCGAAAGCGCATGGTGGGCGTCATCGTCGGCAGGGCCCTGGAACAGGCCGCAGCCCTTGCCAAGGAGCAGAGCTGATGGACATTCGCGTGACGATCAACGGAGAGCCCGTGCTGTGGCAGGTCAAACCCGGCGAGCGGGTACTGGACATCCTGCGCCGGGAAGGATTCGCCAGCGTCAAGCATGGCTGCGGCGAGGGCGACTGTGGCTCCTGTACCATCCTGGTGGACGGTGAAACCATGCGGGCTTGCCTGCTTCTGGCCGGCCAGATGGAAGGCCGGGAGATCACGACCGTGGATGCCTTGGGTACGCCCGACAAGCCCCATCCCATCCAGAAAGCTTTTGTCGAATGCGGCGCCGTGCAGTGTGGATTCTGCACACCGGGGATGATTCTGTCGGCTTATGCGCTCATCAAGCGCATTCCGGATCCCACGGAGGAAGAAGTGCGAGAGGCCTTGGATGGCAACCTGTGCCGCTGCACAGGCTACGTGAAGATTGTCGAGGCGGTGCTTGTGGCCGCGAAAAGGATGCAGGCATGAGCCCGAAGCGAGATTGGAAAGTAGTCGGCCATTCGGTGGACAAGATCGACGGCATGGCCCTGGCTCAGGGCGGTGCCATGTTCGTCGCGGATCGCCTTCCTCGGGGCACCCTGGTGGCTCGGGTTTTGCGCAGTCCCCACGCCCACGCCCGCATTAAGTCCATCGACGTCTCCGAAGCCGAGACCATGGACGGCGTGCACGCCGTGCTGCATCACGGCAACGTGCCGCGCGTCATGCGGACCACCGCCGGTCAGGGAGCGCCCGAGCCCTCGCCTTATGATTTTTCCACTTTTGACAAAAAGATGCGCTTCGTGGGCGACCGTGTGGCTGCCGTGGCGGCCGAGACGCCCGAGATCGCCGAAGAGGCCCTCAATCGCATCAAGGTGGAATACGAAATCTTGGAGCCCATCTTGGCCGTGCGCGACGCGCTGAAAGACGGTGCCCCCGTCATCCACGACGAGGACGACTGCCACGTGGTCATCCCCATTCCTTACGAACCCCAGCGCAACCTGTGCTCCCATGTGGACATGCAGGTGGGCGATATGGACGAGGCCTGGTCCGAGGCCGAACTGATCTTCGAGCAAGAGTACGAGTTGCAATACGCCCAGCACACGCCCATTGAGACCCACGTTTGTTTGGCCGAGCCCTTAGAGGACGGCCGGCTGCGCCTCACCACCTCCACGCAGGTGCCCTTTCATGTGCGGCGTATCATCGCCCAGGCGCTCGAGTGGCCGGTCAGTCGCCTGCACGTTGTGAAACCCCGCATCGGCGGGGGCTTCGGCGCCAAACAAGAGGTGCTGATCGAGGACGTGGCCGCCTTTTTGGCCATCCGCTCGGGCCGGCCGGTTTTGTTCGAGCTGAGCCGGGAAGAAGAATTTTTGAGCCGAACCCGGCATCCCATGGTCATCCGTTTGAAGACCGGCATGAAGAAAGACGGCAGCCTGACCGGCATCGACCTGGATGTGCTGAGCAACACGGGGGCCTATGGAACCCACGGCTTGACCGTGTCTTGCAACTGCGGTTCCAAGGTTTTGCCTCTCTATCGTTGGCCCCGACTGAAATTTCAGGCCGAGTCGGTCTACACCAACATGCCGGTGGGTGGGGCCTACCGGGGCTACGGCGCTACCCAAGCTTATTTTCCCCTGGAATGCCAAATGGACGTGATGGCCGAGGCCGCTGGCATAGACCCGGTGGATTTTCGTTTGATGCACCATATTCGCAAGGGCGAGACCTCGCCTGTTTTCAAAGCCCTGGGCGAAGGCAGCGAAGGGGTGGAGCAGACGGTGGAAAGCGTGGGGCTCGCCCGTTGCCTCAAGCTGGGTGCCAAGGAGATCGGATGGCGCCGCAAGCGTGGCAAGCCGGGTCGCGGTCCCATCAAGCGCGGCTTGGGTATGTGCGCCTTGATGCAGGGCTCGTCCATTCCTGAAGTGGACATGGGCGCTGCTTCCATCAAGATGAACGAAGACGGCTCTTTTAATCTTCTGGTGGGTGCCACCGACTTGGGTACGGGCTCGGATACGGTATTGGCCCAGGTGGCCGCCGAAGTGCTGGGCGTGGGCATGGACAAGATGCTGGTGCGCAGCTCGGACACGGACCTGACGCCATTCGACGTGGGCGCTTATGCTTCGTCCACCACCTATTTGAGCGGAGAGGCCGTGCGCAAATGCGCCCTGGACGTGGCCAAGCAGATCCGCAAAGTGGCCGCCGCCATGCTCGATGTGTCCTGGAGCAAGGTCAGCTTGGAGGGTGGCCTGGCCTATGCGCCGGACCGCCGCAAGGTGACTTTGAGCGAAGTGGCCATGCGTTCCCTCTACGAGCAGGATCAGCATCAGATCGCGGCCCACGCCAGCCACATCACCCACAAGAGCCCGCCGCCTTTCTCGGCTCATTTCGCAGAGGTCTTGGTGGATACGGAAACCGGCCTGGTGCAAGTGGCCAAGTATGTGGCCGCCATCGACTGCGGCACGGCCTTGAATCCGCGTCTGGCCGAGGGCCAAACCGAAGGCGGCGTTTTGAACGGCATCAGCTATGCCCTGTGTGAGGAATACCGTTTTGACGACAAGGGGCGCCTGCGCAACGGCTCTTTCCGGGATTACAAGATTTTTTCCACCCGCGATTTGCCCGAGTTGAAGACCATCCTGGTGCCCACCTATGAGCCCACGGGCCCATACGGTGCCAAGAGCGTCAGCGAGATTTGCATCAACGGCCCCATCCCGGCCATCGCCAACGCCATTTACGACGCAGTGGGTGTCTTCACGCCGGAGCGGGTCTTGGCTGCCTTGGACGCCAAGCAGGCCGCGGAGTCTACTTGATGCCCACAAGCCTGACGCGGGACTTTGAGGCGCTGGGATCGCCCAATCGTTTTGACCTGCTCATCATCGGCGGGGGCATCTCCGGTGCTTGTTTGGCCTGGGACGCCAGTCTGCGAGGGCTGAAGGTGGCCCTGGTCGAGCAAGGCGATTTTTGCTCGGCCACCACCGCGGCCAGTAGCAAGCTCATCCACGGGGGACTGCGCTATTTGAAGAACGGCGAGGTGGGCCTGGTGCGGGAGAGCCTGAACGAACGGCGTATCTTGCAACGCATTTCGCCCCACCAGGTGCGGCCCTTGCCTTTTATGATCCCCACTTACAAAAAGGGCAACACCTACTGGCTCATCAAGGCCGGCATGCTGGCCTACGAGATGTTGAGCCTGGACCGCAATCGCTCCACGGATGATCCGGATCAGCGCTTGCCGGGTCACCGCAGCCTGTCGCCGGACAAGGTCACGGCCATGGAGCCCGGGGTGAACCCGGACAAGCTCACCGGCGGACATATCTATTACGACTGCCAATGCGATCCCGAGCGGCATGGCCTGGAGTTTTTGCTGGGCGCGGCCAAACTGGGCGCGCACCTGGTCAATTATGCCCGGGTGGAGTCCTTGACGCATGTCGACAAGCGTATGCAGCCGGTGGAGCTCAGGGATTTGCTCGGGGGTGGGCGCTTGCAAGTCGAAGCCGACATGGTGGTCAACCTGGCCGGTCCCTGGGCCGATCACATCGATCATCTATGCGGTGCCGCGGACGAGGTGCATCTGCGTCGTTCCAAGGGCATTCACTTGGTGACCCGGGCCCTGGTCAAAGACAACACCGTGGTCCTCCGCACCAAGACGGGGCGTCATTTCTTCATCATCCCCTGGCGGGGTCACAGCCTCATCGGCACCACCGACACTGAATATCTGGGCGACTTAACTGAACTCTGCGTGACCGAAGATGACGTCGAAGGTTTCATCGATGAGATTAACCAGGCTTATCCCTCGGCCGACTTAAAGCCCGAGGATGTGCTTTACCGATACGTGGGTGTCAGGCCCCTGGTGGAAGAGGACACTCAAGTCTACCAGGCCTCGCGCAAATACGAGATCGTGGATCACCACCGCCGGGGATTGAAGGGCTACATGTCGGCCATCGGCGGCAAGTACACCACCTCGCGCAACCTGGCCAAGAAGATCTGCGACCGGGTGTTGATCCACCTCGATCGTCCGGCGGTCCGTTGCTTGACCCACAAGCGCCTGCTGCCCGGCGGCGTGTCCGGTCGTTTTACCGATTGGGTGGCGGCCCGCAAGGCCGAGAAACCCGCGGGCTTAGACGACGATATCTTGGAGCATCTTCTCTGGGAATACGGTGCCATGGCCGATGAGCTCTTCGCCCGCGTCGAAGCCGACGAGAGTCTGGCGGAGCGTATCATTCCCGGTCGGCCCGAGATCGCGGCCCAGGTGGTGCACGCCCTGGAAAGCGAGATGGCCATCAGACTCTGCGATGTGATGGTCAGGCGTACGGGCCTGGGCACCCTGGGTCATCCAGGACCGGAGGCGGTGGACCGTGTTTGCGCATTGATGGCGCCTCGTCTGGGCTGGGACAGCGCTCGAATCCAAGAGGAAAAAGACATCTTCGCCGCCAAGGTAAGGGGCCAAGCCGAACCAGGTCCCACGGTCCAATCAGCAGATCCTGCATGAATTCAAAAGGGAAAAAATCTGTAGGGGCGGGGTTTATCCCCGCCCGCCTGCCTTCGGTGCGTTTTTCGGGCGGGCATAAAGCCCGCCCCTACGGTTTGATCCTGAAGTGCTTGTTGGTCATGGGCGTCATCTTCGGCCTGCTCGGCTGTGATGGCTTGGGTGTGATCCAAAGGGACGGCGGCATGGATGGGGGTACGGACGGGGACGGAGGCTCGTCTGATGGGGCCGGGGATTCCGTACCGCCCGCGGATTTGGGGATGGGTCCTGTCGCGGTCTTTGAAGCGACGCCCACGACCGGACCGGCACCGCTTCAGGTGCAATTTTCGGATCATTCCACCGGGGCCGGCATCCATACTTGGTCCTGGTATTTCGGGGATGGGCAAAACGGATTTGAGCAAGATCCGCTGCATGTTTTTGAGTCGCCGGGAACCTATTCGGTGCGCTTGACGGTGACGGATTTAAACGGCAGCGATAGTGTTGAGAAGGGGGGCGTGATCCAGGTTGCCAATCCAGCGGTGGATGGCGTGGACCCCTCCATGGGTCAAGGGGGAAGTATCGCTCCAGGTCAGACTGGCGATTGGTCTTCTGCCCATGGCTCCGGCCACGTCTTCGTCTACGTTTCGGCAAACTACGATGGCACGCTGGCTGCGGCCCCGGTGATTTGGCTTTTTAACGAAGAGATACCGCAATGGCGAGGCTTGGCCGATGAACAGGGCTTGATCCTGGTGGATTTGGACGAGTACAACGATGTGTCCGCCTACGTCGCCAAGATCAACTTCGCATCAGGTCTTTTGGAAGAGCGCTACAACGTGGATCGGGCGCGCTATCACCTGGCCGGTTGGTCCGCGGGCGGCAACATCGTGGTCATCCTGGGCGCGCAGAATCAGGATTTTGCGGCCTCGACCCTGGCCTTTCCAGGAACGGGCGGCCAAGGGGCCTACGACGATCTCTCGGCCTGGTCCGGCCACAAGATCCGCCTGTTCTACGCCTGCGGCGAAGACGATCCCAATTTCCCATGGTCCGCCGTGCAAAACGAGGCCGATGTCTTCGGCGGTCTGGGTTATCAGACGCGTTTTCAGATGGTGCCCTCTTGTGGTCACTACATCGATGAGGATCTGCACCACATCAGAAGAGACGCCTGGAACTGGGTCTCCGGCTTCAACCTGCAAAACTGACCTTTAGCTTACTTCTCCAAGGCCGATTTTGAGCCATTTTGGGTCCGAATACGATATAATACACGGTGATGTGGTAAGATCAGAAAAGAGGGACCTCAGGGTTCCGTGGATGAAGATTCAGGATGCCATGATGAAAAGCGGCTTTCAGAAAATCATGATTTGCTTTGCTTTGATGACGGTGGCCCATTTGACGGCGACTGTCGCCTTCGCCCGCACGGACGAAGACCTGGCCAGTATCTCGGTGGACGGCGAGTGGCTTGGCATGGCCGGCGACAAGCTGGGGGGCATGTTCTTAGAAGACGTCATGGAGGTCTACTGGGATACACCCCTCTTAGGTGATGACAACACAGATCGAGGCCCGGTTTCCAGCCCGGCGGTAACGAGCTGCGATTTCGATGGCGACGGCTATCCCGACCTGGCCATCGGCGCACCGGATGGCGACAAGGTTTATTTGTTTTATGGGAATCCGGCCTCGCCCAATCCGGGCTTGTTGGACATGAGCACGGCGAGCAACTACGACGTGCTGTTTACCGGCAGCGGGGGAAGTGAATTCGGCATTGAGCTTGCCTCGGCCGATGTGAACGGGGATGGATACTGCGACTTGCTGGTTGGTGCATCAGGTGTCGGCAAAACCGGCGCGGTCTACCTTTTCTTGGGTGATGATCGCGGCGGCACCTCAGGACTCTTCCCGGCCGGCCCGGGTGCCGGGGTTGACGCTTCCGCAAACTATTCGCTGCGGGTGGTGGGTAAATCGGAGTATTCATTTTTCGCTACTGATTCGGTGGCCTTCTCAGTGGCCGTGGGCGATCTCTCCGGTGATGGCCTGGCGGATTTCGCGGTGGGCGCTTTCTATATGGATCGCACGAACCCGACCAGCGAGCAAGATGCTGGCGCGGTGGCGGTCTATTTCGGTAAGGCCACGGTCACCCACGCCAACACCAGCAGCGTCAATCTGACCATGGAGGACCAGACCGTCGGCGGGGCCAGCTTTGACGGTTACAACGTGCGCTACTTTGGTCAGGAGGGTTACCCCAGTGGAGCTGGTGCGTACAACGGCGAAACGGAAAACCTGGGCTCATCCGTGGCCTGTGTGGATCTCAACGGCGACGGGGTCGACGATTTGGCCATGGGCGCGCCTTGCCCGGAGATTAACTACAGCGCCTCGGGCACCAACGACACGGGCAGCGTCTATGTGATTTTCGGCGGCGGCGCTGCCGACGGCACGGGCACGGCCAATTTGGGCACGGGGCCTGTCATTCTGGGCGACGCGAACACTTATCATATTCGCTTCAACGCAGTGCAGGACTGGGCTCACCTCGGGGCCGCCATGGCCGGTGGTGATTTGACCGGCGATGGCGTTGAGGATCTGGTGGTGGCGGCGCCCTGCGGTTGGTACAACTTTTCGGAAGGCGACGAGAGCGGCTCGATTTATCTCATCGCCGGCGATACCGCTTGGCAGGGCATGGCTCGGGGTAACTCGAACATCGATCTCATCGCCCCGGGCAACGGTTACAACATCCGCATCGACGGCGCGGCCATCGGTGATGAGCTGCGCTCGGTGGCCGTGGGTGACGTGGACGGAGATGGGCAGGCCGACCTTCTGTTGGGCGCACCCAAGGCGGAAGATAGTGGCCGCACCGACTGCGGCGCCACCTATGAGTTTTATGGGCCCATGGCCGGTACATACGCAAGCGACTTGAGCTCGCCAGGTGGACACGACCGGCGCACGCTGGGCGCGGTGGACGGGGACCGGTTGGGCACGGCCGTGGCATTCGTGGACTATCCCTGCGGTTTTGTGCGGCGTGTTCTGTCCGCGCCTTATGCCTCAAGCAACGCGGGGCAGGTCTATTTGATGGCCTCCGATTGGACCGACACCTCCTGCGGCGGTTTCTGCAGCAGCCAACCCGACGACACGCCCTGCGACGACGGGGATTCCTGCAACGTGGGCGAGACCTGTCAGTCGGGAAGCTGTGTCGGCGGCGGGGCTCAGGATTGTTCGGGCACGGGAAGTTTCTGTCGGGCGGATTCGAGTTGTGATTCCGGCGGTGCCGAGGGCAATTGCGATACCCTGGGTGGCGGCCTCAATGAAGGTGTGGGCTGCGATGATGGGGATGTCTGTAACGTGGGCGAGACTTGTCAGTCGGGTAGTTGCACCGGTTCAAGCCCGATGGATTGTTCGGGTACTGGGGATTTCTGTCGGGCGGATTCGAGTTGTGATTCAGGCGGCGCCGAAGGCAATTGCGATACCCTGGGTGGCGGCGCCAATGAGGGTGTGGGCTGCGATGATGGGGATGTCTGTAATGTAGGCGAGACCTGTCAGTCGGGCAGTTGCGCCGGCGGCGGGGCCCAGGATTGTTCCGGCACGGGGAGTTTCTGCCGGGCGGATTCGACTTGTGATTCAGGCGGCGCTGAAGGCAATTGCGATACCCTGGGTGGCGGCCTCAATGAGGGTGTGGGCTGCGATGATGGGGATGTTTGTGCCGTGGGCGAGACTTGTCAGTCGGGCAGTTGCGCTGGCGGCGGGGCTCAGGATTGTTCGGGCACGGGAAGTTTCTGTCGGGCGGATTCGAGTTGTGATTCAGGCGGTGCCGAAGGCAACTGCGATACCCTGGGTGGCGGCCTCAATGAGGGTGTGGGTTGTGATGATGGGGATGTTTGTAACGTAGGCGAGACTTGTCAGTCGGGTAGTTGCACCGGTAGCAGTCCGATGGATTGTTCGGGTACGGGCAGTTTCTGTCGGGCGGATTCGAGTTGTGATTCAGGCGGCGCCGAAGGCAATTGCGATACCCTGGGTGGCGGCGTCAATGAGGGTGCCGGCTGCGATGATGGGGATGTTTGTAATGTAGGCGAGACCTGTCAGTCGGGCAGTTGCGCCGGCGGCGGGGCCCAGGATTGTTCCGGCACGGGAAGTTTCTGCCTGGCGGATTCGAGTTGTGATTCCGGCGGCGCCGAGGGCAATTGCGATACTTTGGGTGGCGGCATTCGGGAGGGCGTGTCCTGCGATGATGGGGATGTTTGTAACGTAGGCGAGACCTGTCAGTCGGGCAGTTGTGCCGGCGGCGGGGCCCAGGATTGTTCGGGTACGGGCAGTTTCTGCCGGGCGGATTCGAGTTGTGATTCCGGCGGTGCCGAGGGCAATTGCGATACTTTGGGTGGAGGCATCAACGAGGGTGTGGTCTGTGAGGACGGGAACCTTTGTACGATCGGTGATATTTGTATGTCCGGAAGTTGTGATTCTGGCTCGCCCCTGACTTGTGCGGCTTCGGACCAATGTCATGTGGCGGGCGATTGCGATCCGAATACAGGGCTGTGTTCCGATCCGCCGGCTGTGGACGATACCCCTTGTGACGATGGTGTTGGTTGTACTTTTGATGACGTTTGCACCGGCGGCGTTTGTGCCGGAGCGCCTCTGGCGCAGGATGACACCAGTTGCGACGGTTTTGACGACGACTGCGACGGCGGCACCGATGAGGATTATGTGAGCGACGATTCTTGTGGTTTGGGTTATTGCCTGGAGCACAACGTGTCGTCGACCTGCGTGGCCGGGGTGGAGACGGCTTGTCTGCCGGGTGATCCCTTGAGCGCCGATGATACCACTTGCGACACCGTGGACGATGACTGCGACGGTTTGGCGGATGAGGACTATCTGGGCGACGCTTCCTGCGGGGTGGGCTACTGCCAGGATCACAACACGCCGTCAGGTTGTGTGGCCGGCGTGGAGACGGCCTGTGAGCCGGGTGACCCCCTGAGCGCCTCCGATGCCTCTTGTGACGCCGTGGACGATGATTGCGACGGCCTGGCGGATGAGGACTATGCGAGCGACGCTTCCTGCGGGGTGGGTTATTGCCAGGACCACAACCTGCCGTCGACTTGTGTGGCCGGGGTGGAGACCGCTTGTCAACCGGGTGCTCCCTTGAGCGCCGACGATCCCACCTGCGACTCCGTGGACGACGACTGCGACGGTATGTTGGATGAGGACTCGGATTGTTTTGTCCCCAACGTGACCATTTCTCTTGGAGAGAACTCTCCGGAGGGCGTGGACCTGGCTTCGGGCCTCACCCTGCCGGTATTTCAGGTCCGCGTCGAAACCCACTCGGTGCCCGTGGACGTGAATCGGCTTCGTCTGAGTGTTGTGGGATTGAAGGAACTGCAACTGGAAGACCATAGTCTGCTTGCCCAACTCCATGACGATCCGAATGGAGACGGCCAGGTGGAATTGGATGGTGAGCCTCTTGGTGAGTCCGTCGTTGTGGATCCTGCCTCCGGGGAGATTGTTTTCGAGGACCTGGGCCTTTCCATGGCGAATTCGGAGTCGCGTACCTTTGTTCTGACCTTGAGCCTGAGCCGTCATCCCAGTTCGGGTTGCGGCTGTGCCAGTGCGGAAGCCGGCTCCGCTTGGCCCTTGGGCTTCGTGTTCCTGGGTCTGCTTTTCCTCGCACCAGGACGCAGGCGGCGGGCGAAGCCTCACGGGCGCAGCCTCGTGGCTTTGGCGCTGGTTGTGGCTTTGATCGCGCTTGGTGGCATGGCCTGCGGGCGTTACGGTTTTGATCAGGTGGCCATGGGCCATATCCAAGTGGAGTCCAACCAGGACCTTCAGGTTCAATCAGAGCAGTGGCCCGATGTGCAGGTAGAGGGCGCGCCGGTTGAAGGCTCGCCTTTTCTCGTTCGCTTGTGAGTGATTCCCTCTAAAAAAACCAAATAGGGCCTCCATTCCCGGATGCTTCGCGATGTGCTATAATTAGCTGAAATTCGGACGTTTGTTGACGACAACCCCGGACAAGGAGAGTCTTTTGAGAAGCCTCAAAAAGAAAATGCTTGTCTGGCTTGTGTTGTTTATGGCGGTCGGTCTGTTTTCTTCTGCCGCTTCCGCCCGAGTAGACGAAGATTTAGTCACCTTGTCCGTGGATGGTGAGTTTCGCGGCGCGGTCGGCGACAAGCTGGGTGGTCTGTTTTTGGAAGACATCATGGATGTGTACTGGGACGCGCCGGGTGATGGAGGCGACAACACCAATCGGGGGCCGGTCTCCAGTCCTGCATTGACAAGCTGCGACTTTGATGGCGACGGGTATCCCGATTTGGCCATCGGCGCGCCGGGGGGCGATAAGGTCTATCTCTTTTATGGGAATCTTGCCTGGGGTGGAGGTCAGGCACTGTCCAGCAAGGACCGAGCGCCCCTACCAGATCCGGGTATTCTGGACCTGAGCATTGCGACCAATTACGACGTGGTTTTCACCGGTAGTGTTGGAAGTGCATTCGGGATGGAGCTTGCATCGGCCGATGTAAACGGGGATGGCTTGTGCGATTTGCTGGTTGGCGCCCCCGCTGACGGCCCCACGGGCGCAGTCTATCTTTTTTTGGGTGATTATCGCAACGGCATTTCGGGTCTTTTCCCGGTCGGACCCGGGGTCGGTGTGGACGCTTCCGCCAATTTTTCTCTGCGGGTGTTGGGCGGATCGGAGGGCCTTGGATATGCGGCGGCCTTCACGCTGGCCGTAGGCGATCTTTCCGGCGATGGCCTGGCGGATTTTGTGGTGGGCGCTTTTTACATGGATCGCAATTTGCCGACCGTTGAGCAAGACGCGGGGGCGGTGGCGGTTTATTTCGGCAAGGCCACGGCCACCCACAGCAACACCAGTTGTATGACTTTGGACATGAGCATCCAAAGCAGCGGCGGAGTCAGTTTCGATGGATACAACGTGCGCTACTTTGGTCAGGAGGGTCACAGCGGAGTTAATGGAGAGGCAGAGAACCTGGGCAGCTCTCTGGCCTGCGCGGACCTCAATGGTGATGGGGTCAATGATTTGGCCATGGGCGCTCCCGGTCCTGAGCTCAATTACAGTGTCGCCGGCATCAACGACACGGGAAGCGTTTATGTGGTCTTCGGCGGAGGTGCCGTCAACGGCACGGGCACCGAGAATCTGGGGACGGGGTCCGTCATCCTCGGCGACGCGGCTACTTATCACATTCGATTCAATGCCGAGCAGAACTGGGCCCACTTTGGGGCGGCCATGGCCGGGGGTGACTTGACCGGCGACGGCGTGGATGACTTGGTGGTCGCCTCGCCATACGGTTGGTACGGTTTCACGGAAGGCTCCGGGAGCGGCACGATTTACCTCATCGCCGGCGATGGTGCCTGGCAGGGCATGCCGCTGGATAATTTGAATATCGATCTCATTGCTCCGGGTGACGGCTACAACATTCGTATCGACGGCGCGGCCATGGGCGATGAGTTGCGCTCGCTGGCCGTGGGCGATGTGGACGGGGATGGGCAGGTCGACCTCTTGTTGGGCGCGCCCGGGGCGGAAGATCTGGGTCGTAGCGATTGCGGTGCCGCGTATGAAATATTTGGGCCGATGAACGGAACATCCGTTTCGGATCTGAGTCTTGCCACGGACCATGATCGGCGCACGCTGGGTGCCGCGGATGGAGATCGGCTTGGCACGGCCGTGGCCTATGTGGATTTTCCCTGCGGTTATGTGCGGCGGGTTTTGTCGGCACCATATGCCTCCAGCAATGGCGGACGGGTCTATTTGATGGCATCCGACTGGGTCGACACCGCTCGCAGTGTATTTTGCGAAAGCCAACCCGACGCCACGCCTTGTGATGACGGGGACCTTTGTACGATTGATGATCGCTGTCAGTCGGGAGTTTGCGTCCCGGGCGAGAACAAGGTCTGCGCTGTCTTGGATCAGTGTCACGTCAGTGGCGACTGCGATCCGGCCACCGGTTTTTGTTCCGATCCCCCGGCGGCTGACGATACCCCATGTGACGATGGGATCGATTGCACCCTGGATGACGTTTGCACCGGCGGCGTTTGTGCTGGCGCGCCCTTGAGCGCGGATGACGCGACTTGCGACGGCGTAGATGACGATTGTGATGGGAGCACCAGCGGCGGCATCGACGAGGATTATGTGATCGTCGCCACTTGCGGGACGGGATACTGCAGGGAACACAGCATTCCGTCGAGCTGTGTGGCTGGGGTAGAGACGCTTTGTGAGCCCGGTGCCCCCCTGAGCGCCGATGACGCGACCTGCGATGGCGTAGATGATGATTGTGATGGCAGCACCAGCAGCGGCATCGACGAGGATTATGTGATCGTCGCCTTTTGCGGCGTGGGATACTGCAGAGACCACAGCATTTCGTCGAGCTGTGTGGCGGGAGTGGAGACGGCTTGTGCGGAGGCTGCCCCCTTGAGCAACGACGACGCGACCTGCGATGGCGTTGATGACGACTGCGATGGAAGCAATGACGAGGACTATGTTGCCACCGTTGCCTGCGGGAAGGGCTACTGCAGGGATCACAGCATGGCGTCGAGCTGTGTGGCTGGGGTAGAGACGCCCTGTGAGCCCGGCGCGCCTCTGAGCGCCGATGACGCGACCTGCGATGGCGTAGATGACGATTGTGATGGCAGCACCAGCGGCGGTATCGACGAGGATTATGTGATCGTCGCCGCTTGCGGGACGGGTTACTGCAGGGACCACAGCATTCCATCGAGCTGTGTGGCCGGCGTGGAGACCGCCTGTGAGCCGGGCGCGCCCTTGAGCGTCGACGACCTTACCTGCGACTCCGTGGACGATGACTGCGACGGAGCAGTGGACGAGGACTCGGACTGTTTTGATCCCGTAGTGTATGTTTCCCTCGGGGAGAATTCTCCGCAGGGCGGGGAGCTGAAGGTGGGGGCAAGTCTGCCGGTCTTCCAGTTTCAGATCGATGCGATGTCGACGCCGGTGGATGTGAAACAGCTCCGGCTGGGTCTTGTGGGCCTGGAAAAGCTGGGACTGAGTGGTCATGGCCTGGTCGCTCGCCTGCTTGACGATCCGAATGGGGATGGAGAGGTGGAACTGGATGGGTTGGCTTTGGGTGAACCCGTGCTTGTGGATCCTGCGTCATCTGAGATTGTCTTCGAATCGATGGGTTTTTCCGTGGCTTCTTTGGAGTCACGGCACTTGGTTTTGGTCTTGACCCTGAGTTTGGACGAGCAGTCTGTTTCGGGATGCGCCAGTGCGGGGGCTGGATCGGGTATGCTCATGGGAATGATTTTGCTGGGATTGTTCATGCTGTCGCCAGGGTGCCGTCGTCAGAAAGGCAGGCGCTTGGGGCATGGTTTGAGACTTTTGGCCCTGATGCTGCTCATCCTGGCCATGGCCTTGACGGCCTGTGGGCGATACGGTTTTGAGCAGGTGGCCACAGGCCATATCCAAATGGAATCCAGTCAAGACCTTCAGGTCCATTCAGAGCAGTGGCCGGATGTTTCTGTGCAGGGCGTTCCGCTGGTGGGCCAGCCCTTCATCATTCGCTTGTGAGAAATTCCATTCGGGAAGATCGAAGATTCAGTCGTCCAAGCCCACTTCGACACCGGCATGATCTGAGCTGTCGTCAAAGAGGATCTCCCAGGCGGCTTCCGAATCGGCTCGTTGTTCCAAGATCACGCTGATCCTTCCCTCAAGCGACTCCCATGCGCGGGGCGCAACGCCTTCCGGCGTGGGCGCCAGCAAGTGGAAAAAGCTGTCCGGATCGCAGCTGGCTTCGATGCTGATGCGCTCCAGTTCTTTTTCTCCCTGCAAAGACCAAGAGCCCTTTTCAACCTCGGCTGTGACCTGATCCAGGTCCTGGGTGCGGAAGCTGTGCATGACGCCGTCAAGCCAAAAGCCGATCATCTGGGCTTCGATTTCGGTGTCGCCGAAGGCGAGCGTGCCCCCCGAGGCGGCCAGGGCGGCCCGGCCCGAGGAAAAATCGTTGGCCTGCATCCAGAACCATTGCCTGGGAAAAACGCTGCCCCAGTTATGATCCCCGTAAGCCAAAACATCAGTGAACTCGAATCGCTTGCCTTTGTATTCGATCCAGCCCGAGGCCCGGGCGCTGAGGCTGCCCACGGTCCAGGAGGTCTCCAGGCCTGCCTGGCCCGTCAGCCAACCCATGGTCTCGGGCCAGCCCAGGTTTTCGTCCAGCCAGATGTCCCAGCTACAAGCGCCTTTGTCGTCTTTGGCCTCGCCCGCAAAGCGCAAGGCCGTGGCACGGGCGGAATCGCCGATGCGGACGTCGCGATGTTCGGTCGACGCCCAATAGTCTCCTACCGGGAAAGACTCATAGATGCTGTCTAGGCTGCTGGACTGCCCGCAATAAAGGAAAGCCTCGGAGGGATAAGCGGTCCCGGGCAGGGGATTGACCACCGAGTAAATGAAGAAGAAGGCTTCGTCCGAATCGGGCAAGGAAATCTTGTGATACCAGCCTTCGTAGAAGGGGTCCCGTTCGCCGTCAAAGTGAGCGCCGTCTTCCGGGTTTGCAGGAAGATCTACCGGCCATGGAATGGGCGTGGAACGCTCGCCACAAGAAAGCACCAGGAGCATGGACAGGATGAGGGGCAAACGCATGGCCCGTAGGCTACCACAGATATCTGGCCTAGGCACTTGGCATGCACCAGGAGCCGACAGGCAACTGTGCGAGCACCAGGACCAGATCGTCTTCTACCAGACGCCAGCGCACCTTGGGATTGGGGGCACCGGTCAATTGAACTTGGGCCTTTTTCCAATTGTCTTTGTGGGCCTGGGGCAAAGTCAGAACCTCAACGGAGGTAGCCGGGTCCGCCAATCCGGTGCCGAGGGCTTTCAGGACGGCTTCTTTGATGGACCAGATGGCCGTCACCCTGGTGTCGAAGTCCGACTCTGCGAGGGGTCCGAGTAAGCCTTGCTCTCCTTCGGTGAAATAGTCTCCGATGAAGTGCTGTGAGCGCGACTCGACCCGTTCCAGGTCCACGCCCACATGACCTGCGGATTGGGCACAGGCGGCACTGACGGCCCAGTCGCCGCAATGACTGATGGATAAGCTGATTGGCAGCGGGCGACCCTCGGCGTTTTGTGCCTGGGGCCAACCAGCCGACATGCGTTGGATGCGGATTTGCTCCGGTTTTGTAGTTTGCAGGCCCAGGAATTGGGCTTCATGGCAGAGCAGGGACTTTGACAAGAAGCGCCCGTGTTGCCACTGCCGATGACGGCCGGCGTGGCGATAGCGTTGGCCTTCCAAAACCTCCACGGGCAAGAGCCCCTCGCTGAGATCCCCGCCCGGATCTCGATCCATGTGCCACCGAATGTTCATCAGTTTTTGTGCTTCAAGCCGGCTTGTACGTCTTCGGGCAAGGGCCAGGGCAAGGCTGAGGTTTCGTAGCCTTCCAACTCCACGAGAACCTGGCCCAGGGCGTCTTGTACTTGTGCCGAGTAGCCATGACCATTTCGGGTCACATGTGCCAGGATGGGCCGGGCCGTGTCCGGCTGGGCCAGGTGGATGCGCAGGCGCTTGACGCTGGATGGCAGGCCGATGTGGTTTTCTGTTTTGGCCTCCAAGAGCCCCGCGGTCTGAAAGGCCAATTCGGTCAACATGGGCCAGGAACTCAACCTTGCGGGGCGGCCCATGACCGGTTGCAAACGTTTCGAATCCAGTTCACCAGTCAGGCCTGCCGCTCCGTCATCACCGGCTTGTTCCAGTACTTGAAAACCCGGCCCGTGGAAGTAGGCCCGGTAGATGCTGGCTTTGTCGATGGCCTCATTGCCTCGGCGAAGTGGCGGGTCGAAGTGGCGGGTCACTTGATGTGCATCTTCAATGCGCAACCGGGCGCGGTAGTGGCAAGTGATCTGTTCGCGACCCCCGGTCAATTCGCGGCGGGTCTCCATGCTGAGTTCGTATTCTCGACCCGCGGGGCCCATGACGGGCAGCAGCTTGAGGGTGGCATCTCGGGCCTCGTCCCGGTAGAGTTTCAAGGGAGCTTCAAATTTCAGATCCTCGACGCTGATCAGCCCGGTCGAACCGTGAACCAGCTGCACCGCCTCGGCAAAGCATTCCACGGCCATGACGCCGGGCACCACGGCCGTGTTTTCGATGCGGTGATCGTTTAAGTAGGGCTCTTGTTTCGGATCGAAGCGAACCTGGAGTCTCAGGCCTTCGTTTAAGCTCCAGCCCCTTACCCCTTGCAGCATGGCGTAGCGTTCTTTGTCGGCGGAGAGCTTGTTCTGGATTTGGGCCAGGTCCATTCGCTGGCTTTTTAGTTGATCTTCCATCCCGCCCAGTTCGGTGGCCACCACCCATTCGCCGCGCATGCCCTGCGTCAAGGCATGACGAAGGCTTGAGGCACCTTCGCTGAGGGGAATGGTGCCGATGCCTGCCGCGGCCATGGCTTGTGGAATGGAGCCCCGGCTGGCCATGCCGACCTCGGCCCAGGCGCTGTAGTCCAGGGTCAAACAGGTCATCTGCGGCCGAAGTCGCGGCATGGCCAGGGCGGCCTTGGCCAACATGTCGTTGGCCGCTGAATAGTCGGTCTGGGCCATGTTGCCGAATCGTCCGGCGATGGAGCCGAAGAGCACCATGCGGCATGCTTTCAGGTCGCGGGTGGCGCGGAGTAAGTTACGCAGGCCCTCGGCTTTGACGGCCACGATGCTGTTAAAATCTTCAAGTGTCTTGCTGGGCAAAGGTCGGCTGTGATCAATGCCGGCCGCGTGGGCGATGAGATCCAGTCGACCGTGGGTCTGCTGGATTCGCTTCACCAGGGCCGAAACCGCTTGTCCGTCACAGACGTCCAGGGCCACGTGGTGGGCCCGGCCTCCCGCTCGACGGATGGTTTCGGAGGCGTCGAAGGCGGCGCAGGCCCGCTCGATGCGCTGGATTTTCGTCTCCACCATGGCGGGTGTGATCTTTTCCTGCTCGGTTTTCATGCGGCTGAGGACCTTGGGCTTCAGGGCTTTTGGGTCGGAGCGAAAAAGCCGCATTTCATCGGTTTCGGATTGAGGCAGGGGCGTGCGGGCGACCAGGTAATAGTCGCCGCCATGGTGGCGGGCGAGATCCGCCCCCACCTGGGCCGCGATGCCGCCTGAACCGCCGGTGATGAGGACCACCGGGTTTCTCGGCAGTGTATCCGCGGCGGTGGCGGCATGGCTGTCTTCATCGTGCAGGCGCACGGCCCAGCGTCCGGCTGTGGTCCGGCCCAACTCCACCAGCTCCGGGTCGATGGAAAGTTCTTCTGCTATCCAGGTCGCCTGGGTGGCCGCGTCCCCGGCCGCGGGATCGGCGGGTCCGTCGGGGCCGAAGCCCATGTGGCCGCCCATGCGCGTGGTGCAGGCGAAGAAGGCACCCTCTCGATCCGAAAGATTTTCGTGCAGGGCCTTGGCGAGGTGAAAATGCAGCCGCAAGCGTGTGTCCAGACCGGCCTGCCAGGTGGCGTCTTGTTCCTCGTCCAAGGCCAGCGCCTCTCCCTCGGGGGCCAAGATGATCAGGCCGTCCGGGCTCGCCACCCGGGCTTGCGATTGGGCTTCTTCGGCTGCGAGAGAAGGCTCGATGGCTTCGATGACCACCGTCTGAGCGCCCAGGGAGCGAAGTTCTTTCGCCAGGGCGATGCGGCTGGTCATGGGTCCGCCGGCGATGAGAATGCGACCCTTGAGCCGGGCCCCGCTGGGCGCGCAGGCTGAAGGTCCGGGCAGGCCGATGAGTTGGGCCTGACGAAAACGGAGCCTGCCGTCCTTTGATGGAGCCTGCGCGCCGTCGGTGCCGCTGGGCGCGGGGGGCTCTGGTTCGGGATCCTCCGGGGTCGAGCCTTCCTCCGCGAAGCGAATAATGTGCGCCAGGGTGGGGTAGTCGGCAAGCTTGAGATCATCTTGTTTGGGGATGCCGAAAGCGGCCCGGATCTCTGCAAACATCTCGGCTTGTTTGACCGTATCGATCCCCAAGTCGGCCTCCAAATCCAGATCGGGCTCCAACATGTCCACCGGGTAGCCGGTCTTCTCGGCAACGATAGCCAGGATTTGTTCCGTGACATTTTCGTGGCTCGCCTGTTCGACAACCACGGGCTCGTTGACTTGCGCATCTTCCTGGACCGGCATGCTCTCCTGGACCAGCGTGCTCTCCTGGACCAACGTGCTCTCCTGGACCAACGTGCTCTCCTGGACCAACGTGCTCTCCTGAACCGGCGTGCTCTCCTGGAGAGGCGTGCTTTCTTGGAGGGGCGTGCTTTCTTGGACGGGCACGATGTTCGTCTTCTCGATAGCCTCTGCCTCGATGACAGGCGGCTTGTCCTGAGGCGGTGTGCCCTCCTTGCGCTTAAGGTTTTCGGAACCTTCGCTTGCGAAGCGGATGATGTGGGCCAGGGTGGGGTAGTCGGCAAGCTTGAGATCGTCTTGTTTCGGGATGCCGAAGGCGGCCCGGATCTCTGCAAACATCTCGGCTTGCTTGACCGTGTCGATCCCTAAGTCGGCTTCCAGATCCAGATCGGGCTCCAACATGTCCACCGGGTAGCCGGTCTTCTCGGCAACGATCGCCAAGATGCGTTCCGTGACATTTTCGTGGCTCGCCTGTTCGACAACCACGGGCCCGTTGACTTGCGCATCTTCCTGGACCGGCATGCTCTCCTGGACCAGCGTGCTCTCCTGAACCAGCGTGCTCTCCTGAACCAGCGTGCTCTCCTGAACCAGCGTGCTCTCCTGAACCAGCGTGCTCTCCTGGACCAGCGTGCTCTCCTGAACCGGCGTGCTCTCCTGAACCAGCGTGCTCTCCTGAACCAGCGTGCTCTCCTGAACCAGCGTGCTCTCCTGAACCGGCGTGCTCTCCTGAACCGGCGTGCTCTCCTGAACCGGCGTGCTCTCTTGGAGGGGCGTGCTTTCTTGGACGGGCACGATGCTCGTCTTCTCGACTGCCCCCGCCTCGATGACAGACGTCTTGTCCTGAAGCGGTGTGTTCTCCTTGCGCTTAAGGTTTTCGGAACCTTCGCTTGCGAAGCGGATGATGTGGGCTAGGGTGGGGTAGTCGGCAAGTTTGAGGTCGTCTTGTTTCGGGATGCCGAAGGCGGCTCGGATTTCCGAGAACATTTCGGCCTGTTTGACCGTATCGATCCCTAAGTCGGCCTCCAGATCCAGATCGGGCTCCAACATGTCCACCGGGTAACCGGTTTTTTCCGCAACGATGCTCAGGATATGTTCCGTCACATCCTCGAAGTTGCGGCTCATTTCCCTCGGCGCTTCTTCGAGAGGCGGATGCTCTGTCGACACCTTTGGCACTTCTTCGAGGGGCGGATGCTCTGTCGTCACCTTCGGTGCCTCTTCGAGGGGCGGATGCTCTGTCGTCACCTTCGGCGCCTCTTCGAGGGGCAAGCGCGATGTTGCCCTCTTTGGCGCAGGCTCGACGGTCTTTTCGATGATCGGCTGTTCTTCGGCGGTGAGGTGGTCTTCGACCAGGTGCAGGGTCTTATTCTCGACCACCAGGCGGGGGTTTTGCAGTCCGGAGATATCCTGGAGCCAGGTCTCTTGTTGTCGAGCATCACTCACCCTCTCCGTGCCGACTTTGATGCCCTCACTCAGGCTCAGAGCCAACTGAGATCCGAAGCCCGCGGCCAGGCGGAGGGCGTAGCGGACGGGGTGGTGTCCTCCTTTTGAGAGATTGAGTGGCCCCAGCTCCGGGTCCGTCTCTTGATGATTGGCGATGGGCGGCACCTGTTGGTGCTGCAACATGCGCACGGCTGCCGCGTCTTCAATGCCCGCGGCCATGGCGTGGCCGGTGAACCCCTTGGTGTTGGCGATGACGATGTGTTCGGCGTGTTCACCGAAGGCCTTGCGCAAAGCGGCGACTTCCGCGCTGGCGCTGCCGCCTCGGGCCGGGGTGTAGGTTTCGTGGGAAATGAAAACGGTCTCTCGGGCCAAGGTCGCCCGATCGAGTCCGTGTTCCTTTTCCATGCGATCGATGAAGCGGGTCATCACACCGGCGATGTGCTCGGTGTCCAGGCGTGTGCCGTGAAAGGCACTGTTGGCGATTTCCGAGCCCAGTAGCCGTGTCAGGGCATGCATGCCCCGATCCTTGACGCTTTCTTCTGTTTCGACCACCAGGCCCACGGCCCCCATGCCCGGGATCATCCCGTTGCGCCGTCGATCAAAGGGAAGCGCGGCCAAGCTCAATTCCTTTTCGGTGGACAGGGCACCGGTGGCCAAGAGACCCCCCACGAGCCAGGGTGCCAGCGCGGGGTTGGTGATGTCGTCGGCACCCACCACCAGTACGCGACGGCAACGATCCCGCGCGATCCAGTCAGTGGCCATGTTGACGGCCATGGTGGTGGAGGCACAGGCTGCGTTCATCTGGATGTTGGGTCCACGCGCGCCGATGAGCTCGGCCAACTGGGCGTGACCGAGAGACAGAATGCGGAAAATCGTATCTCGTTCGAGTTGATAACCCTTGCCCAATTCTGTTTCCAATATTTGGATGCGTTTTTGTACCGCGTGCAAGGGGCCCACTTGCTCGACGATGCGCTTGAGTTCGGCAAGGGAGGCACGCAAAGATTCATCCCGCTGACGTTTGTTCATTTCTCGCACGAGTTGATCCGTGCCGGGGAAGGCGCTGGCGAAGATGATGCCGGTCTCGTCGGCAAGACTTGCCGGCAAGCGCCATCCGGTGGGTAGCCTGCTTCCGGTGCTGGTTTCCTTGCTGCCCATCAGCAAGGGAATGCCGGCGTCTCGTAGTGCCAAGAGGCCTGCTGCAATGGCCAGCTTGGTGGTGATGTCATAGGAGGCCACGCGCTCGGCCGGGACGCCGAACTCCTGCTCCAGATCGAAGCGACCTTTTTGTCCCGCCAACTGAGCCACCTGCTCGGGATCCTCGATGACGCCGAAGGCCGGACCGCCCGGTGCGTCCTTGAACAGGCGCACCACATGTTGTTTGGCCAGGTCCTGACGCATGCCTTTTCCAACAGGATCAATGCCCGCGTAACCGGCCAGGATGCGTTCCGTGTTGTCCTCGGCGAATAGTTCTTTTTTTAATCCGGGCAAGCCCAAGCTAACACCAGTCACCACCACTTGATGCGTTTTTGACTTGGGATTGATTGGTGTTGGTTCTGTTGGGGAAATGGACATGGGGTTCTCCATCTTTTTGGCGTGCAGGCCAATTCCTGAAGCAAAGGCGGCTGCCAGGCAGGAGGTTATGCATTCATTGTCGTTTTGTTTGGGGTGGTTGGTGTGGACTGCGATGACCGTCGGATCATCTAAGATGTCGTTGACGAAGTGGGTCAGGATCTTTTTGGGACCCACCTCGACGAAGAATCTGGCG
>JAFCZJ010000165.1 GCA_019314375.1 Deltaproteobacteria bacterium | reverse complement strand
CGTGGCCTTGGCCTCGGCGGCATGCAAGCTGCGTCGGGCCCTCTCTTGCCAAGCCTCCATCATATGACGCAGACCGGCCTGATCCCCTTTGCAGAATCTCGACTGCCCCACGGCGGGCCAAAACAGGCAAGCCAGACCCATAAGCAAGAAGATACGACAATGAAATGAACCTGATCGCGCTTTCACAGCGCCATGCTAACATGACCGCTAACCGGCTGCACCATCCCTCAATCGTGGCTGCCGCACGAAAGGAAAAGCGCGTGTTAGAACAGCGGCTCAAGTACTGGACCCGCATGATCACCTTGCCCCTGTTGCAAGAGGACCAAAAACCTGTCCGGGTGCAGTCCTGGGCAGAGCATGGTCTCCGCCTGGCCTTGTTTGGCCTGGACGAAGAACCCCTGCGCCTCCGTTTTTTCCTCTTGCCTGGCCAGGACAGAAACCGAGCCGGCATGGAACTACAACACTCGCCTCAGGATGGGATCCAAAAATCCTGGCTAACCCGCATTGAGGCGGCAGCCAAGGGATTGGAAGAAAACGAAGACTGGATCGGCTTCTTGCTGGATTCGGGGGGTCTTCGATGCTCGTCGGGGGATGCATTCTCCCTCAGGATGACCAGGCGCTGCAACGCCGCTTGCTCTTTCTGCAATGCACGGGGGCAACTGCACGATCTCGCCGAAGAATCGGATGTTCGGGAACGCATGCTGGCCGAGGCGGCTCGACAGGGAAGCGAGCTCGTCAGCTTTACAGGTGGCGAACCCACCTTGGAACCGGAGTTGGCCTACTGGATCGAAAGGGCCAAGACCCTCGGTTTTTCACGGGTGGAATTGCAAACCAATGGGGTGGCCCTGGCTGAACCTGGACTCTTAGCCAGCCTGATGGAAGCGGGCCTGGATCACATCTTGCTCAGTCTTCACGCGGGCACGAAAACGCTACATGACGACATGCTCAAACTACCTGGTGCCTTTGAGGCCGTGACCCGTGCCATGGAATTGGCCAGAAGCCAAAAGCTGGACGTCACGGTCAATTGCGTCATTCTTCGGGAAAACCTACAGGCCCTGGGAGGATTGTTGGAGCGCATGCATGAATGGAAGCTCGAGCGGCTCATGCTCAGTTATGTCTCTCCCGATGCAGTGAGCGAGGCCGAGTTGAACAAGATCCCCCGCATTCGGGAGGTTGCCCAGGTCATGACCGAAGCCATCCATCGTGGCTCCGAGCTTGGCATCACGGTGAGGATACCTGGTTTATGTGGTTTGCCAATCTGCACATTGGACGCCAGCCTGATGTCGCATTTCGACGAGGCAATAGACGAGCGACCGCCGCCCCGCATCCCAAGCCGGCGCTATGGGCAAAGCTGCAAGGATTGTAGCCTCCAGTCTCGCTGCAGCGGCTTCTGGACACTTTATCTCGATCGCTTTGGCGACACAGAATTGTCTCCCAGATAATGCCTCAAAGCGCTTTGTAAATTCTTCTGGTTGTGGTGGAAGTCCAGCAGGTGGCGCACATGCCTGCGCAAGTTTGCATGCGGCATTCCTTCTTCTCGCATATGCCGCAAGTCTTCGAAGGCGCATCGCAAGAGCAACAAGGGCAGCAGCGTTTTTTCACTGCGATTCAGTAGCGCGTGGACATTGTATTGCCCCAAAAAATGTATCCAGAGAGCTGGATCCGGCACCTCGTCCCGATTGCGATAGGCCAGATAGGTGGCCGACTGCACAAGGTCCAATATTCGCGGGCCAAAGCTGAGTTTCTCCAAATCAAAGCAGGCCAGGGTCCCGTCCGAGAGCAAGAGCGTGTGATCCCGGTTGAGAGAGCCATGAAGCAGACCCTCGGGCAGAGAGGAGGATGCCTCCAAAAGACCCGATTTCAAAAAAGCCCAAGCCTTCGAATAAGCCTCAAGTTCATTGGAGGCGAGATTCAGATCCTCAATGGTCGGTGGCAAGTCCTGTTCAAGGTGGAGGGGAAACTCGGGCAATCCCACGCGCAACACAGGAGGAAGCTCATCCAGGCAGGCATGCAGCTCAGCCAGGGCGCGAGCCAACAGGCTTGCCCCAGGGGCGTCGGAGCGCAGCGGAGATCCAGCCAGCAGGGGATAGCAAGCCGCCGGCCGGCCCAAAGATCGCAGCAGCCAACCACCCGAACCCAGCAACAGCGGACCAGGCACGTGCAGGTTGCGCAAAACGCCAGCCAAGTGGTCCTCCATGGCAAACAACCAGGGCGCCACTGGTTTTCGGTAGAGCTTGCAGACGAGACTCGGCCTGTCGGGCCAATCCAAGCGCAAGACCAAATTGCAAGCATGCCGACCAAAGCGCCAAACCGCCGAGGGTGCCCCCCAGCCTAAGGCAGTCGGCTGATCCAGATCCTCCAGCAAAGCCAGCACCTCAGTATCCGAAGCCTCCTCGACGATCCAGTCCGGAGCAACTTTCTCTGACTGCGAAGTGCCCTGCGAAGTGCCTGGCACCCCTATCTGCACCCCTATCTGCGAAGCGCCTGGCACCTTGCATGTGATTGGTATTCCAGCGATTTTTCTGGGCCGCGCCCCAAGGGAGGGCTCGTGATGGTCCAAGATCTCCTGCAGTTTCTCGACCACTTCTTGAGAAGCCTTTCGCTCTGAGGCCTCCAAACAGACATAGAGAAGCAAGCGCCGCTGATCCAAATCATGACCACGCGCCAACTGCCAAGCGCCAACGACCGTGTCCAATTCAAGCAGATCAAAGCCCGCCTCGGCGAACAAACGGGCCAAGTCGGCCTCCGGATCCCCGTAGTGAACTGTCGCCCAATCCAAGAGACCCACGGGCTGGCCTGCCTCCATCAACCAGTTGGATGGATGCAAATCACCGTGACAAAGACCGTCGCCAAGGAGCAACAAGCCCTTGAATGCCTCTTTCAGAGCCGATTCCTGTTTCAGCCTTTCCAGTCGGGCCGCTAGTTGGGTTCCTCTATGTCGCCCACCGGGCACTTCAGATATATGCTGCCCGGCCAGGCGACCAAGGAGACCGGCCATGGCGGGTAGACTCTCGGCCGGAAGACGCCTGCATGCCGAATCCCGCCCCGCCCGTGCATCCTCCATGCCCAAAAGCCATCGACCTTTCGGAAGGGCCTCGCTCAAAACAAGTACGGGCCTTGCCAAGGGCAGGCTGGCATTGAGAAGGGCGGCCTCCCGCTGCGCCCTGTCGACATGATCGTGAATTTTCAGCCAAACCAAAGAAGTCTCGGGCGCAAGCAGCCTGAGTACTTGAACCCCTGCATGGCGGGCGTGCTCTTCGAGGGGCCCGAAATGCGTCAAATCCTTCATCCAATGAAGTCCTTGTCCGGGACCAGGCCCTGACGCAACAAGTCCAAGGGAACTCCCGCGCAGGCAACCCGTTCGCTGCAGCGTGAACAGGCATCATGGTAGCCGAAATGCCGCTGAATCTTTCGCCCCAGGGACAGAAGCCGCCGGCTCGCGCCCAGCATACGGGTGGACGTTTTTATTGGTGCCGGCAGGAGGGATTTGGGTCTTGGACTCAGCATACAAAGCGGCAGATGGTGCAACTGGGCTCGGAAAGTCAGCGATTGCGAGGCTTGCTCAAGTTTTCCGCCCAGAACATTTACCTTCGGTGCGATTTCAAGTTTTTGCGCGCGACCCTCGGGCAAAGGCCAGAGCCAGGAAAGCCCGGATACGCCCCATGTTTGCCAGCAAGTCGCTATATCTGGCAGTTCCTCCTGATTTGCCTCCAGGAGGAGGGAAGTCCCCTGAACAGACAGGCCGGCAGCCAAGAGATTGGCCACGCCCTGCCTGGTCTGTTCGAAGGCACCCGCCACACCAACCAAGGCGTCATGGGAATTGGCCGTCGCCCCGTGCAGACTAATCACGGCCTCATCGAGGCCGGCCGCCGCCAACTGTTGGGCCAAGCGGTCATAAATGAACATGCGGCCGTTGCTTACCAGGGTCACGCGCTCGTAGCCGATATCCCGTGCTCGTCTTATCAGCTCCGGCAGTTTGGCAAAAAGGGTCGGCTCTCCGCCGTCGATGTCCAGCTTGCCCAAACCCAGAGTTCGGCCACGTTTCAGTGCCCAGTTCAAATCCGCCATGGACCTTGGACGCTGGATCCGATCCGAAACACAGCAGAAAACACAGTGGTTGTTGCAGGCATAACCGGGTGCCAGCACCAAGGTAGCTGGATTCGAGGATTCCAGACGCCTGGCCAAGGCAGCCTTGAAACGCATTAAGTCTTTCGGCTCGAATTCCTGGGTTCTGATAAGGCCCGGCCCAAAGAACAAACTCACCGGACTCATTCTTTGCGGGTCCTTCAATAATGCTTCTTGGCGTTTTGCATCACGATGCAATGGGGTGCCCGGCACCGGCGTGGCCACCTGTAGCCTGGGTTGGGCACCGTGAACCTCGGCCAAGTCAGCCGCCAGGGAAAGGGTCCGCTGCATTTGGGCCCGCGTCTCCCCGGGAAACCCAATGATGAAATGCACCTTGGGTGGCAGACCCGCGCGGGCCAGCCTGCCTGTGGCCTGCTTGATGTCGTCTACACCCTGGCCTTTGCCAACGAGGTGGCGCAAGACATCTTCGTCACCTGACTCAGCGGAAAGAGAAGGTCGTCGTACGCCTGCCCGCACCATGTTGCGGACAGCCTTCGTGGACAAGCCCCTGGCCCTCAGGCCATTGGGTGCCTCCCAGGCTATCTTTCGCACAGCCAAACCCGCGCTCAGTTCTTCGAACCAGGACGCGGAGGCGTTCAGACAATCATCCATAAAAAAAACGCGCTCAGCGCCTGTATTCGCCACGACCTTTTCCAGCTGCTCGAGCACAAGCCGCACCGGCATGCGACGTTGCTGATGGTCAAAATACTGTCCCGCACAGAAAGAACATCCAAAAGGGCAACCCCGGCTGGCCATCCAAGGCAGAATACGCTCCGCTCGATGGAACTCATGAATGAGATCCAAATTCACAGCCATTTTTTGCAGCCTGAAAAAAGCATCCATGTCCAAGAGGTCGAAGGCCGGAAGCGCCAAGCGCTTAAAGGAAATGCGACGTTTTCCCGGTATGACCCCGCAGACAGGTTCCTTTTTACGACCTCGCCGCCAAGCCACCCTTTCCAAGCCCGAAGGGCTTTTGCCGCCAAGCAGCCGTTTAATCAATTCGGGCAGGATGGACTCGGCTTCTCCAAGAACGATGGCATCGAGCTCGGGACAGGCTAAGAGCACTCGCTTCGGCTCGTAAGGAAAGTAATCGATGCCGCCGACATAGCAATCGGCCAAAACCAGCTTTGCCTCAGGAAAACGCGCAGCCAGGAGTTCGAAAAGTCTGGACAGGCTGCCGGTCAGCTGTCCCGGATGCTGGAACATGCTACAGCCCACCACCACGGCATCCGGTGAACCGCCAAGACCCGGAACCAAATCCTCTGGTGCCAAACCCATTTGCCAGCCGCCGGAAAGCTTCCGTATCCGAGGTTCTCCTCCAGCCAAAAGGGCATCGCAGAGCTGAATCTTGGCCCCAGCATCGCGCATATGAGCTGCCGCGCTAAGCCATCCGATGGAAGCCAGACTGGGGTAGTTTACGAATTGTTCCGGAAGTCGAAAAGGAGGCCAAATAAACAGCAGATCCATCAGTGGACCTTCATCACCGCATCCACAATCCGTTGGGCCTGAGCCACGGCGCCAGAAAAACCCAGGATCGGCGTCGGACTGACGAAGTGCTTATGCCGGGACGGAAAGCCAGTCTCCACCGTAGGCAGGTGTTCCCAGGCGCTACCTGACAGGTCAAGGCCTGGGCGCACGACCACGTCCGGCGGATTCTCGTCCACAAGACGGCGGAGGCCTTCTTCGTCCGGGCTCCAAACCACACGCGCATTTCGGGGCGGTTCGTGCCCGGCCTTCGCGATAAGCTCCGCCAAGGTTTCAGGCCCCCCCATGGAACGGTCCAACAAAACGATGAGGCTCGGTTCCAGACCCAGTTCCAGCGCCAGCCCACACCAGGCAGCCGCCATGGCGGTGTCGGCCACGATGGCGATGCGCTTGCCCTCCAGTACGCGTTTGGCCAAATTCAGGCCCGGCATGGCGTTTTTTTCTTCCCGATCGAACAAAAAATCCAGGCGCTTGCTCGGGATGGCCAACTCCGTGGCCAGAAGCTGCAACATCCGCTTCGTCGCGGTCATGCCCATAGGCAAGGGGCTCTCAACCACCATCCGGCCCGTGTGCTTGGCCAGCTTTTCTGCACTCACACCCGCATAGGGCAGGCACAAAATGACATCAGCGCGATGACCCTCAAGGAATCGCTTACCCAAGCCGGCTGCGAGAAAGGGCGGGCCAAGCATGACACCCAGCGCCTCCACCAGGCGGCGGCATTCCTGCACATTGGCCTGCTGATCTCCTTCATGACGATGGAAGAGGAGACCCGCCATCACCAGATTGTGCCGCTCAGCGGATGGCTTGTCCCAAGGGACCAAGCCCAACATGGCATTGACCACGCCCGCATAACCTGTAAAAAAATCGCCAGCGAAAAGGCTCTGCGGCAATCTGAGTAGCGGGCAGGGGAGTTGCCCCCTCATCTTGCGTGCCGCCTCTTCGTTCCAAGTCATGTCCTTCATGCCTGGCTCGTAGGTCATCACCGCCAAGCTGCTCTTGCGCTGCTTGCAACTTTCGGCCAAACGATTCAAAAGAACCGGGGCCTTTTCGAACTGCCAATCGTCCGCTGAAGCTAAAACCCAAGAGAGATCAGCCCCTGAGTCGTCGCTGAGATCGTGCCCCGACAACTTGTCACCTGGGCTTTCCTGTGATGCCGGGCCGCGGCAAGTGTGCAAAATATCCACGGGGGCACCCAGGGCATGCAGTCCCAGCGTGACGCCCAACAAAGCATCGTTGTAAGGAGCAACAAAGGAATTTTGGGCAGTATTCTCGCTCATGGGCCTCGACCGCCTCCCCTGAAACACAGAAGCACCAATTATAGGGCCCTGTCCAGGAGGCACGCAAACAATGTTTCTCCGTATTTGGGTTTCTCCAGATTCAGGAACTCAGTGCAGCAGCCACCCTGTTGGGTCCTGCTTCCAACTCACCGGGACCATAGATTTCCAGATGACGAATCCACAAGCCTTCGCAGGTGCTGTTGAGCTTGCAGCCTTGACAACGCGCGATCTTGGTCTTCAATCGGCTGACACGCTGGGACCGCCAGGCAAACCGTTCGGATTCGGAGGGCTGGTCCGGTCGAAACAGGGTCACCTCTGTCTCCAGATCCCAAGATTCGCCTGCGTATCGCTCGCGCAATGCAGGCGATCCCAAAATTTCCCAAGGCCAGGCGCACCAGGGCAAGTCGGCAAAAGTCATATGAACCGACCAGCTGCTTTCATTGATTGCAGCCAAAACACGCAGGACCGAGGTCAGTTCATCCAAGGGAGGAACCCAGTCTCGATCGCCTAAAACCTTATGCTCGGGTCGAATGGTGTTGAAACGAAAATCTTGAATGCCAAGGTCCCGGTAGAAAGAAACAAAATCCTCCGCATGAGGCAAGAGTTTGCGGTGCAAGACCGTGTTCAGCGAAAGGCCATGTTCAAGCCGGCCGGAGTCCCGAGCCCGAACCAAGGCTCGAATGGCGGACAGTTTTTGAGCCAGAGCCCCCTTGCGCTGAGTAATTCGGGCCTCCAATGCAGCCTGGTGGCTGTGCACGGAAAGAGCCACTCGGTTCAAACCCGCATCCAACCAACGGTCAAGTTGCGCTTCGTCGCCCAGCTTGGCCCCATTGCTGCACAATGCGATGCGCTGAAATCCAAGTTTTCGGGCAAACCGCAGAACTTGTTCCAGTTCAGGGTAGATGCTTGGCTCACCGCCCAAAAGACCAAGGCTCAAAAAACCCTTGCCCGCATAGTCAGCCAGCTCTTGCTCGACTTCCGCCAAAGCAATCCAGCCACCACCTCGGGCCTTGGGATCTCCATTAGAGCAAAACAGACAATGGTTATTGCAAGGGCTGCCCAGGTTGATGTCGGCGTTCTGCATCATCAGGCGGCAAGCCTATCACAGACGCTAGCGAACCAATAGAAGCCAGGCTATGATGCAGACATGCGGGAGAAGGAACAACAACAGGTGCCGGACCGCCTGGACGTCAAGGTGGGCTTCGCCTGCAACAACCGATGCCGCTTCTGTGTACAGGGCGACAAGCGGCATCATCATCCTGCGCGGAAGGCAGAAGATCTCGTGAGCTTCATCACCCGCCATCGCCAGGAATACACAGCCCTGGTGCTAACGGGCGGAGAGCCTTGCATCTACCCAGAGCTTCCCGCACTCGTGAGCAAAGCTCGAGACTTGGGATATCGCTCGATCCAGATCCAATCCAACGGGCGCATGTTTGCATACCGCGAATACTGCGAATCCTTAGTGCAAGCCGGTGCCACCGAGTTTTCGCCTGCTTTGCATGGGCACGCCGCCGATTGCCATGACTATTTAACCCGCGTACCAGGCTCTTTCGAGCAAACCCTGGCCGGAATTCGCAACCTGAAAGCCATGGGTCAATCTGTCATCACCAACACGGTCATCACACGTTCCAACTTTCGTCACCTGAAATCCTTGGTCGAGTTGCTGGCCGATCTGCGGGTGGAACAATACCAACTGGCCTTCGTGCATCCTTTGGGATCGGCCGGGGCAGGGGAGGGATTTGAAGCGGTGGTGCCCAGGATGAGCTTACTCCGTCCCCACTTGGAGGCTGCATTGAGCTGGGGAGAGCAGGCAGGTCTGAAGGGAATGTGCGAAGCCGTGCCGCTTTGTTTTCTGGCTGAAGATCATCGCCACCTTGCAGCAGAACAGATCATGCCCAGCACCCGAATTTTGGACGCCGAAGGGGAGATTGAGGACTACGCCCATTATCGTCTCACCGAGGGAAAGCTCAAGGGACCACCATGCCGTGACTGTGTTTTAGAACAAATCTGTGAAGGGCCCTGGAGAGAATATCCCGAACGCTTTGGATGGTCTGAGTTCAAAAAGCTCCAAAAGTAAACATAATTCTTCTTATGGTAACTTATTGATATGGCAAAAATTGGCTACATCCAGGTGACCCGAAAGTGCAACCAGCACTGCCTTTTCTGTTCCAACCCGGAAAATCAGAGGCAGATCGGCCTGAGCCAAGCACAGATCCAATGTGAATCCCTGATCGAAGAAGGCTATGAATGGGTGATACTTACGGGAGGGGAACCCACCCTCCACCCCCAACTTGTCGAACTCGTGACCACGGCAAGGGCTCTGGGCCTTCGTGTGCGTATGATTTCAAACGGACAGTCGCCCAATCCCTTACAGTTACTCAAGCAGCTCAAAAAAGTGGGCCTGGAGCATCTTCATCTGTCTCTGCATTCTTACAAACCGGATGTTCAGGCGTATTTGACTGGCAAGGCGGACTCCTTGGACTGCCTAATGAGCAGTCTAAGGGCGGCTGAAAATCTGGAAATCAGCTGTGATATCAATACAGTCATCTGTGCCCAGAATTCCGATCACCTGGATGAAACGGTGGCCTGGGTACGTGTACAAGCCCCCTGGGTAAAACACTTCGTCTTTAACAACTTGGACGCGCACATGAATCGGGTTTTGGACAACCCACATACCGTCCCGAACCTGGTCGACTTGGAGTTGTGTCTGCATCGCGCCTTGCGCTTGCTTGAAGCAGAATCCTGCAGCTTCCGGGTAGAACGCTTGCCCCTATGCTTCATGGCCGACTTTGCTCATGCGGCAACCGAGACCAGAAAAATCGTCAAGGAAGAAGGTCGCACGGTGCACTTTCTGGACGAAAAGGGCCAAGTATCCCAACAAGACTTTCAGCATCGAAAATTCGAAGCCTGCACAAGTTGCCGCTTGGAAAGCATCTGCGCTGGCCTGGATTGCGGACCGGATGGAGAGGGTCAGGCCTACGATCCAAATAGCCTGCATGCCATCTTTCTCGATCCCGAAGCGATTCGACAACGAATTCTCAGCGAGCCATGACCTTCAAGCCTTTTAGGCGAAAAAAACCTATCTCTATGAGACCCTTGTCGTCTTTTCGATAGTCCTGCATGTAATCGCTTCGAACGGGCAGGGAGCGGAGGTACAAGGGCTCGAGTTCCAGCTTGGCCTCCAGACCGGCACAATCGAAAGCCATGTTTTGGTCCAAATAACAGCTTGATGGCCTGTAATACACGATGGAATTCTCTTCCGTAGCGAATCGCTTGGCGAAGCCCCCTGAAAGGGTGGCACCTCGTAAGGACTTGTAATTAAAAAGATATGTAGGTAGTGGGTTGACGCCTCCGGAGGCATGGGGTGGCCAAACGACCAGGGCCGACTCAGGTACTTGCTCCAAACCTTGGGAGAAAAGTCTTCGCTCCAGTTGTGGGGTGAAAGTTTGTCCAATAGGCCCCGGATGCCAGATCAAGGACAGGCAAACGAGCAGAGCCAAGGCCAGCTGCATAACGGAGGATCTCAAAGGGACGAGGTCTGCCGCGAAAATCAGCCCAGCAGCAGCCAGAATGACATAAAAAGGCTGGGCAGCCAGCTGCAAGCGAGCCGGATTCATACCCCCCGATACCAAGCCCGGCAGGGTAAAGAGAAGAGCCAATCCAAAAATAGTAAGTAAGGATCCATGCCAGACTCGACGCCGCAAGGCGAGCAACAGGCCCAAGACGGAGGCAATGGTCAAGATCAGCGGAGTGAAGCGATGGTTGAACCATATGTTGCCAGAGAACGAAGTAAACTCACTAAAATCAGGCAGAAGAACATGGTATCCCCGAGCAAGGACCCAAAAAAAGTCGGGTCCGACGATCCCTTGACCTGTTCTAAGGAGGTATGAAATCCAAAAGACGGGCAGCAGCCAAAGCGATGAAAATAGGGCGGCAGAAGTCCAAAATCGCCAAGTCAATTTAACCCCGAGACGTCGCCGCTGGTTAAGCAAAAGCAGGAGGGCCGGCAGTGGTAATAGCATGAAAACAGGATAGAATTGGGTCGCGACAAAACCCAGGAGGCTTGCACTCAGCCATGATGATAAGCGGCCGACCCTCAGGGCAAGGCCTAAAACGCACAAAGCCAACAAGGAGAAGGTCAAGCCGGGAATCGGTCGCACTTCACTAAAAGCATACCAAGCGAAACTTGGCAGGACAGCTAACACCAAAGCCGACATCCTCGCCAAGTCTCGTCTATCGAAAAGGATCCTGACCAAAGCATAGATCAGGGGAATGCAAAGTGCAGCCATTCCAATTTGCACAATCAATACAGAGGCTTCTGTTCGAGGAAGCAGAAACATAAAAAGCCCATGTAGGGCATGCCAGGCCTGCCCATGTGGATCTGGCGAAGTGGGTGGCACCTGTAAGACGTCTCGCAGAAGTTCGTAGCCATGGCTGTTGATCCAGCCTGGAACCTTCGAACCGCCCAAGAGGGTCAGAAAGAGAAAAAAGCCGCTACAGGCCAATAGCCAGAGCCAGTCGAGGCGAGCGACCCGCTGGATGGCGTCGAGTATACTGCGCCACTGAAAAGCAAGGAGTAAAAGCCCCAGGAAGATAAGTGCCTGTAATACCAATCGTATCCAGTCAGCCAGGCTCTTTTCTGGATTTGGATTTGCCGGATCGATTGATGGTGGATGCAACAAGCCTTGATGGGGAGATCCGCTCAGTATCCAAGGGTTCG
>JAFCZJ010000164.1 GCA_019314375.1 Deltaproteobacteria bacterium | reverse complement strand
AATGATACCCACGGGGACCGCATGATCCAGGTAGAAGGCGCGCGCCCACTTCTGTGTTTGACCGTAGTCGGTGCTTGTGCCGATGCGCTGATCCAATCCCAGCCGCCTGGGTCCGGTTCGTCGTAGATCCAGCAGGGTCAGACCGGTTTTGACGACTTTTGCCATACAGACATGCCGGCCACAGTTTTTGTCGATTTGCTGGGGTGGGTTGCCGAAGGATTCGGCTACCGCACCGAGCAATGCATCCTTTCCGACCGCCGCATACCAAACCGAATCGGGCTGGGAGGGGCCGACGGGCAGGGGGTGGTGGTCGAAGCGGCAGTCATGCTTGGGTCCCCAGGTTCGGCCTGCATGCCATGGACCCCTGATCGGATCGAAGAATCGCACGACAAGGGTGCCGGGTTGCAGTGTGGCCACCTTGGGTTTTGGGCAAGGGGAGGGTGGATCCGGGATGCTCATGGGGCGTGGCCGTGATCTTCAGCCAGGCTCAGCACACGATTTGTCTCTCCACGTTTCAAAAGGTCTAGTGGGGCTTGTTGTCCGAGTGGAGCCAACGGCGTTAGCAGCCAGGCCGCCGTGCCGGATGGGGAGAGATGGAGATGACCCAGGGTCTCTCCGATGCCGGGGATTACGCCGCTCGGGTAGTCGGGATCGAATTGCCAGCGGGGGTAGCGCCAGCGGGCGCCGACTCGGATTGCGATGATTTTTCCCTGCTTGCGCAGGCGCTCGATGTTTTGTCGGGATGCGCCGGTGATGCGGGCCGCTTCTTCCGCTCCGATGCAATGGGCTAGCAGATCTTCCCGTCTTTTGCTTGATGCGAGTTCCGCTTCAAAGAACACGCGGGTAACCATTTCGTGCTTGCTTCGGTCCACTTGGGCAAGAGGATCTTCTTCGGGGCTTGTGTTGGACTGTAAGGCTGCCACCAGTGCATCGAGCGCCATGCGTGAAGATTCTGGGGAGGTCTTGCTACGAAGCAGAACTTCGATGAGTCGGGTTAGGCTTTTGAATAGATCCTTTTCCAGCAGGGCGGCCGCGATGATGACCTCAATGCGATTGGCGGGCATGGACAAGCGAGTGGACATGTCTCGGATGGTTTCAAGCTTTGCCGTGGAGAAGATGTGAGGGGTGTGCTGTTTTTGCCTCACGGGTTGCTTGGGTTTTCGCACAAGCCGTTTGGCGGGGGCCTTTTTCTTTTTCGCGCGTCCATCGGCCATGCTTGCCTCCTCCTCTTTAGAGCGACTTTAGAATAGCATGAGGGGCGTGTAAATGCAACCTATGCAAGTTCGCTCTGGGGGTGGGGCACTGACCTCAACAGCCGATATGGCGGGAGATGACGAGGCGCTGGATTTCGGAGGTGCCTTCGCCGATTTCTAGGAGTTTTGCGTCGCGGTAGAAGCGCTCTACGTCGTATTCCTTCATCAGGCCGTAGCCGCCGTGGATCTGGACGGCTTCGTTGCTTACGCGGCGGGCCAGTTCCGAACAGTAGAGCTTGGCCATGGCGGCTTCTTTGGCGTAGGGGCGCTTGTTGTCTTTCAGCCAGCAGGCCTTGTACATCAGGTTGCGGGCCGCTTCGATTTCCATGGCCATGTTGGCCAGCTTGAAGGCGTTGGCCTGGAACTTGACCAGGGGCTTGCCGAACTGCACACGCTCCTGGGCGTAGTTCAGGGCCAGTTCATAGGCACCCTGGGCGCAGCCCAAACCCATGCAGCCGATCGACAAGCGGCCGGCGTCTAAGGTGGACAGCATTTGGTGGAAGCCGTCGCCGCGTTTGCCCAAGAGGTTGCCCGCGGGCACGCGCACGTCTTCAAAATAGAGTTCGGCCGTGTTGGATGCGCGCCACATGAGCTTGCCGTGCATTTCCTTGGCTTCGAAACCCTTGGTGCCATGCTCGACCAGGATGCAGGAGTATTCGGGCCGACCGTCTTCCCGCTTGCCGGTGACGGCTTGCACGGTCACGCCCATGGACAATTCGCAGGCGGCGTTGGTGATGAAGATTTTGGAGCCGTTGATGACCCATTCGTTGCCGTCGAGGACGGCGTTGGTCTTCGAGCCGCCCGCGTCGGAGCCGGCGTTGGCTTCGGTCAGACCGAAACCCCACATGCCCTCGCCGCGACAGAGCTTCGGCAGGTATTTTTTCTTTTGTTCTTCGTTGCCGAAGTAATAGATGGGGCCGATGCCCAGGCTGTTGCCGGCCGCGATGGTGGCGGCATGGGAGCCGTCTACTCGCGCCAGTTCCTCGACCGCGATGATGTAAGAGACATAGTCCATGCCCTGGCCTTCGTATTCGGGCGAGACCACCATGCCGAAAAGCCCCATCTCGGCCATTTGCCGGGTCAGCTCCACCGAGAACTGTTCCTTGTCGTCTAGTTCTTGTGCCTTGGGTTTGATCTCGCCTTCAGCGAATTTGCGGACGCTGTCGCGCAGGATTTGTTGGTCTTCAGCCAAGTCGTAGTTTAGGGCCATGGGTGATTCCTCCGGGGCTTGGGTTTGAACAGGCCCACTTTAGTGATGCTTGAGATGGGGATCAACGATTTTTGACAATTGAGTCAAGGTTCGGGCTTAGGCCGATAACCGTGATAATGATGCCTTATCGGCCGGAAACCGTTGACTGCTGGATTCTAGTTCTTGCGGCGTCGCAGTCCGACCAGGCTGAGCAGGCCAAAGAGGGCCAAGAGGCTGGAGCCTTGTCCTGCGCTGGCGCAACCGCCTTTAATGACCGTTTCTTCGTCATCCCCGTTGTTGCGGGGTTCCACGTTGGGCTCCAGGGTTAGATTGCACTCGGTGCCCAGGCCCGGCAGGCTTTCGCATTCGACCTCGCCGGGTTTGTAGCCTGTAGCCATGCCGGACACGATGTAGTCACCCGGATCTAAGAGCATCTCGAAGTAGCCGCTCTCATCGGCCTGCAGGGCGGGCTGATCGGCGATCCAAACCCGAGCGCCGCCGATGCGGTGGGCTTCCTCATCTCGTAGCTCCACGACCCAGCCGTAGATTTTTCCGTGACTGTCGTCGATGTCCTGGCAGGCGCCATCGGCGTTGCAGAAGTCAGCCGGTTCGCAGTGGCCGCAGCTCGTGCCGCAAAGCGGGTCGGGGCCGCAGCTTCGGTTGGAGCAGTCGGCGGTGCAGACGTCGGGCACGCAGCGGCCAAGCGGGTCGCAGACCTCGCCGGCACCGCAAGTGCCGCAGCTTTGTCCGCAGAGCGGGTCGGGGCCGCACTGTCGGTTGTCGCAGGTCGGGTTGCATCCGACGGGCAGGCATAGTCCGTCTGCCGAGCAAGCCGTGTTTTCAGGACAAGAGCCGCAGGTTGCGCCGCAATTGGGATCGGCACCACATTGGCGATTGTCGCATTGGGGCTGGCAGCCGCAGCTGCCCTGGTCGCAGGCCCAGCCAGCATCACAGTCGCCGCAGCTTTGTCCACAGACGGGATCAGGGCCGCATTCCAGGCCCGCGCAGTCAGGCTGGCAAACGCATTGGTTGGCCTGGCAGGCATGACCGGCGTTGCAGGTGCCGCAGCTTCCGCCACATCCGTCGTCGCCGCAGGTTTTGCCCGAGCAGTCCGGCTCGCAGGCGGGTGCCATGCCGATGGAACACCAGCTCTCGCCGCCCGAGGTGACCACGCAGCTCTTGGATGACTGGATGAATCCTGCGGCGGAGACCTGGATGGTGTAGTCGCCCGGCTCCAGTTGGAAAGACCAGTAGGCGTTGTCGGCCTGGGCGATGACGCTTTGTCCGTCGGTGGAGATCGTGGCACCGGGAATGCGCTCGGTCATGTCAGCCGTGCCCAGGCCCCGGTCGACAAAAACCGTGCCCTGGAGCTTGCCCGTGCTGGGCACCGAAGACAGGTTGTCCCGTTGGATGGCCACGTAGGCGGAAGACAGGGTACGCAGGTTGTGTACGATGCCGTAGGAGCAGCCTCGGGCTTCATAGGTCCACAAGTTGCCCCAGGGATCGCCGCCATCGTAGACCACGATGTGGCCGCCGGTGTTTCCGTCGTTGCGGTAGACCATGCAATCGCCGGCGAGGGCGTCGGCTCGGGTGATTTGTTCCCAGTGATACGAGCTGTAACGGAAGGCACCGGTATTGTAGGGGTGGGCATTGGTGGTGAGGGGCGAAGGGCCGGGTACTTGCCAGCATTTGGCTGCAAAGCCCGAGCAGTCGGCACCGTAGGATCCTGTATGGGTGCAACTGGGACAGGAACCGGAGCAGGAGCCCTGATCAGCACCATCGCTGCGCCAACAGCCTTTGCCCCACCAATAGGAATAACCCACGGCGCTGGATGCCAGGTCCAAGATTTCTTGTCTGCTCATGGGCTCGGGCGCGGCCATGGCTGATGGTGCCAGCAGGAATATCAGGCTCGATAAGGTCAGCAGAGTCAGAATTTGTTTAATCATGGTCTAGCCTCCCTTGCTCTGGTCTTTATTAGAGCAAGCATCGGGCCAGGTTTGGGGTCTCTCTGTTTGGTGTTGTATCTACTGAGAAAAATAGGAGAATTACGGCAGATGAACTCTGGCTGTCGTGAACAAAGTGTGACACAGTGTCGCGCATGAGTGCGGGGTGCAGTCAGTCCGATTTGCGTTAAATATCAAATAAAACAATGTGGTATGGTGGATTTCGGGGTTTTGCGATGGATGGTATCTGTTGTTACCGCCTTCGTGGCTTGTGGTGGGTGCATTCCAGGGGGTTTTGGGCTAGGCTCTGCTCATCCGCCAAGGAGGTTAGATGAGCGATCTGCATGATCCATACGAACTGAGGAAGATGGAAGGAAAGGTTTTGGTCTTCAATGCGGGCAGTTCGTCTGTTCGCTGGGCCTTGTTTGAGAAAGAGGGGGTCTGGCGCGGAAGGTTGGGAGCCGGACGGCACCAGGTCTGGCCGGACGGATCTCCGTCTTATTCGCGCGCCGTGTCGGATGAAGATCGGCTGGCGGCCGTGGATCATGTCTTGGATTTTTTGCAACATGATCCGGAGGGGCCGCAGTTGGAACTCGCCAGTTTGGATGCGGTGGGTCACCGGGTGCTGGTTGAGCCCGAGGTGGCCGGTGCGGCAAGCGCCGTGGTGCTGGATGAAGAATTGGCCGATGCCCTGGAGGAAGCAGCCAAGGGGCCCTGGGATCAGCGCAAGCGTATGGCGGTGATGAGGCATTTGCGAAAGGTATTACCTGGGGTGATGCAGGTGGCGGTTTTTGACAGCGCTCATTTTCGCACCTTGCCGGAGGCGGCTCGGCGTTACGGCTTGCCCCAACCCTGGGCAGATGAACCCGATCTGTGGAGACGCGGCTACCAGGGCCTGAGCCATAAGTACGCCGCCTTGCGCACGGCCGAGGCCATGGAGCGCCCTGTCGAGGAACTTCGCATGATTACGGCCCACTTGGGCCATGGGGCCTCCCTTTGCGCTTTGGATCATGGCCGGGCCGTGGACACGACCATGGGCTTGACGCCCCTTGCGGGTTTGATTTCTTGTCAGCGCTCGGGCGATTTGGATCCCGGCCTGCTTTTACATCTGATGCATCGGGAGGGTTTGGGGCCGGTGGAGATGACCCGACGCTTGAACCGGGACGCAGGGCTTTTGGGCTTATCGGGCAGTAGCGGGGACATGTTGGAGCTCCTGGATGCCGCCGAGCAGGGTCAGGTCAAGGCCCAATCGGCTGTGCAGGCATATACCCATAACCTGCGTCGTCACTTGGGCGCCATGTGGACGGCCTTGGATGGCTGCGATGCTCTGGTCTTCACCGGCGGTGTGGGCGAGGGGGCCGCCGGCATTCGGGCCCGGGCGTGTCAGCGCATGGGGGCTCTGGGCTTGCTCCTAGACGAAGGGAAGAATCGACAAGGCTTGGCGGAGGGTCAGGAGGTGGCGGCGATCCATGCGCCCGAATCCCAGGTACAGATTTGGGTTGTGGCCAGCGATGAAGAGCGCATGATCGCCCGCGAGACCTTGCGGGGTCTTGCACGACACCGGCTCAACCGTGAACGGCAGCAACAACAGTCGGCCATCCCCATCGGCGTGAGTGCCCACCACGTGCATTTGTCTCAAGAGCATGTGGAGGTTCTTTTCGGTGTCGGACATCAGCTCAGGTCCAAGGCCCCCCTGAAGCAGCCCGGACAGTTCGCGGCCGAAGAGCGAGTGCGGCTGGTCGGGCCCAAAGGTCAGGTGGATCGGGTGCGGGTATTGGGCCCGGTGCGCAAGCAGACCCAGGTGGAGATTTCACGGACCGAGGAGTTCCATTTGGGCATCGACGCCCCCGTGCGCAACTCGGGCGATTTGGACGGCACCCCGGGGCTTCGTCTGGAGGGCGACGCCGGCGGCATGGAGCTCGCCCAGGGTGTGATTTGCGCCAGACGCCATATCCACATGAGTTTGGCGGATGTCGAGGAACTCGGCCTGCGTGATCGGGACGTGGTCATGGTGGAGGTCGGGGGAGAGCGTCCCTTGGTTTTTGGTGACGTCCTGGTGCGGGCCAAGGACAGCTATGTGCTCGAGATGCACTTAGACACCGACGAGGCCAACGCGGCCGAGATTTCGACCGGTATGACGGGCCGTCTCATGGGCATTCAGTCCCGCCCTGGTTCCGCTTAACCCCGCGAGTCTCTTGCTTCCTGGTCCATCATTGGCTACAAGGGCTTTCTGTTACCCAACACTTCCGGAGGCATTCATGAAGATGATCGAACGAAGTTTTCTAGCGGCGGCGATTGTGGCCTTGTTCTTTGGCAGCAGTGCTTGTCTGACCCCGATTCTCATGAGTGACGCAAGTGCGCCTGTGGCGGGCAGGGCATATCAGGACCTGGGTGATACCCAGGGCGAGAGCTGCAGCATGAGCGTGCTGGGCATCCCGGTGGCCACCGATGCTTCTTTGCGTACCGCATTGGCTGACGCCAAGGCCCGCGTGGGCGCGGACGCCTTGATCGAGATCGTGGTGGACCGTTGGAGCTTGGTGACCTTTGTTTTCAATAAACAGTGTACCCAGGTTTACGCCAAGGGCATTCGTTTCGGTGACGGCGTGGCCTCGACGCCGGTCGTCCCGGCGCTTCCCGCGGTGCCGGTGGCACCCGCGGCATCCCTTGTCGAGCCCGAGGTCGCGAAACCGGTCGCCGCGGCCAAGCCGGCCCCTTCTTCGGAGCCCGTTGCGCCTGCTCAGCCCGCCAAGGTGGACAAGCCCCTGACCCGCGCTGAGAAACGCAAGGCCAAGGCGGAAGAGCGACGAAGCAAGCGTGAAGAGGCTCGCAAGGCCAAGGCAGATGCCCGCAAAGCCAAGGCGGATGCCCGTAAGGCCAAGGCGGAGGCGCGCAAACGCAAGAAAGAGGAAGCCAAGGCCAAGAAAGAAGAAGCCAAAGCCAAGGTGAAGGCTGAACGCAAAGCCGCTGAGGACGCCAAAATGAAGGCGGCCCAAGAGGCCAAGCGCAAGAAAGAGGAAGCCAAGGCCAAGGCTGCGGCTGAAAGCAAAGCCGCAGAGGAGGCCAAGCGCCTTGCCGAAGAGGCCAAGCCCGTGCCCGACGCCTTTAAGGTTTTTTGCAAGTACAAGACGGGTCAGGCCGTGCTCGTGGAGACCAAGTCGGCCAAGTTGGAAGTGGCTTTCGACAAGTGTTTGCACAACGGCCTGCGGGTCAAGAAGGCCGATGGTGCTTTGGACCTGGTGCCCTTTGACCAAATCTGGACCGTTTCTCCTCGAACCGAGGCGGCTCCCATCCCGCCTTCTACACCGGCGCAACCCGCCAAGCCGGCCCGCAGCGGACCCGCCACGCCCAAGAATAAGTAATTTATCTCAAACTGCAGGGATGATTCGTCGGTGCCGACTGCCGGACGATCTGTCCTTCTTGCCAGATGACCGGGACCTTGGTCCAAATTTCTTGAAGGAGTTCACATCGAGCTTGGGTGAAGGCTTGAATGTTCAGCGTGCCTGTCTGGCCCAACTGAGAAAAGGCCAGGATGCCCTTGTCGGTTATCCGAGCTTCTTGGATGGGTCCATGCAGCCGCATGTGGGCCAGCCTTTGTCCGCTTTGGGTTTCCCAAAGACCGATCAGACCGTTGGCGTAGCCCACCACCAAACTGCCCGCCGGGCCTTGCATAAGCATGCTGACCGGGCTTGGGGCCGTGTCTTCCAGGACGGCATTTCTGCTCTGTCCTGATGAGGTCAGGGCCTTTTCGGAGACTTGACCATCGCTGTGACCGAGCCAGAGGCTATTCTCTGTAGTCAAGACGTGGGTCACGCTTGGATCCCCTGGAAAGTCGTCCTGTGGGTCTGGCGGATCCTGGCTCGAATGCCAAGCAGGGCGACCGTCTTCCGCATGCCAAAGTCGGAGTGTCCCGTCGTCGGAAGCGGTGGCCACCAACTTTCCGTCTGCACTGAAGCGCAGGGTGTTTACCTCTCCCGTGTGGCCTTTCAAAACCAAACGCTTGTCGGTCTTGATATCGACAATAACGGCCAAGCCCGTCGAAAGGGGGGCACCCACTCGCCGCCCGTCGGGGGAGATGTCGATGCGGTAGACTCGTCCACCCATCGCTTCCCGCCAGGTGACGGCACCGCTGTCCAAATCCCAAATTCCCAAGCGACCATCCGCTGAGCCTGTGATGGCCTGGCGGCAGTCGGGTGTGAATCGGACCGACCAGACTTGATCCTTGTGACCTGCCAAAATTCGCAGCAACTTGCCGTCGCTTGCGCGCCAGAGTCGGGCCTTATTGCCGGTGCCCGCCGTGAGCCAGAGATTTTTTTCCGGGCAAAGATCCATGCCATAGGCACCCGGGAACTTCGACTTGATCGTTTTTATCTCTTGGCCATTTTCCAGCGACCAGATCCGGATGCTCTCACGACGGTCCACCGTGATGAGTCGTTTTCCATCGGCGGAAAAACGCAAGTCCTGGGGGCTGTAATTATGTCCCCGGAGCTGCATCGTGTTTTTGCCGCTGGCCACGTCCCAAAGCCGAATGCTGTGGTCCAGGCTGGCGCTGGCCAATCGTTTCCCATCTGCGCTGAATTCGAGAGCGTAGACCGCGTCTTTGTGACCGGGCAGGTCGGCCAAGACTTCCCCGCTGGCCACGTCCCAAAGGTGAATCATATGGTCGTGGCCCCCGGTGGCCAGAAGCTTGCCATCCGGGCTGAAGGCCAGGCCCTGCACCGCACTTTTGTGGCCCGGCTTGGGCTGGTTTTGATTCCGAGGGGAAGGGCGAAGATTCCACATGCTGACGCATGGGGTGAAACCCGTGCTGACGATGCGGTTTTGGCCGGCATCGGCCATTTCGAGGAAATTTCCATCCAAGCGCAATTCGTGGTGGATTTCTTTCTTGTTCTTGTCCAGATTCCAGAAGATCGCTCGTCCGCTTTTATCGACGGAAAGGAGAAGATCTTCGGATTTGGAGAAGATCAATCCATGCACACTCTCCGTGTTGTGATGGAAGCGGCGGACGACCTCCAGGGCTTTGTCTGGTTTCTCCCGCCAGACCAGGATGCCGCCGCTATGATCGGCGGTCGCCAGCATTTGTCCGGTGGGGGAAAAGGCCAAGGCGGTTGTGTTGTCATGGTGACCAGAATAGGAGCCCATGGCGGTGGCGCCCTTTGTGGTTACTTTTGCCAAGTGTAGCTTGGGCCCCTCCCCGGAGTAAGCAAGCCGGGTCGTGTTGTGGTTGAAGGCCAGGCGGACCAGAAAACCGCCGTTTGGTCGAAGCGTGGTCTGGAGGGAACCGTCCTCTGTCTTCCAGAGTCGAGCGATTTTGTCCGCACCTGCGCTTGCAAACCAACGTCCGTCCGGACTGGCGGCGACGGCCAACACGGCGGCACCGTGCTGGGCTTGAACGGCTTGCCGCGTTCTGCTGGCCAAGTCCCAAGAGAGAATTTTTCCACCCCAATCCCCAGAAAATAGTTTCTTGCCGTCCGCGGAGAACGTGACACAGAGCACCTGATCTTTGTGGCCTCTGAAGATGTCTTCGACCCTTCTTGTCTCGGCGTCGAGAATTTTGATCGTTTTGTCGGCCGCCGCGGCCGCGATCCATTGACCATCCGGAGAGACGGCGACCGACGAGATGGAGGACGAGAAGTTCTTCCGCCATACGAGGGGATTCTCATCGAGCTGTTGCCACAGGGCGCGGCCCGAGATGTCGTCTTCGATCTCCATGGCCAGGCGCAACTTGGCACGCGCCTCCAAGGGTGCCCCCCGAATCAGGGCGGCATGGGCGCTTTCTCGTTCGGCGCGGGCTCGATGTTGGCGTTCGATTGTTGCTGCCTGTCTTGCCTCCTGCTCTGCTTTTTGGGCCTTGTTGCGTTCGTTGAGCACTTGCCGATAGGCGCTGGTGCCCATGGCCACGAGAGCCAGAATGGCGACGACGGCCATGATGAGCAAGGCCCGATGGCGCTTGGCGAAACGCGTTACGAGATCCCTGAGGCGATATTCATAGGCACGCACCCAGCCCCCGGAAAGAAAACGCTGAACTTCTCTGGCGATTTGGGCGGCGTTTTCGTAGCGCAAGGATTTGTCGGGTTGCAGAGCCTTGCGACAAATGGAAACCAGTTCGGCCGGCGCGTTTGCAGGCAGGTCTGCATCGAAGCCCCAAAGAACATCCAAGTCTGCGGCTTCCACTGTGCTGGGTCCAGAGTCGCTTGGCCTGTGAGCATAGGTGGGGGGGGTGGCAGCCGTGCGAGTGCTCTGCTCCGTCATGGGATGGCCGGCCAGAAATACATAGAGGACCGCGCCCAGGGACCAGCAGTCCGAGCGTTCATCTACTTCATCGACCAGGCCCGTGGCTTGTTCCGGACTCATATAACCGGGCGTGCCCATTTGGGCACCGGCCTGGGTCAGGGCTTCGTCGGGCGTCGGCTGAGTCGGTTTGTGGCTTCGTTCTCGCGCAGGCGTCTCGGGGTCTTCTTCTCCTTTTTTCTTGGCCAGACCCCAGTCCAAGACCACGGTCTCACCGAATTGGCCCACCATGACGTTGGATGGCTTGATGTCTCGATGGATCACGCCGCGACTGTGGGCGTAAGCCATTGCCTGACAAAGATCCACGAAGTGGGGCAGGAGCTTGAGTCGGGCCTCAAGGTCAGGACTGGTCTTCAGGGCTTTCGACAGAGTGCTCCCGTGCACCACCTTCATGGTGTAGTAGAGGGTGCCGTCGGCGCGCTGACCCAACTCATGCACGGGCACGATGTTGGGATGCTCGAGTTGGCCCGTGATGCGGGCCTCGCGGAGGAAGCGTTCACTGGCGTGAGAACGGGGTTCCGAGCCCGAGCCGCTGTCTTCAGTGGGTTCGACTTCCTCTAAGAGCTCTTTCAGGGCGACCTGTCTGCCCAAGTGCAGATCTTCCACCAGGAGAACCCGGCCGATGCCGCCGCGACCGATGATGGATCTTTTGAGATCCTTGCCCTTGGCGAAGGCGTAGCGATTTGGGTGTTCTAAGACCACCCTCGGCTTTTTGTCCGGGGCAAGTTTGTTTTTATCTTGTTCCATGCTGAGTCTTGATTTCTATCAGAAGCCGTCTCTCCATCCAAGTGTGTCCGAAATCCGGACACTTTGCTGATGCCCCGGAGTGGGTGGCACCTTGTTGATTATTGAAAATACGGGGGCTTAGTCGGTGTGGGTGAATGTGGCATGCGCTTTGCGTCCATCTTGGGCTGGAGGTGAAGCATGTGGATGGTCGGACTGCTGATGTTGAATTGGGCCGTGGCTGGGACGGGTTATGTTTATGAACCCGTCGCGTTTTCGCCAAGCGTCAGTCGATGCACCGCGGCCACCTGGCTTCGAGGGTCGCTTGTCTTGGTTTGCCACGACGGTTTGTGGTTGGGGCCCGTGGAAAATCTGAGACTGGTTTTTCCTTGTGTGCACGACGGGGGAAGCAGTCCCAAAGTACTGCCTTGGCGGGATGGGGTGGTGGTCTCTTGCGCCTGCGGTCTTTTCTTCCTGAAGTCTGATGGCCTTCGACGTCTGGCCTTTGGTGCACGGCCGGGCGCTATCGCGGTAGACGAGGATCGGGGTCTGGTCGCTGTCATGGAGGGTCAACTGTGGCATTGGTCGCAGCCGGATGGGTCACGCAGTCGCCTTCATGGGCTGCCTGCCGGCTCGGTGGTGGATCTGCGTTGGCGCGATGATGTTTTGTGGATACTGCGTTGGCGGGGCAGTCTTCGCTTGAGCCATGGGAGATTGGCGGGGGTGGAGGAACCCAAGGGGGCTTGGATTTTCTTTGAGCGTGATGGACTTCGGCATTGGGTTGACAGGCGGGGGCGGCGATGGCGGGCGCGAGCAGGAGGATTGCCTGTCGCCTTGCCTCCACTGACCTTGTTGCCTGGAGAGCGCATAGAGCGTCTGCATCAAATGCAAACCGACCTGTGGATGTCTTCGAACCTTCGTTGGTGGTGGCGACGATTGGGGAAGGACGAAATCGCAGGCCGGCTGCCTGCCTGGGGGCGTTCACTGGTGCCCGTTCGTGGTCGCACAAGTTCTGATTCGAGCCCGCCCTGGTTGGTGGGCACCCAAGGTATTTTTCGGCCCCGGCGGGTGGCCTTGGCTTCGCGACCTGCATGCGGGGCCAAGCCGATGGTGCCCCTGTTTTGGCCATCCATGCGATGGGCTAGCCCGCTCCATCTGCCACGGGTGGATCTGCTATATGCCGCCGGACGCAGGATCAATCGACGCGATTGGCGGCCTGCTTCTTGGAGTTGGCAAGGCCATAGAAATTGGTCGGCGGGGCTGCGTTTGTCGTGGCCCTTGGGTGGGGGCGGGACAGGGGAGGACCAGGCCGAGCGTTTGCAGGTGGAAGTCGACTGGATGGCCGAGGGGCAAGAGCGCAATCGCTTGCTTTCGGCTTTGACCCAGATTCGTCGTGAGCTCTGTGTCCATGGCGCAGCGCTTGTGGAGCTGCAGGAAGTGGACGCCATGTCAGCCTGGTTGCGCTTGGACAGCAGGCAGGAAAAACGGAGAGGAGGTAGGAGATGAAACGATGCTTGGTGGTGTTCTTTGTATTTTTGGGCCTGGGCGCACAGGTCTTGGCCCAGGAACCGGGTTGGCAAGGCCTGGATTTGGGTGCCAAGAATCTCGTCCCGTCCAGGGCCGACCCCCAGCAGGCTTGTTTGGCCAAGGAGCCCAAAGTGGGCCGACTGGTTCGGGCCGCTTTGGCGCGAGCCGGATTGGATCAATCCGAGGACGGACAGTTACGGCGACAGGCTCGATTGAGTGGCTGGTTGCCCAAATTGGATGGGGGCCTTTCCATGGATGCGGGGGACCGGTGGTACGCACGCTATGAGCCGGGGGAAGCCATGGTGGAACAGCAACAACAAGATGACGGACTGCGCTGGGATGTGGGTTTGAGTTGGGATCTGGCTCGCATGGCCTATCACGGAGATGACTTGCAAGTGGCGCGAGAGGTGGTCAAGCGCGCACAACAACGGCGTGAGCTGGCGGCCGAAGTGATTCGCCTGTTTTTCGCCAGACGGCGATTGTTGATTCACGGCCTGCCGAAAGTCGACAGTCCCGCCGGACAGCAGCTGGAGGAATTCACGGCCTTGCTGGACGCATGGACAGGCGGTCGATACGCGCGCCGCTGGTGTGGGAGGAAGATGTCATGAAAACATATTTTTTGTATTCGATGCTGTCCGTGCTGTGTCTGGCTTCTTGCGGTCTGGAGCCACCGATGAGCGATCTTTTGCCGCCTTCAGTTTGGCGGTTTTCTCCACGGGGAGAGGCGGTGGATTCTCGGAGCAAGGTAGAGGTGGTTTTCACGGAGCCGGTGCATCCCATGACTCAGGCCGAAGGCCTGGTCGCCCTGGTGGCGGAGGCCGATTACGATCAGGCCCTATTGGACGCCTTGGACGATCCGCCGATGTCGACCGCCATGCAGGCTCGTTGCGTGCCCGGTCGCCTGGATTTCAGCATGGGCGGCAGCGGCTTGCGCTTCACCCCGGAGGCACCCTTGGCATCGGGCACCCATTACGCCTTGCTGGTCTCTGCCGCGGTTTGCGATCTGGAAGGCAATCGTTTGGTGGATGAAATTCATCTGGATACTGAGGGTCGACATGTGGGTGAGCCGGCCCACGCCGTGCACTGGTTTCGTACCCGGCGCTAGATTTTGATCTGCAACCCATCATGGGCTGCCTGACAGCGCAGGCCTCGGGCCTTGGCTGTCTCGACGGCGAGTTCGGTATCGTAGTCCGGTGGAAAATGGGTGAGCAGCAAGCGCTTGGCTCCAGCCGCAACAGCAATCTCGGCGGCTTGCTCAGGTGCCAGGTGGGCGACCGTGTGTCCCGATGCAGGCAAGCTGCATTCAAGCA
>JAFCZJ010000276.1 GCA_019314375.1 Deltaproteobacteria bacterium | reverse complement strand
GGAGGCGGCCTGGTTCCCCACATACTGCCCAATGTGGCCCAGGGCGCGGCCGAACTCAGGGCCGGTCAACTGGCCCAAAGCGGCGCGGAGAAGGTGATCACAGCTTGTCCCGGCTGCCTGCGTCAGCTTGAAGGGGCTTCATCGGCATCTCGATATTTCACTCTGGAAGAAATTTTACTAGAGTTTCTAAAGCAGGCATGAGCAAGGCATTTGCGGACACTCCACCCTCCGTCCCTTTCTTGTTCTTTCTTGTTGCCTTGAAATTAACTATCCTTGCCTCCGACCTTGACATTTCCCTTTGCCTGGCGGTCAAATATCAAAAAATAGACGACCACGGGCCATCATGGCGGTCTCCTTTGCTCCCGATTTAGCAAGGTCGCCTCATTTCATTGCGAGGTGGAGGATGATCACGAGCTTGGCTGACTTGATCAAAAAAGGGGATCATCGTAGAGCAAACCACCAGTGGCGCATTTTTCTCGTGCTTTTGGGACTCGTCGCATTGCTGGCCTTGGGCGTCGGGGCTTGTGGGGGCGAGGATGGTGGGGGCGAGGACGGTGGGGGCGAGGATGCTGGTATCGAGACCAATGGGAGCATCCTGGGTCGACTGGCCGCTTCTGCCAACAGGCAGTCCGCGCGGGGCTTGAGTTGGCTTTTGGTTCCACCTGATTTTGGCACCATCGAGCAAGGTCTGTCGCTCGATGAGGTGAGCGTCGAGCTGCTCCTTCGGGACGGCGATTCTTCTCCGGATAGTTGGCCGGTGGAGCAGACGGCCACGCCTGATTCTACCGGCGCCTTTGCCTTTGTGAATTTGGCTGAAGGCGACTACGCATTGAAGGTAAACCAGCCTGAGTTTGCAGAGCTTGCCTACGGTGTGGACTCCACCGATTTCCATTTGGAACCGAATCAGACGGTCAATCTGGTGCTGCCCTTGGTGACCACGATTCTCCACGGGCTGATGGACCCGAGTGACCAGTTGAATCCATATGCCAACACGCCCCCGGCGTATGCGCTCGATCCCGCGACGGGCGAGATCTTGCTTACGTCGAACCAGGGATTCGCGGTGATCGATCCGGAGCGGGGGAAGCTGGACCTGCTTTTTAGTCAAAATTTCTTCATCGGCCGACATAGCTCGTTCATGCCGCCGGATCGCGTTGTCTTGGCCTTGGCACCAGGCGCTCAGACCGTTTGGATTCTGTATTCCGACCGTCTGTTGCGCATCGATCGTTCCTTGTTCACCAATCCCGACGAGAGTGAGGTCATCAACCTCGATGATCTCTCTTCACGCATGGCCTTAGGGGACAAATTCCGCTTCCGCATGTTGGCACCCCTGACCTTCAACCCTCAGCAGCCCGATGGGGCCGAAGCGAAGTGGACAGGCCAGGTGTTCTTCTCGCCGGACGGGAAGTTTCTCTACGCCTCCTCCTGGTTTAATGGCGTCTTGGTCATCGACACCGAGCGCATGGAGATCGTGCGTGTGATTCTGGGCCAGGCCATCGGCTACAACCCCGTCTCCAACTTCCTCTTTTTCACCAATGGCCAATACGGCTTTGACCCCGGCTCCGAAATCGACGGCACCGAAATCTTGGTGGTGGATGCATCCACTTACATGGAAGTTAACAGCGCGCCCATCGCCAAAGTGATGGGGGTGGCGGCCGTCCCCAACCAGCCCGAAACCATTTTAATCCGCGTTCAGCAGTCCACCGAGGATCTCATGATTCCTTTCGTGGTCGTGGTGGACGAAGGCGGTGCGGTGCAGACCGACCAGCGGGCCCGGGATTACCTGGGCATCGACGCGGATCCGGAGATCGGCGCCCCCTCCTTCAACTTGGCCGGAGACTACTTCATGATTGGTTCGGCCGCCTTCCGGGTGCTCGAGGACGGCGGCTTTGAGCCTGTGCCGGTGGCCATTCCGGCCGGTCAGTCCTTCAACGACCGCATGCAGTGCAATCAATTGCGGGCGGTCGATCCGGCCAACCTCTACGAGCTTTGGTATGGCTGTCGGGACAACAACACAGTAGGGCTGCTTTCGCTCGATCAGACCAACGTGCCGGTGGCCGTCCGGCCGAGTGTGCCCATCACCGACGTGCTGCTCGACCGGACCCGAGGGCGGGCCATCTTCGGCGGTTTCGATCGTTTGGTGCTGATCCATTACGCTGATCCTTCCGCGGCTGGGCAAGACGAACTGACCGATCTCTCGTCGGTCATGGCCCCCTTCATGCAAGAAGGGGCGGCTTGCAGCGCCGCGAATCCCTGTGCCGGCACCGACCTTTGCGCCGGCGCCACCGATACGTCTTTCACCGGCCAGTGTACGCCGAACTCGCGTCTGCCCTATTTGCCCTTCTGCGGTGGATTCACTCAGGCGGCTTGTGATGAGGATTTCACCTGCACCCTGGCGAACCCAACGAATCCCAATTCCGCGGGCGAGTGCACCGACTTGCCCAGCCGCGATTATGCTGCCCACGGGCCGGTCTGCGATGCGGCGTTACCCTGCCCGGCCGGTATGCTCTGCGGGGCCACAAACCGTTGCGAACCCAAGCCCTGTCTCCGGGACCTGGATTGCGCGGCCTACCCGGGAGAGATCTGCGGTTTGGTGGCGAACCTCGGCCGGGTTTGTCTGACGCCCGGACCCTTGCTTGACAACGCCCCCTGCCTGAATTCTGGGGAATGCTTGCATGGGGCATGCATCGCCATCGCGGGCGCATACAACCTGGGCGATTCGGAATTGCTCCATGGCGCTCGCGGGTTGCAGGTTTGCAGCAGGCCCTGCTATCAGAACGCGGATTGCCCCGACGAGGTGCAGTGCATCTTTATCGGAATGTGGGATCACAGCATCGATGAGGCAGCGGTGTGGTACGACCATCACAGATCGCTTGTGCCTCACTGTCGACCCTCCGTCTTGCCGCCGCTCGAAGGCTGCGAGGGTTGCACGGGCGAGCAGTTGTGCGAGAGACAAGGCTGCCAGATCGGCTTCTCGCCTGAGGTCTGGGTGAATGATGAGCAAGGCACGCACAACGCCTGCCTGCTACCTGCCGAAAATTGTGGTGAGGGGCCTTGCAGCGAATTTTGCGAGTATCCCTGTGTGGTGTCGGGCGACTGTCCCTTTTTGGCCGATTGCGTCAGCGGCTTGTGTAGCGGCCGACCCTGTGAGCGAACTTGCGCTGCGGACCAGAGCTGCATGTGGTTCAGTGTTGAGGAGGGCATCTGCGTGACCGGCGACTCCTGCGTGGATGATGGCGATTGCGGAGGCAGCCAAAGTCTATGCATTTATGGAATTTGCACCGAGCCTTCCGGTCCCTGTGTGGTCGGATCGGATTGCAATGTGGGCGAGGAATGCGTGGAGTATATGGCCATTCGTGAGTGTGCTGTTGCGATGTGCGGTTGCGCGGGTCCTCTTGCCGGCGACATGGTCTGTGATGCGGCGCTTTTGAGGTGCGTTATTCCGGGGCTGTGTACCGATGTGCCCTGCGACGGATCGGTCGTCGCGGAATGCGTGGTTACGCCGCCCGAGCCCTTGCCCGATGAATGTCTTTGTCCCAATTGCCCCTGGGACGACTTGTGTGCAGGCGGGGCGACTGCAGCGATCTGCCCGGCCGGCTTCACCTGTCCTTACGGCCCAATGCCGGAGCCTGTTGGCCAGGCTTGTGTCTGCAACTCGCTCGATTGCCAGACCCCATAAGAGAAGAAAAAGAAGAAAGAAAAGAAGAAAGGGACGGAGGCCAAAGAAGGGAAGAAAGAAAAAGTGTCTCTTTCTTGTCCTTCCCGGCTCGTAAACGGGCTTGATTTCGGTGCTGCAAAAGTGCTACACTTGATACTGGGTCAATGGAGGGTGCCATGGCTGCCAAAAATCCGAGGCTGAGCATTGTTGTCGAGTCACATATCTATGAGATCATTCAGAAGCTTGCCAGGAGAGACGAGACCAGTATTTCCAAGAAAGC
>JAFCZJ010000163.1 GCA_019314375.1 Deltaproteobacteria bacterium | reverse complement strand
TCTCCAGCGCGCGGCCGGCCCTGGATGATCCCGGTCCAGGCCGAGTAAGAGCACCCGGTCGGCTTCGATGCCCGTGGCCCCGCTCAATAGGCACAGTTGGCCCGGACCGCCTCGAAATCGCTCTTCGCTGGCCAAAGCGGCCAGCTTGCCTTTGCATGCCTTATCCAGCCTGACAAAACTTGGGTTGCGTTTGAACTTTCGATCCAAGGCCAACACCAAAAGGTTGCAGCGCAAACCGCCAACCTCGGAAATCTTGATGCGCACTTTCATGACCACCTCCAAAGCGAAATTCTGGCATGGAGGGCTCTGTCTGTCAAAGTACGCTGACGAGCTTGACAGATAGTGGAAAATGGGAAATATTACGAGCACATATGCGCCGTCCATCCATCACAATAAAATATTCCATGTTGGTTTTTCTGTTCATCCTGGCCACCTCCGGCCTGCTCCTTGTCTTCTTCATCGAGCTCTTGGCCGAATCGGTCGAAGACCAAATGCTCAAACGCGGCGAAGCCATGACCGGGCAGTTGGCCTATTCCGCATCTTCCCTTCTTTTGGCCAAAGATCACGCCAAGCTACAAGCGGTGCTGAATAAAGCAAAAACCGCCCCCGACATCCTCTCCATGATCATCATGGACACCGAGCGCATTGTGATCGCCGCCAGCGACATTGCCCTGGTAGGCAAGGGCTTCTTCGATCCCTTTGTGCCCGTCGAGCGATCCAAGTGCCATGGCGTTCACCATGACCAGCTTCAAGATCGCCTTGTTTTTATGCATCAATCCTCTTTCAGCGACACGCCGGTGGGTTGTGTCGTCGTACAGTTCAGCAACGACGCGCTGAACGCGGCCACGCGTGCTGCATCGGCTCGAGTCCTCGTGATCACAGGCTTCATCGCCCTGGCCGTCATCCTCTTGAGCTTTTTAACCCTGCGTCGAAGTCTCAGGCCCTTGACCAAAGTCATCGAAGGCACGCAACGCATCGCCGAGGGCGATTTTTCCGCCCGGATCGAGGTGCGCTCGGGAGATGAAATCGGACGCTTGGCCGAAGCCTTCAACTCCATGGCCGCCCGAACGGAACTCTTCTTCCGCTACGTGGACAAAAACATCGCTGAGCGATTGGCTCGCGACGAAGAGTTGGCAAAGCCAGGTGGACAGCTGAAACAAGTATCGGTTTTGTTCGGCGACATGCGTTCTTTCACGGCCTTGTCGAACGACATGCCTCCCTCTGATGTCGTGCGCATTCTCAACACCTACTTTGATCTGTTTTTCGAATTGGTCCATTCATACGAAGGCGTTGTGGACAAAACCATGGGCGACGCCATCATGTCGTTCTTTGAAGCCTTTGAAACCAAGGATGTCGATCATTCATCAAGGGCCACCATGGCGGCCGTGGCCATGCGAGCAGCCGTCGACGTGATGGAAAGCGTACTGCGCCAAGGTCGACAGGACGGGCTGCCACTGCAGGTACGAGCCTGCCGCTTCGGCTTCTCGGTGGCTACGGGTCGACTGATCGTGGGCAACATCGGCTCGGATGCCCATATGGACTATACGGTCTGTGGGCCGGCGGTCAATCTGTCGGCTCGCCTGCAAGAAGACACCCATCTCGGTCAAATCATCATCGATCGATTCACGGCCATGGATGTTGAAAACCTGGTCATGCTGAAACAACTTCCGAGGGTGCGACCCAAGGGATTCAGCGAGGCGCAGGAAGTGACGCCCTATGAGGTCATCGGACTGAAAGTCAGCGAGATGGCCAAGCTGCGCCAACTGCTCAGGCGCCTACTCGTGGCTCCCTTCTTCCTCAAACACGTGATTCCAGATGCAGGATCGATTGAAGGTCTGGATGAAACCGCACGCAAAACCTACGCAAAGCGTCTGGCCGAGATGGCCTCAAATCAAGTCGACCACATGCCTTGGGACTTTCTCAATCGAAGCTAGGGATCATTCGGCGGGGACTGGGTTCAACAGGCGACGCAAGGCTTCCAAGAGATGCTCCGGTTCCGCGCCCAAGTTCTGCCAGGCGCTTGCACCCATGGCCTGTTTCAATCGCTCCGGTTCCTCACAGGATTCATCAACAAGCAGCAACAAGGGACAGTCTTCCTGCTCGAGAATCATGGCGCAGACCAATTCCGCTTCCTCCAAACCACTATCTACGATGGCCAGGTTGGGTGGCGATTTCCGGATTACCTCTTCCGCGGATTCTGCGTCGGCGCATTCGAAAAAAACATAGCCAAATCCCTCAAGCACGATGCCGAACAGCCGAAGGGCCTCCCGCTGACGTCCTGCCAACAACACAGTGGGTTGGGGAGTGGCTTCGTAAGCATGGAGCATGCTGGGCAGCCTAACCATGGAAACCGCAAGGGTCAAGCACTCTCACAAGCTCCTTGCCAAGACACTGGAATCTTACTGTTTCTTGACAGAGCGAGCCAGGACCACGATACTGGATTTACTCATGCTTCGTTCATTTAAGTATTTATTCGTCAGCATTTCGATGTGGAGTGCCGGTACAGGATGCGTCCTCGGACTGGCCGTCGGCCTATGGAGTGCACTGGGCGATGAGGGAGCCGGCGTCATGCTGGCGCGCGGCGGCATCGCCCTGACTGTCGTGCTTATCCTCTCTTTGATTCTGGGCTTGGTTCTTGCCCACCTGATCCAACGGGGCTTTGACGGACTACACAAGGCAGTCGGAAAGCTGCAGCAAGGACAAACCGAGATTCAGTCTTCGGTACCCGGCCCTGCCGCATTGGGCAAGCTTTCACGGGAATTGGTGGAATTGGGCCTCCAGATTGAAAAACGCCACCGGCATGCCGACGAACAAAATGCGGTCAAGCTGAGACTAGAGAAAGATGAGGCCCTGCTTCGGTTTTCTCATGGTGTCATCCGCGAGGTCCAGAAGCCGCTGGCTGGTGTCATCGGCTTCGTCGAATTGGCGAGTCGGCAAGGGGATCTATCGGCCAAGTTGCGCAACTACCTCAACTTCATCGACCAGGAAGCGCGTAGCGGTCGTGAGGCTTTGGACCGAATTCTGCGGTACTGCCGAGAAGAGCCTTTCTCCACGGAACCCGTAGACGTCAACGGCCTCTTGGCTGAATGCAGTCGAGGCGTCGCGGGCACGGAGGAGGCCTCCATCCAGATGGACTTGGATTTGAGCAAGAACCTGCCAAAGCCCATGGCCAGCCCCGGGGCACTGATGCAGGTCTTCAACACCCTCTTCGACAATGCTCGAGACGCTTTGTTGCCCGAGGGCGGACGCATTCAGGTCAATTCCAATCGAGACGCTGAAGGCATGTTGATGATCATGATCCGCGACGACGGTCGCGGCATCCCAACAGAAGATCAGCCCAAGGTTTTTTCTCCCTATTTCTCAAGCAAGGGTACGCGCAAAGGCGCGGGGCTGAACTTGGCCTTGGCCGATCGAATCATCCAGCAGCATGGAGGCAAATTGGAATTTCACTCAAGCCCAGGGCAAGGCACCGTGTTTTTCGTCAAGCTGCCTGTTGGGGATGAGTCGAGCTAGAGTTTCTTGCAAAGTAGAAACTCTTGTGCCGTGTCGTGAAGCGACATGGCGCTAATTCTTCTTGCCCTTCAGTTCTTTTAGACGCTTGAACATCTGCAAGCCTTCTTTGGCCCGCAAGTTGCCCGGGTCGATTTTCAAGATGCGACGGTACAGAGGAGCCGCCTTATCCAGTCGCTCCTTGGCGAAGTACTCCTCGGCCTCTTTCGTCCATGCAGCCAAGAGCTTTTTTCGCACCGACTCCAACTGCCTCAAAGCCTTCTTGGCGTCCTGATGGTCCGAATCCTTACGCAAGACCCGGCGGTAGGCGACGATGGCGTCAGCCCAGTGCCGCTTCTTTTTTAATTTATCGGCCTCTTTCATCAGCCCTGCGACCTCATTGTCGACTGCGGTGGCTCGGGGAACGTCCGGTCGCCTTCTGGGCTTGGGTCTCCTTCGAGGGCGACGGCGGCGAGCCCTCTTCTTTTTCGCCACTTTCGTCAGCTTGGCAATATCCACCTTCGACTCAACCGGACCCGGTGCCTCTACTTCACTCAATTCCACCACGGGGGCAGGCAATCGCCTGTCACATTCGGCCAGCAGGCGCTCCTGTTCCATGGGGAAATCCAGGCGATGCTTATAAGACTGTTCACGAGCATCGATGAGGCGCAGGCGAGCCTCCTCGATCTTGCCGGCCAAAAAACTGGCGTGAGCCTGTTCCAAAATGGTCAGGATCTCTGATCGCAAATCCTCGATCTGCTTCCGGATAGGCGCTGCCTTTTCCTCCAGTTTACCCCTCAGCGGATCACCCGACGGCAAGGTCAGGAGCAAATCCTCGTAATAGCCTAAGGCACGGGACAAATCTCCTTCTTCGACCGATCGCTGCCCTTCCTCCAGCCACTGGGCCATCAAGTACTCGGTGGCCTTGTTGACCTCATCCATGACCTTGTAAAACTCTTTTGGAGGTACTTTGCCCGACATGTCCATGCCGTGCAGAATTCGATAGGAAGCCAGGACCCTCCCGCTCTGATAAGCCTGTTTGCCGCGCTCGAACTCGCTCCGCAGACTACCGCTGGTCACGCAGGCAGAAAGCCCGAAGCAACACAAAAGCGCGCCACATGCCAGTCTTGATGGCCCTTTAAAAAACCTCAACATGGTCGGGGACTCTACCTCATGAAATCGCCAAGCTCAAGCACCCATCTCTATCCGCCAAAGATCCATCAAGTCCGGCTCCAACTCCGCAAGAAATCGGCTGGGCCTGAGCAATATTCGATTGCGTCCGGGTCGATCATCCACCTGACAACTGATGAGATGAAGCCAACGCTTGGCTCGGGTCAGCGCAACGTAAAACAACCGTCTCTCTTCCGCCAAGCCACCTTCTTCTCCCAGAGCCCTGGCGTGAGGAACCTGACCTTCGTTGAGCCAAAGCAAGAAAACAGCCGTCCACTCCAAGCCCTTGGCCTGATGAATGCTACTGAGCACCAGGGCATCTTCAGCCGCGCCTGCATCCAAAACCTCTTCACCGACTATGCCTGAGGACAAATTCAGTTCGGACAAAAAAGTACGAAGATCGCTGAAACGTCCCGCGTATGCCGCGAATTGCTCGATGTCTTCCCGACGGCTCTCCGGATGGGTATACAACCCAATCAGCTTTTCACCATAACCTTCCTTGAGCAGCAGCGTGATGGTTTCCCCCACTTTCTCTGTTTGTATACGGGACAAGATCTTGATGAGCACAGCAAAGCCCTTTCGGGACCTTGCGGGGAGCCCTGCTGCAAAGGCATCACTTTGAACAACCCGCCAAAAATCATCCTGTCCCCGCAGGGCCTTGATGATGCGGTCAGCGCCAGCGCGCCCAATGCCGGCCTGCAGCCGCAGGCACCGCGCCCAACTGAGTTCATCGGCGGGGTTGTCGAGCACACGAAGGTGAGCCAGGACATCCTTGATATGGGCCTGCTCAAAAAAACGCAGGCCCGAACGAACCAGGAAAGGAATACCCCGCCGGGTCAACTCCACCTGCAGCTCCATGCTGTGGTGATGAGCGCGGTAAAGTACGGCCATCTCCGACAGAGACAAGCCATCTACATCGTGCAACTCCGCCACCCGTTGCGCCACGAAGGCTGCCTGCATCTCCACGTCTTGCACCGGAATTCGGCAGGGCTTAGGCCCATCCTCAATCCGGCAGTAAAGCCGCTTGGTCATTTGTTTGGGGTTATGCGCAATGGAGGCATTGGCCAGATTCAAAATGGGCTCGCTTGAGCGATAATTTTCCTCCAACTTGATGGTGCCGGCCTCAGGCCAGCGCTCCAGAAAGCCCAAGAGGTTATCCGCTTCGGCACCACGAAAGCGATAGATGGACTGGGCGTCGTCCCCCACAACCGTCAGATTTCCATGCACCGCGGCCAAATGGTCGACAATCCGAGCCTGCAAACGAGAGGTATCCTGATACTCGTCCACCAAAACATGCTGAAAACCTTGACCGATGCCCAACTCCGGCTGCTCTTCCAGCAAGCGCCAAAACAGCCACAAGAGATCATCGAAGTCCATCAGGTTCATTTCCCGCTTGCGCTCTTGATATGCCTGTGCCACCTCCAGCAGGGTTTCCCTTCTGGGGTTCAGTTCCGGCGCGTATTGCCGAATCGTCTCATCCATCGGCGTCATCGTGTTGACAGCCATTCCGATCAGCCTCGACAACACGGGGGCTCGCACGGCTTCCCGGCCGGACATCTCAGAGGCGATGCAACTGGAAAGAAGATCTGAAGCGTCTTCCGAATCCAGGATCGTGTAGCTGGCAGCCAAACCCAAGACTTCAGCGTGTTGTCTGAGGAATCGATTGGCCACGTGGTGGAACGTTCCCCCAATAACCCTGGGGCTATTGGGGACTTCGCCCCCAATAACCCTGGGGTTATTGGGGACTTCGCCTCCCTCTATCCGGGAGACTTCGCCGGCCACCAAGTCCTCTACCCTGGTCAGCATTTCATTAGCTGCTTTGTTGGTGAAGGTGCATAGCAGAATTGCATCCGGCGACACACCCTGATCAATCAGATGCGCCACCCTGTATGTCAGAGTCCGAGTCTTGCCCGTGCCGGCCCCCGCGATCACAAGCCAAGCCCCATCCCCGGCTTGCACTGCTTCAAGTTGACGTGAATTCAGGGATGAAGCGTGGCTCATGGCGACCAGGGTGTAAGCGCCACGACCACGGGTCCGAGCCTGGACTGACCCGCGATAACGATAAGGCTCTGCAGGCTTGCCGCCAGGGCGCGCAAGGCCTGTGAAGGATGGCAGCAAGCGCACCATGTCAAAATGGGTCTACGCGCTGGATCCACCGAACAGGCGAGTTCCAAAACCGATGCCGCATCATCCCGAAGCCTTGCCGCATCGATGGTCTTCGGACCTGGCCGTACCCCTGGCAGGTAGCCTGTATGACTGGCCTGCCATCGCGTTTCCTCGTCATTCAACCAACGACTGTGTTCAGCCAGTCGTTCGTCCCCTTTCACCTGCTGCCAGAGTCCTACCAAGCCATAAAGCTGCCTCAATACCAACCAGGCCTCATTGCCTTGGCGCAAACCTTCCTCTGATCGCCAAGCTTCCTCTCGACGCGAAGCGAATTGATGGGCCAAATCGCAGAATCGACTCGCCGTGTTGGCTGCCTCCCTCACGAGGCCATGCTCCAGTCGCCAGCGCCAGGCCAAATGCAAAGCAAAAAGGTCGGGCCGCTCACTGGCCAGATTGCGTTGCTCGACGTAGTGCAGGGCCATGGGTACGTCCCCCTCCATGGCGGTCACAAGGGCTCTCTGCACCAACAAGGGCCCTGCCTGACCCGAGGACTCAAGCCTGACAGCCTGTTCTTTGAGCCAAATGCGAGTCCGCAAAGGATCCATGGAAAGCAGGCAGCGGTTCAGGGCCTGAGCGGCTCGCCAACGCACCTCGAGATAGGCATCTGAAGTCAAAGCAAGTAAAAGATCCGCCGTTTCTTCGTTTCCTTGGTCTGCAAGCGAATCGGCAAGAATCCAGCGAAGCCTGGGATCGGATGGCAAGGCCATTTTATCAGGAATCCGAGTCTTCTGTCGAAGCAAGCTTGAAGCCACCTTGCCCAGGCGCTTCGCTCGTCCCAAACCTGCAGCCCTTGATTCTTTCCACTCCGCCTCTGCCTGATCCACTCTCGCCAACATAGGTGCCATGGATTCCGCGGCAGCCTGGTTCCGTACCAGTTTTCTGGCACGCAAAAAACGAGCCCCTTTCAGCAAGGCCGCGACCTGCCTCTCCATAAGCATTTGACCCAATTGCCGTGCTTCAGGGGACAATTGATAGTCATGAAGAAAAGCCAAAAGATCGTCCAATGCAGGCTTGGCCCGAACCTGCTCAAAACGCAGCCCCTTAAGCTTTTCCTGCAGCGACGCCTGACAGGGGATGCCGGGATAAGCCTTGATAAATGAAGTCAATTCTCCAATCGCCTCAAGGGCCACGCCCTTCTTGCATCGGAATTGATCAAGTAAACTTTCGACCTCTTCAATGTGCCGGCCCTTGCCGTGACGCCTCAAATAGCCCTGCAATTCCTCTACCTTGCCTGAGGCCTTGGACTTACGAAAATCAAGATCATCCAAACGCTTACGGACATTCAAAGCAAGGGTGGATTCGGGATGACGTTCGAGGAAGCTGTGAAAATCATAGCGGGTATTCGAAGCCACCGCGGCCCGATACTCAAGCTGGATGATCCGCAACCTGGCCTGGCCTTGGTCGACACCATGTGGATTTTCTCGCATGAAGCGACGCAGCTCATCCACATCCTCAGTATCTTTCACCACATCCCAACCGGAAGCGCATCCCAAGCAAGCCCCAAGCACCAATAAAACCAGCAAAAATCGACACATCTTTGGCCACTTGGCCAATTTTTTGACATGTATTCCAATGTAGGACAATATATCACCTAGGAGGACATGCTCCATGAAGAAGCTACAGACCCTCATCCCTTCCGCTGCAATGGTAATTTCGTTGACCTTTTCGCTGAATGCCTGCGGCACAATCCAATCCTTCAATTCTCCATTTCGCCATGTTGCCTTGCGAAATCTGCCTGACCTGAGCTCGGGCGGCGCTTCTGTCTCGTCCAGCTCTCTGGCTGACCTGCAAGCCCCTTCTCGTCAAACCGAACAACGCTGTGTTCGGACTTTTCGACATCCCGTGTTGAACCGTTGCGAAACCTGGCCGAGATCGGATGGAAAATTGACGAACCGCCCCGCCCTGGCTTGCCAAGGTGAGCCGGTGGCGTGTCGGCTGGCCCTGGCCAAACGCGCAAGGCAAGCCATGGCAAAACCCAACTTCACGGTGAGGGGTCACCGATACCGTCGTGACTGTTCTGGCTTTGTACTTGGCGTGCTCGCGGCCCAGGGTGCCGATCCCCTCGCGCTCTTTGGTCCTATCCAGGGCAAAGAAAACGGCGTCGCCTGGATGTTTCGAGCGGCCAAGGAGCAAGGCTGGTTGCACCGGCACAAGGTCCCCGCCATCGGTGACCTTGTTTTTTTCGACAACACCCATGATCGCAACAAGGACGGGCGCGCCAACGATCCCTTGACCCACGTGGGCATCGTCGAGCGAGTCGACGCCGACGGCACCGTGACCTTCATCCACCGAGTGCGCCGTGGCACCTTGCGCTACCGCATGAACCTCTTCCAGCCCAAGCAACGCAGGGCGAAGCAGTCCAGAAAAACGCTCAATCATCATCTTCGCCTGGGAGCAAGCAAGGGAGAACCACGACTGACCGGAGAACTCTTTCACGCCTTCGCGACTTTGATACCATCGTAATGATACCATCGTAAACTTCTAAATTTCTTCTATGCGGGTTTCCATGGTCTTGGTGTCCAGCAGCACCACGGTGCATCGACCGTTCACCCAGCCCCCCAACTCACCGGGATTGATGAAGAGGATGTCCCCTTCCTTCTTGATTTCGGGCTCATGCGTATGCCCATGGATCACAACCTCGGCAGCCTTCGATGCGAACTCTTCTTTGGAATAAGAGGCCAAATCATGGACCACCACGACCTTCTTGCCGTCCAGGTTCAGTCCATAAGGGGCAGGCTGTATCCGCCCCTGGGACATCTTGGTCAATCCGCCCTGCTCCCCGTCGTTGTTGCCGAACACGCCGATCCATGGACAGCGCAGTTCTTCAAAAGCCTTGAGGGCAAAAGGCGCCACGAAATCACCCGCGTGAATGACAAAACCCACTTTCTGCTCATTGAAATACTTTGCCATGCGGTCTAAGACAGGCAGATTGTCGTGAGAATCGGAAAGAATTCCGACGATCATGGTTCTCTCCCATTTCGGGCTAAGCCCGTGTTGAACAATGAATTCTGATAACATTCCCGGCCATGGAAGTCAACGTGACCGATGAACCCGCAGGTAGACCCTGATACGCGCTAAGGTCTTCGGACCGATGCCATGAACCCGGAGCAGGTCATCTAAACCTGCAAAGACTTGCTTCGACCTCTCTTCGATGATTCGGCGGGCCTTGACGGGCCCGATGCCTGGGATGAGTTGGAGTTCCTTGGCCCCTGCCCTGTTGACATCCAGTTTCAAGCCCAAGAGAAGGCGTTCCTGAGCGGCCAGGGCATGCCCGCCTTTACCGCCATCGCAGCGAAGTCGGATCTTCCGCCCTGCCCCCACGGTGCTTGGAATCGGACAGCGCAAATCAGGGACGGAAACGACCGGTATCGATCGCTGGTGCCACAGCGCCATACCTGCCAAAATCAAACACAGGAGGGCCAAACCCAATTCCTGTCTCGTACCCATGGTCTCACTTCCACTTTTTTAAAGTAACGCGTTTGAAGTAACGCGCTTGTTGCTTGCAAGTCAACAGCAAGGACTATAGACAGAAAGAAGCCAAGGAGACGCCGAATGAGCCCACAACCTCGTGCGGAAAAAGTGCTGCGCAACATCGGACAACTCTTGACCATGGATCCGGCGGCCGGCGGTCCTGGCGATGCCGCGCGGGATCCAACAGCGGGTCTGGGTCTGGTGCTGGACGCCGCCGTGGCCATGGCCGGTGACCGCATCGTCTGGGTGGGACGAGAAAAAGATCTCAAGGGTCAGGTGGATACCGAAGGCGCCACCGTAGAAGACATGGGAGGCCGCGTCGTCCTGCCCGGCCTGGTGGAATGCCACACCCACACCTTATTCGCCGGCTCAAGGGCCCAAGAGTTCGCTCGCCGCGTCGGGGGCGCAAGCTATGAAGAAATCCTGGCGGCCGGTGGAGGCATCCATTCCACCGTCATCGCCACTCGGCAAGCCACCCTGGACACGCTGGTCGCTCTGGGCAAAGAGCGCCTCGATACCTTCCTGTCCTTCGGCGTGACCACGGTTGAAATCAAAAGCGGCTACGGGCTGAATCTGGAAGATGAACTCAAGCTTCTGCGGGCCGCGGCCGAACTGGCACAACAACACCCCGTGGACGTGGTCCCCACCTGCCTCGGTGCCCATGTGATGCCGGCGGAGCACAAGAAACAACGCCAAGTCTACATCGACATGTTGTGTGCGGAACTACTGCCGGCGGTGGCCGAGGAGGGCCTGGCTCGATTCTGCGATGTCTTTGTCGACAGCGGGGCCTTCAGCGTCAAGGAAGCCGAGACAATCCTCCGTCGAGGTCTGGAACTTGGCATGAAGCCCAAGATGCACGCCGAACAGATCACACGCTCAGGCGCCATCGCCTTGGCTCTGGAATTGGGGGCGGTCAGCGTCGATCATCTGGAAAAAGTAACGGAAGAAGACGCCAGGGCCTTGGCCGACTCGAAGACGGTGGCCGTCTTGCTGCCAGGCGCCACTTATTTCCTGGGCAGAACGGATTTCGCGCCAGGACGCATGCTGGCGGATGCCGGCTGCAAGCTGGCCATTTCCACCGATTTCAACCCAGGAAGCTGCCACAGCGAGAACTTGCCCCTGATGCTCAACATGGCATGCCTCTACAACGGCATCTACCCCAGAGAAGCCCTGCTCGGCGCCACCCGCTGGGCCGCGGCGGCCCTGGACTTGGACAATGAAATCGGAAGCCTAACCCCCGGCCGCCTGGCCGACCTCCTGATCCTCGACACACGAGACTTCCGCAATCTGATCTATCACTTCGGCGTACCGATGACCCATCAAGTCTACAAACGAGGCAAAACCGTGTGGGCCCAACCCTAGTGACTGACTGCTCAGCGCTTTTTTCGCGCGGGCGCTCTGTGGATGGCTCTGCCGATGCTGTCGGCGGCGGCTTCGGCCAGCATTTCGGGCATGGTGGGATGGGCGTGGA
>JAFCZJ010000056.1 GCA_019314375.1 Deltaproteobacteria bacterium | reverse complement strand
AGACAAAGTCGCAACCTGGACTCCGCCAACTCAGGCTGACCCAAAACACCCCCGGCCAAAAGGGCTTGCTCATAGGCACAGGCCAAGCGCTCATCGTCATCCTGACTCAACTCCACCACATAACCGCAGCTCAAGCTCAGCAGGTGGTCGTCTCCCTTCTCTCGCAACAAAGGTAGCAGGCCTCGATGCACCTCGAGCTGCCCTGGATCGGCCTCGGCGGAAGCCAAGCGCGCATCCAGGGATTTCTCATCGGCACCGGCCTCCTGGTAGAGCGCCCCTGCCCTGCTCAACAGTTCTGCCTTGCGATTTCCCGCGGCCGGACTTTCTGCCCAACGCACCAGGACCTGGGCTTGCTCTTCGATCTCGCTGGAGTCGTCGTCTACCATCAGCGAGAACAGCTCCTCGTGGGCGGCACGAAGGCCCGGATCGCCGACGATGGCCTCTTCCAATGCCTTGCGAGCCTCAAGCGTCTGACCATTCCGCACCAGCGCCTTGCCCAGACGCAGGGACAGCCCAGCTCGTTTCTTCAACTCCACTACATCCCGAAGTCGATCAAGATAGACAACAGCCTGCTCGAAGCGCTCCAATTCCTCGGCCAGATTGGCCATGGCATGTAACAAGACAGCATCGTCCCCCGTCTCATCCAGCGCCACCTCCAGGCATTCTAATGCGCCACGAGAGTCCGAAAGTTTCTCACGACGTATCTCGGCAAGGTGTACAGCCACCTCGTACCTATGCGCTCCGGGCACATCAAGGGCATGAGCCAAAGATTCAGCCGCCGCCGAATCGTCTCCAAATTGCTCAAGCAGGCCTGCTCGCTCGACCCAATCTCCAGCGGGGACCTCCCGACCCAGATCGACGGGGCGAACCAGCAAGTCAGCCAACTCCCGCTTGCGTTCGGTTTGACGAAACAAGCCAAGCAGTTCTTCCGCGGCCTCGACATCCCCTGGTTCCAATTCGAGCAAGTGCTTGAGGACTTGAATCCGCGCCTCGGGACCTGCCTCTTCGGTCACGGCAAGGTAACTCCTCAAGCAGGTGAGGGTGTCTGCGACCGACAAAACCTCCTCATGGTCCAGAAGCCAGCGCAGGTGAAGCCTGGCCGCGGCCGGATCAACATCCGTCAGCATCCGCGCAAGAAATCGGTGCCCCACGGCATCGTCGGGCCTCAAAACGAGCAATCGCTCGAAAGCCTCACGGGCCAACTCCTCATGACCCAATGACCAGCGCAACAAACCCAGCGCGCGGCGCAGCTTCAGTTCATCATCAGGGTGCTGGCTCCTGCCGGCCAGAGCATCTATTGTTTCCGCGAGCAGCTCATCGTCACCCGAAGATTCCGCAATGGCCCGAAGTCTTTTCCATGGTTCCAAATCATTCGGTGCCAATTGGGCAGCCCGCTTCAGCGACTGAACAGAAGCCACCCGGTCCCCGAGGCCATCCAACTGCAGCTCGGCCATCCGCAACACCAATGGCGCTCGTTGAAGTTCTGAGCCAGCCAAATCAACCTGCCTGGCCAAGACATCCACGGCGTCTTCGATACGGCCGGCCTCTCGTAACAATGGTTCCAGTCTCTCAAGCGCCACCTGGTCCGAGGGCACAAGGGTCTTGAGTTCTTCAAGCACAGGGATTGCCTCCCCTGGCTCATCCAAGCGGTCCACGAACAAATCCGCCAACTCACGCAGAACATCTGCCCGCTCAACCGGGTCCTCAAGCCCCCCCAGACGCATCTCCAAGTGCTTCTTCAGAGAAAGCGGCTCATCTGCGTTGCGGTCCATGTCTATCAGACGGTCCAAGGCCTCCTCGTCACCCGGCACCGACTCCAAGACCCGCTTCCAGAGTTCTCGAGCACGCAAATCGTCACCCAATGAATCTGAGCAAAGACGCGCTGCCCTGCGCTGCGCCCTGTCTTGTTCCTCACCCGAGGCGAGTTCGGCCAAATGCATCAAAGCCACGACCTGACCAGCCGGCTCATTGGTCAAACGCCGCAGCTCGGCAAGCTTGCGCCAGGCCTCAAGCCGACCCGGTTCGCGCAAGACAAGTTCTTCAAACAGGGTTGCGGCAGCCTTGGGATTTCCCAGCTCAAGCTCCATCAGCTGGGCAGCGGCCCGAACCTTCTCGAAACGCTGGGCATCGGATTCAGCGCGTTCGGATTCGTCCAGCAACAACTGAACCCTATCCTCGAAGCGCCGCCCCCCCGAATAAATCTTATGCAGGAAGGCTCGGGGGCCTGGGTCATCCGGCCTGGTTTCCACACAACGCTTGAGCCGCTGTTCAGCCTCATCGGTGCGACCCCTCGCAAAATCCAGATTGGCCAACCGCAGGTCCAGCGTGTAGCGCTCCTCGGGTTCCAGGCGATCCGCCTGTTCATCCAGCTTTCGCCAATGAATCTCCGCCTCCTCCGCAAGCCCTGCGGATTCCAAATCCTGGGCTGCCACGCGCAGGGCGTCGAGGTGGGTCGGATCGAGTCGCAACATGGTCAAGGCAACCGGAAGCTTGTTTCCCTCTGCGTCGCCAAGCTCCTCCCAGCATGTAAGCACCTGACTGGTCAGATCTTCGGTCTGAAGCAATGCATCTGGAAGCATGTCGACCACATCCAGAAAGCGACTCCAGGCTCCGCGAGACGCGAGCAAATCAACCAAAAGCAAGCGTGCTTCCACATGGCCGGACGATGCCGTCAAGGCCTGAAGGACTGCCACCTCAGCCTGCTCATCATCCTCGGCCTCCTGCCAGGCTCTGGCCACGGCCACCCAATGCTGAGCCGCGGTCTCACCCGTGGTACGACGAGCAAGCCCGCCAAGCATCTGAGCAAGATCCTCGTAGCGCCCCATTTCCCGGTAGAGTCCCTCAAGGCGTTGTGCTGAATGCTCATCCGACGGTTCTATCATCAGGGTCCGCTCGTAAGAGGCGATGGCCCCTACCTCGTCACCCTCCCGCTCGCGCAGCGAGGCCATGCGCCGATAGAGCGCGGCCTGAGATCCCAGACCCTCCATGTGCTCAGGCTCGCTGGCGGCCACGCGCTCCAGGACGTCGGCCGCCTCGCCGAGTTTGTCATCCGCCTCAAGCAGGTCCGACAACTCGAACCAGATGACGGCTTGTTCCGGAGTCGCCTCTGCAGCCAAGCGCAGCAAATCAAAACCCCGAGCTTGATCGTCCACTTCCGCCAAGCACAGGTGGGCTGCTTGCTGATAAAGTTTGGCCCGCTCTTGCGTCCGCTCGGTCCGTTCGGCGATGCGCACCTGCACCTCGACCAACTCTTCCCAACGCGCCATGGCCTCCAGCAAGCGGGCTTCTTCGCGATCAGGTTCCAGCCAATCCGCGTCCAACTCGGCGGCCCGTGAAAAAGCGGCCAGCGCTCGCTCCGGCGCATCCAATCGCTCGGCAAACATGATACCCAGTCGGTGCACTCGTCGCGCGGCAGCCGCGTCATCCTCGGCCAAATCCACGAGCATTTCTTGCATGTCGGCCACACCTGCCCAATCCTGCAGCCTCTCATACAATGCCTGCGCCCTTCGCACCAGCGCCTCATCCGCTTCAATGAGCAACGCCTCTCGCAGGGAAGCCAAGCCGTCTGAAGTCAGCTCAAGCCGATTCAAACACAGGTCCGCATGCTCGACGAGAAACCGCCTGCGCTCTTCCGGTTCTTCGGCCTCGGCAGCAGCCTGCACCAACATGTTTTCCAATCGCTCGACCGGGCCATCCTGACGCAAAGCATCCAAAACCAGATCAAGATGCTGGGGCGAAGGCACGGACAAATAGGCTCGCTCCAGGGCATCAAGGCAACGTTTTTTGTCTTTCAGCTCATCGCGCGCAAGCAATCCAAGTTGCCGCCATAGAGAACCAGCTCGTTGATCATCCTCGGACCGTTCGGCTTCCTCCCTGAGCAAAACGGCCAATTCCTCATGGCGCTCCTCTTCTTCATAGAGCTCGATGAGTTGATCCGTTGCCTCGGGTTGACCGGATTCGCGCAACTTACCGTAGTACTCGATGGCGGCCTGGTTGTCGTGGATCTGTGTGCGAAAAATCTCCGACAGAAGCTTCAAACGCAAGATTCGCTCTTCGGGCTCCAGGGCCATGTCCCATTGATCTTCGAGCAGATGGGCCAGTTGTTCGTGACGCTTGGATTTACCCAGCATCTCAATCAGATCACGAACCGCAGCCTGATCCTCTGGCAGCTCGCGCACATGATCGCCAAGGAGAATGATGGCCTCGTCCGGTTCATCCAAATGCTCGAACATGAGCAAAGCCAACACGCGCTGCAAACCTGCGTGTCGCTCGGGCAAGAGCTCGGATTTGAGCCATCGCTGCAAAAGGAGCGCGAGGTCCTCGTAGCGCCGTTGTTTCCGGAGCAACATTTCCAATCGCTCGATGGCTTCCGGTTCTACGTCTGCGTATCCTCGATTGACATAGGACTCCATGTGAACCTGATAGAGCTCAATGGCTTCGTCCCATCGCTCAAGAGTCCATGCCGCTCGCGCGGATTCCAATGCCAAATCAGCCCGACGCTCGACGGGCAGTACGGGCTTTGCGCTGGGTCCTTCCTGTTCCCCCGCCGCTGCCTTTTCCCAGGCATCCTCATCCCAGAGATCTTCAATCTCTCCGGCCCGAGTACGGTTGAGCTGGTCAACGGCCAGGGCGCGCTGCGCAAAGTCCAGGGCCTTAGCGAAGTCACCCGCCTCCTCATGATGTTTCGCCAAAGCCACCAAGGCATCCAAATGTTCTGGGTCCGCTTCAAGAGCCTGCACCAGGCAAGCAGCGGCTTCATCCTCTCGTTGCAAACGTCCCTTTAGAATGGCCGCCCTGGCCATCCGCAGACCCGGGACCTCAGCCCCCTGACTGTTGGCAATACGCTGACTGAGCACCTTCTCCACTTCAGACCAATCACCCAATCCAGCAAAAACGCGATGAAGAGAAGCCAGACGAGCAGGCGCGGCATCCGAATCGGGCGCCGCCTCGATGGCTGCCTTATACTGTGACGCAGCTGGCTCCAACTGCTTGAGTTTCTCCCACCAAATGGACGCCGCGGCCGTGTGAAGACGCGCAGCGTCCTCAAATGTGGCCAACTCAGCCCGCTGGGCGTAAAGAGCCGCCAACTCCTCCCAGCGTTCCTGATCTCGGAGCAAATTGCTCAACTCCAGCGCAGAATCCTCATCCGCCTGATCGATGGCCAAGACCATCCTGAGCTGCTCCGCCGCTCCCTCTGGATTGTCCAGCGCAATCTCTGCCTGAGCCCATCGCTTATGAAGCGTCACGAGGCCCGGACCTGACAAGCCCCCCTCGCCCGCTCCATCGATCACGCGACCGATGGCCTCCTTGGCCTCGGCCCAGCGCTCCTGCTCCACATACAAATCCGCCAGGGCCCGTCGGGCCACCAGCAAGGAATCGTCCAGTTCCAGTGCACGTTGGTAACTCTCAATGGCCTCCTCTGGGCGATCGAGTTGTTCCGATTGGAGACGAGCCCGTTCGAGCCAGAGTTCGACTTGCCGCGACACGTCCATCCCCGTGCCAGTCATTCTGGGCACGAGTTGCACATAGGACTCCATCCTGTCGTGTTCCCGGTACAAAGCGAGCAATCGCTCGCCATACTCCGCCTCTTTGGGTGCCAGCCTGCAAGCCAACTCCAAGGCCTGCAGACCGCCCTCCAGGTCAGAAAGAGAATCGAGTCGCAAGCGCCCCACTTTGGCCCAGTGCCGCGCTGCCTCCTCCACTTCCATGGACTCGTCGATGGCACCCACCCAGAGTTGCTCAATCTCGGCCCAGCGGCCTGCCTGCCTCAACAAATCCTCCAAGGCAGCCAAACCCTCTTGGCTGGTCGGGTCCACTTTCAAAGCCTGCCCGAAGAATCGTTCAGCACGCTTTGGATCTTCCAGGGTTTCGCGCGCCAAACGACCGGCCTCCAGCAGCATGCCCAAACGTGCATCGGCATCGGCAGTCAGCACCGACCGATTTTCCAACACATGCACAAGGTGCGCGGTATCGCCCAAACGCCGGTCGATGCGCTCAAGGGCGGACCAGGCATCAGGATTCTCCGGATCCATCTCCACCACACGAGACAAAAACTTGCGGGCCTCTCCCTCGCCCCCGGGTCGATTGACGTAAAGTTGCCCCAGCTGCAAACAAGCCGTATGCAAAACATCATCGGGCAAGGCGATCCCTGTAGCCTCCAAGTCGAGCACCCTAGTGAATGCCTCAGCGGCCTGATCGGGTCTGCGCAAAACCAGCGCCAAATGGCCTACCTTGGACAAGGCGAGCAGATGTTCAGGCTGCTCCTCCAGAATTCGCTCGTTGTGCAACAAGGCCATGGCCGGATCATCCAGTTCTTCTTCCCACAACCGAGCCAATTCGGTCCGAAGCGCCACGACTCGACCGATGTCCTCCTCGGAGGGGGTCTGTTCCAAAACCTCCAAGGCGCGGGCCAAGGACTCAGCCGCTCGGGCCGGTCTGTTCCTCATGCCCTGAACCTTGGCCTGAAGGACCAAAGCATCCAAGCAATCCGGATCCCTCGTCAGGGAAGCATCCAGGTGCTTTCTAGCCTTCTCCTGATCTTCAAATCGATCAAGATGAATACGGGCCATTCGGGCGTGACAAGCGGCGATTGCAGCATCGTCTTCAAGCCGATGGGCCAGGCGCAACCAGGAACGAAGCGCCGGGTAGAAACGATGCGCTTTCTCGTAAAGCTCGGCCAGGTCACGCAAAGCATCCCGGTCATCCGGGGCGAGTTGACACACTCGTTCGAGACAAGGAATGGCGGCAGCCAAATCGTGCTGGGCCAACAGATCGCCTGCTCTTCGATAGGCGAAGATGGCATCAATTTTCTCGTCGTTTTCGTCCGCGCGCAACGCGACACGCTGAAAACTCGCGCCCGCGGCCAAATCCTGACGCTGCTCCTGGAGCAAGGCCCTGACCAGCATGGCAGCAATATCCTGATCATTCCGCGCCAGCACGTCCCGAATGCGATCCTCCAACATGCTGTAACGAGAAGGGTTGGTCAGGCCGATCTCAAGCATCCGCCTGAGAGCCAGTGGATGGGCAGGCTCCACATCGGCTTTTCCCAAATACAAGGCCTGAGCCCGGTCAAAGTGACCCGCGCGCAAAGCCTGCTCTGCCTCGCGGTAATTGGCTGCACCCTCCCGGAAGACAAGAAAAGCCCGGCCAGGCTGCGGGGACAAACCATGCAACCACTCGCCCAGCTCCTCGGGACGCTTGCCCGCCGCAAGAAGTACACGCCCCCCCTCCATCTCGGGCGGCATGAAACGCACGCCTTCCATATCCGGCAGCTTCCAGCCATGCATGGGCAAAAGATGCCGTAATAGATCATTTATGGGTGAAAATTCCAGCCAGGCCGCATCTTTCGACTTGGCCCAGGCACCACAAGCACGGCCCAACTGGGCAACCAGGGCCACGGGCGGAGACGGCATCCAACGATAAAAACGAACATCATAAAACCCCAAGCGAACCAACAAATCGTCAAAGGGGCCCAGAGCGAATCGAGCCGTGAACGGAGCCTCTCGCTCTCCCTGGCTGAAGATGCCCGACAACAGGCCTCGGCCTTCATTGAAATCCAACCGAGCATCTTTGATACCCGAGCCGACCTCATCCAAGGATCCTGAAAGCCAGTGGGCAAGCCTGTCTGCCTTTAGTTCAAAGACCAAACTACGCAGCTGGCATCTGCGATGCTGAAACTGTGAGGCTCCACCTTGCAGATCGAAAGGAAAACTCACGCCCGGCAATTCCAACTCCAGGCGCCGCACGAACAAGAGATCCGCCACCCAAAAGTCGGACATGGTAAGCAAAGCCATACCCTGCCGAAACTCCAGGTCGAAACCTCGTCCGGAGAACACCTTGGGGGCTTCTTGCTCGCCCCTAAGTCCGACTTGCTCCTTCGCCATCAAAAGCCCTTTCCAGCTAAACCGAAGGGTTTGGTGGGAAATTGTAGCACACGGGATCCAAGGGGGCCAATTTCCGGCAAGCTCAAGAACATTCCCTTTGACTCCTTTGCTTTTGACAAGCCCTGGGCGGCTGTGCTAATTATCGCGAAGAATCTGGTGGCGAAAACCAGCCAAGTCGCCCATTCCGTGGCGACCCCCCTGCTGGCGCTGTTCAGATGATGCTGTTTCAAACATTGAATACTCAAAGCCTGCGAGGCGACCCGGAGCATGTGTGTTTTTTTGGGAAGACAAATCGATGCAAGGCACCCTATTGGTGGCCGGTGGCATCCTGGGTCTTTTTTTGGTCTATTTTCTGCTGGCCTATCTGAACAACCGGACTGTCAGGTCCTTGGCCACGCGCCTGCGCCGTGGTCGCTCCAAACAACTGGCCGATCGGGTGCAGATCCATCCTCTCCCCGGCGGTTCTTTTCGTTTGATGCTCTTTATCACAACAGTCATTCTGGCTGTCGGTGGTCTATTTTGGTGGTTTGCTAGCCGGGCCCCCTGATCCGGGGTCCGCAGTCACAGGAGAAAAGGTACAATGATTCCAGACGGGTACCGAGTCAACATCACATACGACAACGACAAACAAAAATTCGTGGCCTCCGTGCCAGAGCTTACCGGCTTGCGGGTCGAGGCAGAAACCAGGACGGATGCCTTTGCCCTGGTGGAAGAAGCCATCGAAACCCGCTTCCGAGAAGCGGCCGAATCCAAAAAGGAAATGCCAACACCTCTCGACAGCTCTGAGTTCAGCGGAGATCTCCAGACAAGCATCAGCGAGAGCCTGCATCGAGAATTGCACCACCTCGCATTGGCCGAAGGCGTGGAATTCAACCAACTCCTTTCTGAAATGCTGTCGGCTGGCGTGGCACGCCGAACCCAGGGACCCGCCAGACGGGACAACAGTCGGCAGGAACGCTCAAGCAGTCGCCGACGCAATCCGCGCCAAAAACAGGACTACAACAACATCATGGACGACCGTGCCAACTTCATTGAATACGTTCGAAACATGGATGGCGGCGGACGCGGCGGCAACCGCAGTGGTGGTGGCGGCAATCGCAGTGGCAGTGGCAGTGGCGGGGGCGGTGCTGGTGGTGGCGGACGGGGACGAAGCAGAAGCAGAAAAAAGTAAGCCTATTGCTCTCCCCAGACAGCTGAGGTTCTTAGCTCTGCGATTGAAGTATCGGCAAACTGACCTCGGTAGGCTTTCTGCAGAATGATAACGCCCACATAAATGGTGCGCACCGACAAGGCCAACTCTGGCATCTTGACCGGTATTCTGACCCGAATGGGGGTGGGCTTGTCCTTGAACTTGAGCCTGCTCCGCCCAATCCACTTAAACTTGGGCTTCAGATTATCCGTCCCCTTCTCGCGCTTGAACTTCACAAGGTAATAATCCAACAAGGCCCTCCGTGGCCGATTGAAGTTCTCAAACTGCTCTTTCCCTGCACCTGGGACCACTTCCACGTGCGTGCTGTCATCAGGCAAATGAAAAACAACCCACTCCTTGGCACCGGCCCCCTTCTTTCCCTCAGCCCAGAAGGTCTCCAAATCGTTGTCGAACATCTTTTCCACGCTGTAATAATCTTCTCCTCGCCCTTTCTCCACCAGCGTGGAGGATGCCACAGGCACTCGCTCATCCTTGCCCAGCTTAACCAAAGCTTCCGTGAACTCCTTGGCGGAAATAATCTTGGTCACGTTGGTTTTTTTCTTTTTCTTCTTCCTGGCCTTCTTTTTGGCCAAAGCATCCGGGGCACCAAGTCCCAGAGCAAAAACCAGGCCTAAAATCAAGGCTATCGATTTTTTCATGCCAAACCTCCATTCATCTCAACAGCAAGACGAAACGCCCACCCCGAATTATTCACCTCGAGTATAGTCGCGCTCGAAGGCCCCCTCACTGCAGTCCAGTCGAATCATGCGCACACGCAGGTCCTGGTCAGGTGACTGGCCCCCGGTATCTCCAAAGCGACCAAAGAAAAATGTCTTTTTCTTGCCAGGCCTTACGATTGGATAGCGAGTCGAATATCGCCCATTGATGGTCACGATCAGATCTCGCCAGGGATCAGCCCCCTCATTGGCCACCAGCACATAGCGACCACCGATTATCTCGGTTTTGCTCAGGCGAACCCTGGCGTCGATATCGTTCAATTCGCCGGGTGGGAGGAACACGACAACGGTCAACAAACTGACCACCACATAGGTCGCAATCAGCCCCACCTTGATCTTGAAATATCGGTTGGACTCCCTGAAGTCCTCGACCATGTTGCCGACGAACTCTCGAATGATGTCACCAAGGTCTAAGATCTTGGTCCATATCAAAGAAAAGAAGTCGCCCAAGATCAATCCTCCTCGTCACGATTGCGACGGGGCCGCAGGCCCACACGCCGACTGGATTCTTTCTGACCTTCCTTTTGCCGTCGCAACTGTCGACTCAGCAAGGAAGCGGCTGAACTCTCACTTTGCCGCCGAGCCCCCTCCCCTCCCGTTCGAGCTGCCGCAGCACGGCGACGCGCCAGGATGCGCCGCTTACGAAGTGCGTCCTCATCTTCTTCAGAGGCCTCTTCGCCGGCCTCATCATCATCTTCAAGCGGTTCTTCATCTTCGGCTTCGGTTTTGGATAAGTCCTTCGCTGAGACCTCGCCCTTCTCGGCATCCCACATGGGTGGCGGAACCAGATCCTTCTCCTCCATGGTGTCGGCGTATGCCTTATCAAGCTCTTCCTGCTTTTCCTCATCGAAAAGCTTAGCAGGCCCTTGCTCCGTGCCGTCATCCAGCCTGGGTACCCAAGAAACCTTGAACTCTTGTACAGCCTGAACCTTCGGTCGCTCCAGCCCATGGGAGCCGGGATCGAAAAAGTCGGGCGTCATTTCACCGAATCCGTAAGCTTGCAGCTTGTTCAGGAAGGTCGGCAGGATGCCCGTGGGGGCATGATAGCCACGGAACCTGCCATCTTCATCCCTCCCCGTGATCGTGTAAACAAAGATATCCTGGGTGCGATAGTCGCCTTTCTCGTTCAGGGGCAAGACTTCGCTGACATGGGTTGTACGTCGCGACCCATCATGGAAACGAGCACAGCTGATGATTACGTTGATGGCCGAAGCCACCTGGGCCCGCACAGCCACCATGGGCAATTCGACCGAACTCATCAAGCACAGGGATTCAAGACGCCTGAGGGTATCCGTTGGGGAGTTGGCATGCACCGTGCTCATCGAACCCGAGTGACCGGTGTTCATGGACTGGATGAGGTCAAAGGCCTCACCGCCACGGACCTCGCCGATGACAATGCGATCCGGCCGCAGACGCAGGGCCGAAGCCAAGAGATCCGCCATGCTCACGCCACCCTTGCCAAACTTGTCCGGCGGCCTGGCCTCGAAAGGCACCAGATGATCCTGCTGCATCTGCAATTCGGCCGAGTCCTCGATGGTCAGAATGCGCTCTTCATTGGGCACCAAACTGGAAACGACGTTGAGCAGGGTGGTCTTACCGGAGCCCGTGCCCCCCGACACCACCAGGTTCTGGGCCGTCACCACGCAAGCCTCAATGAAGCGCGCCATGGCCGGCGTCATCGAGCCGAACCCCACCAGCTGCTTGATGGTCAGCTTGCCCGGAAAAAACTTGCGGATGGCGATTGTGGTGCCCTTGCGTCCGATGGGCGGCAAAACAACATGAATACGGGAGCCGTCCGGCAGCCGGGCGTCCAAGCGAGGGCGCTCTTCGGTGATGGTACGACCGACATATTGTGCCATGTTGCGGGCCGCGGCGATGAGGCCTTCCTCGGTGAAGGAAGCGGTGGTCTTGAAGACTCGCCCGCCTTTTTCCACCCAGATCTCATCGTGCCCGTTGATCATGATCTCCGTGATTCCCTTGTCGTCCAGAAAGGGCGCAATGGGCTTTAGAAAAGCCGCCAGAGATTTTTTGTACATTTCAGATGGGTCGCCCATGCTTTTCCCTTATGCCTGGATGTCCGACTGGTAAGTGTATATCGGCAATGGGGCCGGCTTCAAGCCCCAGAAGAATCAGAGAATCAGAAAAACATGCCCGCGGTGCTACCCAGAAAGAGCACCATCACAACCCAATAGACCGCATAAATCGCACCGATGACCGTGCCGATGATGCCGCAGACCAGGCCCGCGATGGCCAGGCCACGGCCCCCCAACCGCTCGCCTGAAGTATTGAAATCCGAAATGAACCTGACGTAAAGCACGATGGCGATGGTGCCACAAATCAAGCCCACGAGCGGAATGCAACCAAGCACGATGGAGACGATACCCAGCACCATCGAAGCGATCGCCCGATTCTCCGCAGGGGACACGTCCGCAGGGGGCACGGGCAACTGGGGCCGCGCTGTCTCCTGCTGTGGGGGCAAAGGACTGCCGGGTGGGGGCTCGATGGGGGGGGGTTGATAACCATTGCTCATGTTTTTCTCCAATTCAGGCCGCTAGTTTCAGAGTCCAATTGCCCATCACGACCAGGGCTACCACACCAGCCGCCCAGGGCAAGAAGCGGTTGGACCCCTTGATCAACAAGTGCAAGCTCAATGCCCACAATAGAACCAAAACCGGCAAGGGCGGATAAGCCGAACAAGACTGAAGCAAGTCTCCCTGGCCCAGGGCGGCCAAGGCATGTCCCAACCCACAGCCAGGACAAGGCAAGCCCATAAGCTGACGCCAAGCGCATTCGGGCGCCTGGGGTGCCAACAAAATGGCCAGCAAGGGTCCAAGCAGCATGGCCATAAGCATCAGGCGTCGGGATATCGACTGGGGCATACCCGGAAAATGTCAGGATTCCCATGGCTTGTCCAGGGATATACTCAAGGGATTTGAGTTTGACTTGAGGCATGCCACGGCCTACAATCTGCACCCATGAAGTGTCCCCAATGCGGCCAAGATAACGTCGACGGTACCATGATCTGTACGGCCTGTGACTTCATCTTAGACGATTCATTCCTCGAAGAAGAGGGCATGGATGGAGATTACGCCGACGAAGACACACCGCCGGGTGAACTGCCCGATGATGAGCTTGACCACGACGGAGAGTGGGCCGAAGACCCGACGAATGATTTCGACGACGACCTGCAGGGTCCCTCCACGGAAACCGCACGGGGTGGCAGTTACTCCCGACCAGGCGCATCGAAGCGTCGGCAGCAGGATGCCGAGGAAGAAGACGAGCCGGACGATTTCGACGCGGAAATCGAAAGACAACGGGAGGCCATGCGGGCAAAGCGCACCAACACCAACCCGGGGGAGGCCAAGCAACTACCGCCACATGAGACCAAGCTGCGAGGGCCCAAAATCAAGACCGAACGAGGCAAAGACTTGGGCATGGAAGCATCCCAAATCGGCCGGGATATGGAAAATATGTTTGGCAAGGCCACGTCATTTTTCGGGGCCCTTGGCACCCATGAGCAGATCGCCTTGGTCGGTTGTCTGGTGGCCTTCCTGTCCACTGTCTTTCCCTGGGTGGAAATCGAGCAACAAGGCACCCGCATTGGACTCGAGATGGGTGGTGTTTTTGTGTGGATGCTCTCAGCCGGCGCGGCTGTGCTCATCTACCTCAGCAGCCAAAAAGATTGGCTGTCGCGCAGAAATATCCTCATCTACGCTGAAGCAGGAATCGCCGGCATCACCCTTCTCTTCACCCTGTCCAAAATCTTTACATCACTGTCCTTCACCGTCGTTTCCCCGGCCGATGGACTGGAACATACCTATGCAGGCACGATCCAATTCGGACTGGTCCTGGCCATCATCGGCGCAGGCATCATGGCTGGTGCCATCGGCCTGCTCGTCAAAACCGAAGTAATCAACAAGAAAAAAGATCAGCGTTTATAGTTTATAGGTCAGCGAAGCAGCTCCCCAAACCAGTCCAGGATTTCTTCCCGCCCCCAGGGCTTGGGGCCAAGAAAACGGTACCGCAGATTGCCATCCGGATCGATGAGATAGGTCTCGGGATAGCGACTGGTGCCAAAGGCCTTCGCCACACCTTCGCTGGAATCCAAAGCCGAGAGGCTCCCTGGTATTTCACCGAGCAACAACTGAGCAGAGCTGGCTTCATTGCCCCCAGGCTTGCCTTCCTGGGTTAGTTGCTTGGATAAATTCCGCACCAAGGCCCAATCTTCATCCACGCTCACGACAAGCAACAGCAGGCCGGTGCCAGACAGGCCTTCGACAAGCCTGGCCAAATGGGGCAATTCCTGAACACAAGGTGCACACCAAGTAGCCCAAAAATTCACCAGCACCCATCGTCCACGAAGGCTTTCTGATTTCAATCGGCTGCCATCCGCCAGAGTCAAAGAGAAGTCCGGTGCAGGTCCTTCTCGAGGTTCGGGTTGCAGGGTTCGCCAGGCCACCTGCTGTCGATGAGCGGAAGCCGCCTGCAAACGATGGATCAAGGTCCCACCCAAGAGCAAAACACAGACAAAGAAAAATCCAATTCGCAGTATGCCGCGGCTCATCCCTCAACCTTTGATGCGGCCAGGCGTTCGCCGTCCTCACCCGCAAGCAATATGTCGTCCAAATCCTGGATATCCCGCTCGATAAATTCTTGCATGACCTCGTCTAAGCCTTCTGATATCTCACCAAAACCAATACGGCCATCCAAAAAAGCCTGTACCAGGACTTCGTCAGCCACGCAGAGAGCGGCGGGCCGCCCCCGGCCCGCCTCCAAGGCCTGTCGACCCAAGGCCAAGGCTGGAAAGCGTCCTTCATCCACGTCGCGGAAGCTCAGTTTGCCCAGCTCGCAAAGATCCAAGCTTCTGGCGTCTTTCAGCCTCCGGGTCAAATCCAAAATCCGCGGATGGGCCAAAGCCTGGGCGATGGGGATACGCATGTCTGCAGGGCCCAGTTGTGCCAGCCACGAGCCATCCAGCAACTTCACGGCTGCGTGCACTCGGCTCTCCGGGTGCACCAGCACCTGGATGCGCTCCTGGGACAAATCAAAAAGCCAGCGAGCCTCAATCACCTCAAAGGCTTTGTTCATCATCGTGGCGCTATCCACGCTTATCTTGGCCCCCATGTTCCAAGTGGGATGGGCCAGGGCATCATCCGGTGTGGCACTGCGAACAAAGCTCAAATCCGCATCCAGAAAAGGACCTCCTGAAGCGGTCAAGATAAGCTGGTCGATGCTTTCTCGCTCCACGCCCCTCAGCAACTGGGCCAAGGCCGCATGTTCAGAGTCTATCGGCAGCAGTTCCACATGGTACCGCTCGGACGCCGCCATCAGCAACTCGCCGGCCATGACAAGGGGCTCCTTGTTGGCGATGGCGACGCGCTTGCCTGCAGCCAAGGCCGCAAACACGCCAGGCAGGCCCGCACGCCCCACCACCGCGGCCACGACCAAATCCACATCAGGCCGCTGCACCAACTCTTGTACGGCCGCCTGCCCAGCCTGAACTGAAATCCCATCCGAAGCCAGCCGTCCCCGCAGCACCTCGGCAGGCCCATCTTCCTCCATCACCACGACATGGGGTCGATGCCGATCGACCAGATCAGCCATGGTGTCCACGGAACGCCGGGCGGCCAAGCCCACCACATTGAAATGCTCAGGATAAGCCTGAATGACTTCCAAGCTCTGCCGGCCCACAGATCCCGTTGCACCCAGGATGGCGATACCGGTAATCGAACTCACGTGACCTTCCAACCAATGATTAGCGACACATACAGCCAAACCGCCGGCACGGCAAAAATGAGCGCATCGATGCGATCCAGCATACCGCCGTGCCCCGGCAACAACCTGCCCGAGTCTTTGACGCCCATGTTGCGCTTGAGCAAAGACTCCACCAGATCACCCAATTGAGCCAGCACACCCGCGAGCAGAGCCACCGCCACCGCATGACCCATCCCCAACTCGGGCAGAAAAGTGGCCCTCGCAAGCAATGCAGCCCCCACGGCACCCAGCAAGCCACCAGCCGAACCCTCCCAGGTCTTGCCCGGACTGACCGCGGGATATAGTTTTCGCCGGCCGAGAGAACGACCCACGAAGTAGGCCGCGGTATCGCTGCCCCAGGTGATCATCATGGCCAGAAAAACCAAGGCCCAGCCATGCTCCAATTGTCGCAAGTGCAGCAGACAAGCGGGCAATGCACCCACATAAAATACACCGGTCACCGCCAGAGCCGCTCGCTCAAAGGAGGCCGGCCGCTGGCCCGGAATCAACAAATGCACAAGCAACAAGATCATCACACCCGGCACCAACAAAGCCCAGGCATACTGATGAAAAAAACTGGTGGTGCTGACCACCGCCAGGGCCATGCCGGCCCCCCAGGTCAGGGCGAAGGAAACGGGCGACGCGCGGCCTTCCACCATGGCCAAATACTCGAACAGGGCGGCGCCGATGGCCGCCAACACCATCAACTGGAATGCCACCCCTCCTTTCCATGTCAAATAAAACACCAGGGGTGCCAACAAAGCCGCGGTCAGAACCCGCAACAACAAATTGTTCATGCCTCCCTTGCCGTCCGCCATCTCAATCCTCTCCTGCCTGCTCACCAGTCAGACCGTATCGCCTGTTGCGACGCTGGAACTCAGCAACGACAGCCCTGAGATCAGCCTGCATGAAATCAGGCCACAGGATATCGGAAAACACCAGCTCTGCGTATGCGCTCTGCCAAAGCAGAAAATTGGACAAACGGCGTTCGCCTCCGGTGCGGATGACCAAGTCCGGATCCGGCAATGACGCCGTATCCAGGCATGCCGCGAGACCGGCCTCAGTCACTTGCTGTCGGGAAAGCTTGCCGGCCAAGGCCTTGCCCACCATCTTGCGAGTGGCCCGCACCATTTCCTCCCGGGAACCATAACTCAAAGCCAGAGCCAGGGTCATGCCCCGGTGGTGACGAGAGGCGCGCTCAAGAGCCAGAAGCTTTTCTCTCACCGGCCCGGGTATGCGCCGCAACTCACCCAGGTGCACGACCCGGATCTCTTGATCCATAATTTCTTGCCACTCACGAATGATGAACTCACCCAGGAGTTCCATCAAATTGGAGACTTCCTCATCAGGTCGACCCCAGTTTTGAACGGAAAAAGCATAGAGGGTCAGGGCCTCGATGCCCATACGCCGGCAAACGCGCACCACGCGTCTTACGGCCTTGGACCCGGCCCTGTGGCCGGCCGCGCGAGGCAGCCCTCGGGCCTGAGCCCAGCGCCCATTGCCATCCATGATGATGGCAATATGCCTCGGCAAGCGCGCCCTCATACTTCCAAGATTTCTTTTTCTTTTTCTTCCTGGATGGCATCGACCTGAAGAACGGCTCGGTCAACTTCCTTTTGCACTCGGTCCAAGCCACGCTTCTTGTCGTCTTCGGTGATCTCGGAAGACTTCTCAAACTCTTTGAGCATGTCGTTGGCGTCACGACGATGACCACGAATGCGTACTTTGGATTCCTCGGTCATGCGACGGGTCTGCTTGGCCAAATCCTTGCGCCTCTCTTCGGTCAGGGCAGGAATGGGCAGGCGCACCACTTCGCCGTCATTCTGCGGCGTCAGGCCAATCTCAGCCAGGTTGATGGCTTTTTCAATCTCAGCGATCAGGGACTTGTCCCAGGGTTTGATCAGAATAAGCCTGGCGTCGGGCACCGACACCGTGGCCGCTTGACTCAAAGGAACCCTGGATCCGTAATAATCTACCCTCACCGGGTCCAGGATGGCCAGGTTGGCACGACCGGTACGCACACGAGACAGCTCCATCCTGAAGGCCTCGATGGCCTTACTTAAACTATCTTTCAGTTCGTTGACCACATCATCTACCATGGCTGTCTCCTTCTGGTCATCTACTCGGAATCAGGCAACTCCCCGATCACCGTGCCCACGTCTTCTCCCAAAATGGCCCGGCGCATGCTACCGGATTCGGTCATTTTAAAAACCAATATTGGAATTTTGTTATCCATACACAAACTGACGGCCGTCGTATCCATGACCCGCAAATCGCGTTTTATCACGTCCATGTAAGTCAGACGCTTAAAGCGACGAGCGTTGGGATCCTTGAGCGGGTCGGCGTCGTAGACACCATCGACCCGCGTGGCCTTCAGCACGGCATCCGCCTTGAGCTCCATGGCCCTGAGCGCGGCGGCGGTGTCGGTTGTAAAATAGGGATTGCCAGTACCCGCGGCAAGCAAAACGACCCGGTTTTTTTCCAGGTGCCGAATACCGCGGCGCCGAATGTAGGGCTCGGCCACCTCATCGACCGACAAGGCAGTCATCAGACGCGTGGTCACGCCTTGGCGCTCCAGTGAGTCTTGCAAGGCCATGCAATTAATCAACGTGGCCAGCATACCCATGTAATCCCCAGTGGTCCGATCGATGCCCATCTCGGCTGCAGACATGCCGCGGATGACGTTGCCGCCGCCCACGACCACGGCCAACTCCACGCCCAAATCCCGAATTTCTTTCAGCTCGGCCGTTGTGGCCGCCACGATAGCCGGGTCGAATGTCCGAGCCCCCCCCCCGCCCTCGCCCCGCAAGGCTTCGCCGGACAGCTTCAAAAGAACGCGCTTGAACCTGGGCCCGCCCATGAAAACACGCATCAGCCTTTCTTGGCTTCTTCGACTTGCTTGCGAACTTCCTCGGCCAAATCGTCTTTCTTCTTCTCAATGCCCTCACCGAGTTGCAATCGCAAGAAACGCTTGATGGTCACTTCGCCGCCCAGGCTGGCCGACAATTCCTTGAGCATGTCGGTGATGCTCTTCTTCTGCTCGCGGACGTTGGGTTGCTCGAGCAGACAGAACTCACCGAAGTACTTCCTCAGGCGTCCTTCGACAATCTTGTCGACGAACTGCTCAGGCTTTCCATCATCCAGGGCCTGCTTCCGGTAAATGGCCTTCTCTTCTTCCATTACGTCGGAAGAGACTTCATCCCGATTCAGGTACGTGGGATTGGCAGCCGCCACGTGCATGGTCATCTCGCGACAGAAATTCACAAACTCTTCTTTGGCCACGGCTTCGGCGGAGCTACAGTTCACCTGCACCATGACGCCGATCTTGCCACCCATGTGCAAGTAGGTCTCCACACGGCCATGCTCGTCCGAAGCAAGGTCAAATCGACCGAAACGCCGAACAACGACGTTCTCACCGATCTTGGTCACCAAATCCTTGCGCTCCTGCTCAAAGACTTCGACGGTTTCCGGCTTGGACTCCAGCACCTTGGATGCGATGGACTTAACGAAGTTGCTGAAATCATCACCACGCGCCACAAAATCCGTCTCGCTGTTAATCTCGACGACGGCACCGATTCGAGCATCCTCCGAGGCCATGACTTCAACCCTGCCCTCGGCCGCCACGCGGGCCGACTTCTTTCCAGCCGTTGCCTTGCCCTTTTCCCGCAACAAGACGACAGCGGCGTCCACATCACCATCGGTTTCGGTCAAACAACGCTTGCAGTCCATGATGCCCGCGCCGGTCTTCTGGCGCAGCTCAGTTACCTGTTTCGCTGAAATTGCCATTTGCTTTCCCTCATCTCTGCTTGTTCGATGCCATATCGGCTTACTTGCCGGACTCTTCCTCGGTCTTGGCTTCGGTCTTGGCCTCGGTCTTGGCTTCAACCTTGGCTTCGGTCTTGGCTTCAACCTTGGCTTCGGTCTTGGCTTCGGTCTTGGCTTCGGTCTTGACTTCAACCTTGGCTTCAACCTTCGCGCCAGCATCTTCAGCCGCGGCCTTCAAGCCAGCCTCTTCCAGGCGAGCCTTGCTGACCACTTCCACCTTGGGACCACCGGATTTGCCATCGGTATCCTTGGGCTTGACCACCTTGGGTGCCGGCTTTTCCTTGGGTTGATTCGTGATCCGATCCTGCTGCATCTGCTGCCCCTCAAGGCAGGCATCCGCCACCCTGGAAGCAAAGAGCTTGATGGCCCGGATGGCGTCGTCGTTGCCGGGAATCAAGTAGTCGATCTGGTCCGGATCGCAGTTCGTGTCCGTAATGGCCACAACCGGAATCTTCAAACGCACAGCCTCGGCCAGCGCAATGCGCTCTTTCCTCGGGTCCACGACGAAGACCAGTCCGGGAAGGCGGACCATCTCCTTCAAGCCCGGCAAGTTGCGTTCGAGCTTGGCGGCTTCACGCCTCATGTGAAGGGCTTCCTTCTTGGTTACGCGCTCGAAATCACCATCTTCTTCCATTTTTTCCAGAGCCTTGAGCCGATCGATGCTCTGACGAATGGTGCGGAAGTTGGTCAAAGTGCCACCCAACCAACGGTTGTGCACATAGAACATACCGCATCGATTGGCCTCTTCCACGATCACATTCTGGGCTTGTTTCTTGGTGCCCACGAACAAGACCTTGTTGCCGCTGGCCACGGTCTCGCGAATCACGTTGTATGCCTTGTCGAACATACGGCTGGTCTTTTGCAAATCGATAACGTGGATGCCGTTGCGGGCACCGAAAATGTACGGCTTCATCTTGGGGTTCCAACGACTGGTCTGGTGTCCGAAATGAACTCCAGCTTCAAGCAATGCCTTCATCGAGATAGCGCCCATGGTGAACCTCCTGTTCGGGTTTAGCCTCCGCCGTCTCGCTGGGCTAGGCCCTCCATCCCGCATCTTGGCGGGCACCCGGGGGGCGCAAAACGACGTGCGTATTGGTCCCCGACGGGGTCTGACGACCTCACCGGGGACGCTATGGCTAGCATAGGCCCTGGTCTAAGGCAAGGAATTTTTAAGACTTACTGCCCGATTCAGGCGCTTAGGTCCTTCTGAAGGCAGCACTGCTTGTACTTCTTCCCAGAGCCGCAGGGGCAGGGGTCATTTCTTCCGACTTTCCGGCTACTTCGGCGGACAGTCTGGACCTTGCCCCCATCCCCGCTGGCGGCGGCCGCCCCGGCTCCACCATATTGCACGGATCGCCGACGGGACATGCGCTGACGCATGAGGCGCTCGCCTTCATCCTCATCTTCTTCGAGCTGCACCTGCATGAGTTTCTTGGCCACTTCGGTCTTGATGCGAAGGTTCATGGCCAGAAACATGTCGTAACCTTCACGCTTGTACTCCTGCTTGGGATCCTTTTGGGCATAGCCTCGAAGGCCCACGCCGGAGCGCAAGTGGTCCATGGCCAGCAGGTGATCCTTCCACTGTCCGTCTATCTCCTGCAGGTAGAAGTAATGCTCCACCCTGCGCATGTTTTCCGGCCCGACCTGATCTTCCTTGGCCACATAGCTGGCTTCGATCTCACCCCAAAGCTTCTCGCCGATTGCATCACGATTCCGAGGCATCTCCTCAAGAGCCACCCCTTGGCCAAAAATGCCATAGACGCGATCTTCCAAACCCTTGATGTCCCAGTCCTCGGCGTTGACTTCTTCCGAGCAGGTCATGTCCAACTCGGTGATGATGATATCCTCGATGAGCTCCAATATCTGCTCGCGCATGTTCTCGCCGGCCAAAACCCGCCGCCGCAGATCGTAGATGCTTTTGCGCTGCAGATTCATCACGTCATCGTATTCCAGGAGGTTCTTACGGATTTCGAAGTTCTGCCCCTCCACCCGCTTTTGAGCCGAACCGATTGAACGACTGACCCATTTGTGCTCAATCGGCACGCCCTCTTCCATGCCCAGACGCTCCATCAAACCCTTCAATCGGTCGGCACCGAAGATACGCAGCAGATCATCTTCCAGGCACAGGAAGAAACGAGAGGAACCCGGGTCGCCCTGTCGGCCTGCTCGGCCACGCAACTGGTTGTCGATGCGGCGTGACTCATGCCGCTCGGTGCCCAGGATATGCAGGCCACCGGCCTCCACCACCTTCTCCCGTTCTTCGGCGCAGGTGGCCTGAAACTTTTTCAAGGCCTCCAGATAACGGTCTCGATCTTCATCAGGATCGGCGTGCAAACGAGCCAGAAAATCAGGATTGCCGCCCAAAACAATATCCGTCCCGCGACCGGCCATGTTGGTCGATATGGTGACGCCTTTGTATCGCCCCGCCTGGGCCACGATCTCGGCCTCTTTCTCGTGATGCTTGGCGTTCAGCACGTTGTGCTTCAGCCCGGCCCGCTTCAAGCGCCGGGCTATCTCTTCGCTTCTCTCGATGGAGATGGTGCCCACCAGGACCGGCTGGCCCTTCTCGTGCAGCTCACGGATCTCCTCCACCACCGCCTGGAATTTCTCCTCCTCCGTGCGGTAGATGACGTCGTCATAATCCGTCCGTCCGTTGGGCATGTTTGTGGGGATCACGGCCACGTCCAGGCTGTAGATCTTTGAAAACTCCTCCCGCTCGGTCTCGGCCGTACCCGTCATGCCGGACAGACGGTTGTACATGCGAAAGTAGTTTTGGTAGGTGATGGTGGCCAAGGTTTGGTTTTCGTTCTGGATGGGCACGCCTTCCTTGGCTTCCACGGCCTGGTGCAGCCCATCGCTCCAGCGCCTTCCGTCCAGCACACGCCCCGTGAACTCGTCGACGATGTTGACCTTGCCCTCGTCGGTGACGATGTAGTCCACTTCCCGCTTGAACAAAGTATGGGCACGCAGGCCCTGGTTGACGTGATGCAGGGTTTCGATGTTGGAGGGGTGGTACAGGTTCTCCACCACCAGAATTTCCTCGACTCGAGCCACGCCGTCTTCGGTCAACACGGCCGTGCGGCTCTTCTCGTCCACCGTGAAGTCCCGGTCCCGCCGCAGCCTCGGGATGATGCCGTTGACCTTGTAGTACTGGTCCGTGCTCTCTTCCGTCGGGCCACTGATGATCAGGGGCGTACGCGCCTCGTCCACCAGGATGCTGTCCACCTCATCCACGATGGCGTAATGCACGGGTCGCTGGCAGTAATCTTCCAAACGGAACTTCATGTTGTCCCGCAGGTAGTCAAAACCGAACTCGGAGTTGTAGCCGTACGTAATATCCGCGTTGTAAGCAGCCTTGCGCTGGGTGTCGCTCAGGCCGTGGACGATGGTGCCCACGCTCATGCCCATCCAGCCGTACAGTCGGCCCATCCACTCCGTATCGCGAGTGGCCAGGTAATCATTGACCGTGACCACATGCACGCCGCGACCCACCAGGGCGTTCAGGTAGACCGCCAGGGTGGCCACCAGGGTCTTGCCTTCGCCGGTCTTCATCTCGGCTATCTTGCCCTCGTGGAGGATGATGCCGCCGACCATCTGTACGTCGAAATGGCGCATGCCTAAAGAGCGAATGGAGGCCTCGCGCACCACGGCAAAAACCTCGGGCAACATGTCGTTGAGTATCTCGTATTCGGTCCAGATGACCTTGCGCAAATTCGATTCGTCGGTCACGCCCTTCAGGCGATCCGCCTTGATGCGCTCGAATCGTTGCCGGAACTCGCCGGTCTTGCCCTTGAGTTCCGCATCCGAAAACTTGCGAATCTCCGGCTCCCAGGCATTGATGCGCGACACCATGGGTCGCATCTTCTTCAAGGCCCGTTCGTTCTTGCTGCCGAATACTTTCTTACCGATATAGTCTGCCAGTCCCAAAACACGCACCTCCACACAAAACGGCGCAAAGTTTACCACCCCAATCAAGCCGCCTCAAGGAAAACTCCGGCAAGTACAGCAGACAAAAAAAATCCCGGCCATATGGACCGGGTCGAATGCCGTCATGAGAGGATATTAAGCTACGGTTAATCCTCTAAAATATAATTCATTGGGTTTTCGCAGATGCCGTTGACCTCTACCTCGTAATGGAGATGGGGGCCGGTGGAGCGACCTGTGTTGCCGAGCTTGGCGATTTGATCGCCGCGTTTGACTCGATCGCCTACCTGCACAGCTATCTCACTCAAGTGGGCATAACGCGTGCGCATACCGAATCCATGGTCGACCACGATGACTTTGCCGAAGCCGCCGGAAGAGCCGGCGAAGGTGACCGTGCCGCGGGCCGGTGCCATGATGGAAACACCCTGCTGGTTGGCGATGTCGATGCCGGAGTGCATGGTGCGCTTGCCGGTATAGGGATCAAGCCGCGTACCGAATCCAGAGGTCAACCAACCGCGGGTCGGCCAGATGGAAGGCGTGGAAGCCAGGCGCACTTTCTGACCGCGCAGGTAGACTTCCAGTTCGTTGATCGATCCTTCACGGCGCTCGGCCTCGGAGACCAATTCTTCAAGGCGCTTGCCCATCAGCCCGACTGCCGCCAGGGGGTTCTCGCCGATGGAAAGCACCAATGGATCGGTGACCGTACCATCCGGATCATCCAGATCATCGTCCTTCTTGGCGTCAAAGGGACCCAGGGCCAGATGACGATCGGGATCATGGAGTTGGGTGATGGTGCGCAGCTTGGAGTCAAAACGTTCGACCCGGTCCAAAATGGACTGCACGCTGGTGACTTTTTGATGGACACCCAAAAGCTGGCTTCGCAGCTCGAGATTTTCGTAGCGCAAACGGTCGTTTTCTTCCAGCTCGCCGGATACGGAACCGTAAAAGTAGATGCCGCCCACCGTGCCGCCGACCACGAGCAGGAAAAATCCGATCAGGGTCCACAAGCCGAACAGCAGACTCGCCTTAGATATCCGGAAGCGACGTACCGTCGCTGATCGATCCGGAACAACCATGATGGTGAAACGTTTGCCCATTCGTCTTTCCAAAACCTCAAAGGAGAGGCTTCCAAAGTGCTGGAATTAATGCAGAAGGCCCCATAGCCTGTCAACGTTTTTCTGGAAAATGAACCCGCGCCGGGCCTCAGAGTCGTTTTTTCCTTTTCGAACCGATGCTTCTGCGACTACCCAAACCCTTGTATTGCAAGAGCACCACCGTGATGTTGTCATCACCACCATGCCGGTTGGCCCGGTGGATGAGTTCGGGTACAGCATCTTCTAATGGAGTTTTATTCAAGACTTCACCCAACTCGTCGTCTAAGACCATGCCGGTCAGCCCGTCCGAGCAGAGTAGAAAAATATCGCCAGGCTGCGCGATGACGCTGAATGTATCTGCCTGCACGTCGCTCTCGAAGCCCACCGAGCGCGTGATGATATTACGGTATCGACTGAACTGGGCCTCTTCCGGCGTTATGAAGCCCGCCTTAATCTGCTCGTTGACCAAGGAATGGTCCTCGGTCAATTGATCCACCTTGCCGTTCCGCATGCGATACAGGCGGCTGTCGCCCACGTGGCCCACATAGCCTCGGGCCCCGGAAAAGAGCATCATGGTCACGGTCGTGCCCATGCCCTCCAGAGCCGGGTTGGCATTGGCCGTTTCCTTAATCCGATGGGAGGCCGCGCTGACGGCTTCCTGCAGAAACTGCAGAATTTCAGGAGACTCCCGCTTGTCGGAAGCCAGCCTCAGGGCAGAAGTAGAGCCACGCGCCTCCCGGACGGTCTGGCGAAGCACCTCTACTGCGAGTTGGCTGGCCATCTCCCCGGCGGCGTGACCACCCATGCCGTCGGCCACAACGTATGTCATCAGATTGGAGTCAGCGAAGAAGCTGTCTTCGTTCTTTTCACGCTTCATGCCGACGTCGCTGCCCGCCCAAGAAGAAACCAATCCAGCCACGCGTGGATTCCGTTCTCCTTTAAATTTCTTTTTCGGTCGGCTACGCATTTCCTCACCTCAATAACACAGAGGCAAAAAGGGATCAAAACTTTATCTTGGGTCGGTCATGCGTCAGCGCTGCTCGATCGTCGGCCGGATTGGCTCGACGTCCTCGATTGTCGTAGGAAACAACATTAGTCAGATTTCCATCTTGCACCACACAATCCAGACAGGGACGGATCGATATCTGAGCTGTTGACGGGACGAGAAGGCTGTAGGAGATATGCCCTATGTTGAAAGAATCCTGCCCGCAAAGACTCTGTGTGAAGTCAATGCTGCCGTTATCGATGCGGGGACAACGCCAACTTGTAATAGGAGCCATACTTTTTCTTTCTTTGCTCCCCTCACGCTCAATCGCCGGCAGCTTTGATTTGAAGATTGGCAGCGGGATTAGCTACACCTTTTCGCTAGACGACAAGATGTGTGAAAACACCTTTGAAATTCCAACGACGTTTAGCATTGGTTATTCTTTTTCTATGGTTCGGATATCGATTGAGGGTTTTTGGGGCTGGCCCATCATTTATGAGCACTGGGGCAAGTCAGCTTATGGGTCTCTGGTCGGTGAGTATTTTTTCCTTTCCGAAGAACACTTCAATGGTTATGCGCTTGTCGGTATCGGGGGTGGAGTAACTGTATTCGACAACTGCACGTGGGGGTATGCCGATTTTGACATGAGCGGTTTTGTCATGCTTCAAACAGGGGTCGGCGTGACCTTCAAGATGCTGGAATGGCTGGATCTGGCCATGGACATTCGTTTCAGAATGGGTGTGCCCGAGAATCCCGATGTCGTTACCATCGTCCAGCATTCTTGGGTGGTGTTCAAATTATGAGCGCTATGTCGATAAGCAGACGAATTGCTCTGCTATTTGCGATGTTCTGGTTTCCTTGTTCCTCCATGGCTGGATGGGAAGGATATGTTGACAGTCGAGTCATGGTCGGCTCAGGCATGATCATTGGTGGCGACAAGCTGACAAAATCTGCAATCGGGCCTATTACTAATATCATCTTGGATCTGGGATATTCATTTTCGGATAAATTTTCTGCCTACCTGGAAGGCCAGATGTCCCCTACGGAAGGAATTGATCCTCCGCTTGTGCTGCTTGGATCGTTGGTTGGAAGCTATCATTTCCTTGGCAGAAGGTATTTTCTAGACCCATACTCGTTGATTGGTTTTGGATATGGGCATGCGATATTTTACAATCAGGTGATTGATGACAACGATAGCAGTGGTCCTTTCCAGTTACAGTTCGGTGCCGGGGTGACCGTGGAAATCCTCTCCTGGCTGGAACTGGGATTGGAGACAAGACTGCGGGTTGGTGTGCCGGATAACCCAGATGTGATGAACATGGGAATATTGGGCGTGGTCGTATTCAAGCTTCCGAATCATTGCGAAGAGTCGGTCCCAGACAAGCTTGCCGAGAAGCGGATTGAGGGTTCTGGTGAAGGAAATAGCGGAGCAGCAGAGGAGAAGCCTGGCCCTGGAGATGAGACGGAAGTCGATGTTCGTGATGACGGCGCTGGTCCCAAAGAGTTGGACTGGGCGGTGGATACCGATTACCGCCTCGGGATGGGCGTGGGGTTCGTCCTGGGAGATGAGGCCAAGCTGGAGGAGTACAAGGTTGCGGACGGCCCCTGGGACGTGGTCATCGTCGACATCGGCTACGGTTTCTGTGAGGGCTGGGCCGCCCACGCGGAACTGCAACTCTGGGGAAGCATCAATGAAGGTTTCTTCGATTCGCGTGCATTTTTCGGCTCGATGACAGGGAGTTACAACTTTCTTCACGATGACTTCTTCGTCGAACCATACGTGCTTGCCGGATTCGGCTATGGAGTCGCTACGTATGAGGGAGAAAAACATGAAAGCGGTCGGTTTCAGATCCAACTCGGAGGAGGGGCCAACTTTAGCGTTCTGCCATTTCTGGACTTGGGGCTGGAGACCAGGCTGCGCATCGGAGTGCCGGACAAATCGAATATCGTCGGTATGTCGTTCCTCGGGGTCATGAAGTTCAGGCCGTGCAGGATATGTCCGTAAGGCGGCTGTGGGAGGCTTGATGTCTGAGCCATTGGCGGGTCGAGAATCTCAGAACGGGGTGAGGGGTGGTTGACGTTTTTACGAAAAAGAACTAAATTCCCAGCGCTGGGACTGGAAAGTGCAGTAAGAACAGGGCATTAGGCTGAATTCCGAGTGTTTTTACTGACAAAAAGGATAGAAAGGGCTAAAAATTAGCCATTCCTTGGTTTTGGGAAGCCGTTCTTCCAATTCCTGGGTGGTATTCAAATTGTAGCGACCATTTGGTGATCTTCGAGGCCATGCCAAACTCGGAGGATGACGACGAGCTTGCCGGTTTATCTGCCTAGCAAATCCCGAGCATGCGCTCGAGCCTTGCTGGTGACCTTGCGTCCGCCAAGTGCTCGGCCGCGGCGGCGATGGGGCCCAGGTGCGTGATGCACAAAACCTGATGGTCTTTCGATACCGCTTTCAGGCGATCTCCGATTACGTCGCCGACCGCACCGCCCACGCCTGTGTCCACTTCATCAAAGACATAGCTGGCCACCGGATCGGCCTCGGCCAAGACGGCCTTGACCGCCAGAAGCACACGACTCAGCTCACCACCCGAGGCCACCCGGGCCAGGGGACGGGCTTGCTCTCCAGGGTTGGCCGAAAGCATGAATCGCACCCTGTCCAGCCCCGTCTCGTCCAGGTCCTCGTCAGCGCCGGCCACCACCTCCACGGCAAAACGGGCCTCGGCCATGGCCAAACCCTTCAGCTCGATCAGGATGCGACCGGCCAGCTCACGGGCCGCCGCCTGTCGGCTCTTGGACAAATCCCTGGCCAGGGCCAAGGCCTCTCGTTTTGCCGACGCGACCTCTTCAGCCAGATCCTTGCGGCGCTCAACCATCCCCCCGAGCTCATCCAACTCCTCTGCCATGGCCTGTCGCTTAGTCAGGACATCCTCCAATGCCGGCCCGTGAACCCGCATCAAGGACTTCAAGTCGGCCAGACGCTGTTCGACCCACTCCAGTCGATCCGGCTCCGCCTCCAGGCCGGCTTGCCGACTCTCAAGCTCACGGGCCGCATCCTGCACGGCCTGCATGGCCGCGGCCAGTCCCTCGGCCACGGAGCCAAGCTCCGGGTCAAAGGCGAGCAAAGCGTCCAAGGTCTTATGGGCTACCCCCAACTGCTCTAAGGCCGCCCCATCCTTTTCATAGACCAGACCCAAAACCTCGGCCATACCCGAAGCCAATTTCTCGACGTTGCGCAAACGCATCCGCTCGACAGACAACTGCCCATCTTCTCCCGTCTCCGGGCTCACATCGTCGATGCGCTCCAGCGCAAAGCGAAGGTATTCTTCCCGCTCGACCCGTTGTTGTTCAGCCTTGAGCAGACGGGCTTGCTCTTGCTTCAGAACCTGCAAGCGTCGGACCGCCTCACCCACCTGGATCCGCTGCTCATCCAGGGCTCCGAATGCATCCAAAATCCCCCGGTGATTGTCTTCATCGGTCAAACCCACATGCTCGTGCTGACCCGAAATGTCGAGCAAGTCGAAGCAAAGTCCGGTCAGCCCAGCCAAGGTCAAGGGCTTGTCGTTGACAAAAATGCGGTTGCGCCCGGCACGGGTGATGACTCGCCGTATGCAAAGTTCATCCCCGGCCTCCATGTCGAGTGCTTGTAAACGTGCCCGCTGCGGCGCCTTTTGGCCCAATTCAAAGACAGCCTGTACCTCGGCCGTCTCGGCATCGGTGCGGATCATGTCCGGGCTGGCCCGACCGCCCAATAAAAGGTGCAGGGCGTTAACCAGGATGGACTTGCCCGCCCCCGTCTCTCCGGTGAGCACCGAAAATCCACGCTCGAACTCAACCTCGAGCCGATCGATGATGGCGAAATCGCGGATGGCCAGATAGCTCAGCATGGCATCCTCAACCCTGTCCCCATTTGAGTTTGCTGCGCAAAAGCTGGAACTGATCCCGAGGCGGTCGAACCAGGAGTACCCGGCCCGGGGCCTGCTCGATTTCCAGGCGATCTCCGTATACCAATTCGACTACATGCTGCCCATCGAAGGTGGCCACCATGGGGGGTCCGTCCTTATCCAATTCAAGCCGGATGCGCGAGTCGCCATGCACAACCAGAGGCCTCATGGTCAGGGTATGGGGGCAGATGGGTGCCAAGACCAGCGCCCGGCTGTTGGGCATAACGATGGGCCCCCCGGCGGCCATGGCGTACGCCGTGGAACCCGAAGGCGTGGCCACGATCAAACCGTCCGCACGGTACGCGGTCACAAAAGAGCCGTCGATGTGAGCCCGCACCGTGGTGATGCGGCTGATCTCGGCCGAGCTGACCACCAAATCATTAAAGACTCGCTGGCGACTGAGCCGCTTGTCTCCACGAAGGACGTCCACTTGCAAACGCATGCGATCGTCGGTCTCAAAATCACCGCGAAGAACCCGGGTGAACTCCGCCTCCGCCTCGTCCACGGTGAAGGGAGTCAAAAATCCCAGGAAACCCAAATTGATGCCGAAAATGGGCACCTGCCGCTCGTCAAGCAAGCGCAAGGCGCGAATCAGGGTACCGTCCCCACCCAGCACCACCAGGCACTCGGCCTGCCCGGCCACTTCTTCAGGAGACAGCGCATCGGCCTCCGGCGCCAGGTTTGCAAGCCCTTTTTCGATCAGCACTCGGCACGCAGCGGCCTTGGCCGGTCGCAAAACGCTGCTCACGGCCTGCTCGATATCAGGATGCTTTGTTTTCCCTAAAATACCCAAGATGCGCATGATGCTCTTCCTCGCGGGGCCGTTCCAAGACCCCCTACCACGGACTCCCTTCCCGGGTCCACCCACTACGGCACCTTGATCAGCCAGGCACCCGGGGCCTCTTCCACGAGTTTCCCCTCGCGCCACAACCAGTTCGGCAACAGACCGTCCTTCAAAGCCTGACTCAAACGAACACCAAAACTCGCCTCAATCCCCTGCGCCTCGACAAAGCGTTCCCAGCCGTCTTGCAAACGTTCTTCGGACAATTCCAGCGGCCAACAGCGCAGCCAATTCTGTTCCAGATCCACCCGTGCCTGCAGCACGAAAGACCATGCCCAAGAAGCGGTGGCGGCCGGCGCATTGCTTCCCGCGTCGTCATAAAGCCAGACCTGCATCCGCACCTGGTGCGGCGGGCTGTCGGCACGCAAGGGCCTATCGAAGCAAAGCCGAAGCCCCAAGCGCCGATCGCTAAAGTCTTGGGCCAGATGGGTCTGCCAGTGATGACGAAAAAAACAGCGCCCCTCGCCCTCATCGACAAAAGCCCGGATGTTGAGCTCATCCTCAACGATGGCCGCAACGAAACGACGAAAGCGCTCTGGTCCCTCGCTGGTCAAATCCAAAAGATGCCCGGCCCCCGCCTCCATGCCGCCATACCACTCACCCGCCTCCCCGGCGCAAGCAAAAGGATCGCTCAAGGTCTCAATAAAAGTCTCCGGCGGAAAAAAACTCCACCGTCGTTCGGCCCCCGGGCATCCTTCAACCTCCTGCACCCAGTCTCCAGCAAGGGTCCCGGGCCACCCAGGAAGCTCAAGGCCCGGCCCGCCTTCACCCGACCACTCCCCGCCCCCGCAAGCAGCGCAAAGGAAAACCAGGCAGGCCACCCAACCCTTCCAAAAACTAGCCATAGAGCCTCGGTACATAAAATACAGCATAGTTCACGAGGGCCATGGACTCAACGACTCACGACAAGCATTTGCACCTGACAGCCGCATAAGATATTCCGAAACAACAAACGCCCACCGGAGAATTCGGATGCACAAGCAAAGCATATACCTCGTCATTCTCACCTTCGGGCTCATCCTGCTCGCATCCGTCGCCTGCAGTTCTGGCAACGATGACAAACCCGAGTTCGTGCCCGGAGGCTGCGGGCTTGCGGCTTACAACTGGCTGCCGACCGAGCAGGTTGGCTCGGTGGTTTCCTTTTCCGAGATCGACAACCTGCGCTATAGCGCCGCCACCATCGATGCCATGCTCACTTTGGCCGGCGCCGACATGTTCACGCCCTCTCCTTTTGGGATACGCGTCTACCGCCTGCGCTACGGCACCCAGGATAAAGGCCAAGCCATCGAGGCCACCGGGCTCGTCATCATCCCCTGGATCGAGGGCGAGACCATCGCCCCCCGGCCTCAGGTGCTTTACACCCACGGCACGACGGGTTTTGCCAACGCCTGCGCACCCAGTTTCGA
>JAFCZJ010000055.1 GCA_019314375.1 Deltaproteobacteria bacterium | reverse complement strand
AACCCGCGGCAGACACCGAACCCGCGGCAGACACCGAACCCGCGGCAGACACCGAACCCGCGGCAGACACCGAACCCGCGGCAGACACCGAACCCGCGGCAGACACCGAACCCGAAGCGAACACCGAGCCTGGAGCCGGCGAAAAACTACCCCCGGATCACTTCACCAGCCCCGATCCGAAAAACGCCGGGTATTTGCGGATTACCACCTCGCCGGAATGCGACGTCTTCGTCAACGGCATTTTTCTCGGCCAATCCCCAATCACGGATATGCCCATCAAGCCGGGCAAATACAAAGTTCTGCTGCGCAACAAAGAATCGAACATTACAGAGACCTTCAAGGTGGACATCGAAACCAACGCCGTCGCCTCAAAACAATTCATTTTCTAATTTCTAATATAGAGGACTCCGTGGAATTCGTGCCCCGAAAAAAAATCGGCCCCTACGAAATTGCAGCCCATTTGGACTCGGGCGGCATGGCCGATGTCTATCTGGCCCTCGGAAAAAATCAAAAAAACTATCTGGTCATCAAAGTGCTTCGAGAGCACCTGAAAGGCGAACAAGAAGTCGTGACGATGTTTTTGGCCGAGGGCAGGATCATGAGCAGCCTGACCCATCCCAACGTGGTCCGGGTGGAGGACTTTGGGAACGAAAACGGATGCCCCTACATCGCCATGGAGTACCTTGTGGGCGACGACCTGGCCGTCTTGGCCCGCATGGTAAAGCGCAACCGGCGACCCTTGGCACCCTCCGTCGTGGCCGAGATCGGCCGCCAAGCGGCGTCCGGCCTGGCCTATGTCCACCTGGCGAGAGACCGCCAGGGCCGCCCCCTGCAGTTGGTCCATCGGGACATCAGCCCGCAGAACATCTTCTTATGCAGCGATGGTCGTATAAAAATCCTGGATTTCGGCATCGCCTTGAGCGCGGATCGAGACGTGGTGACGCGCACGGGTTTGCTCAAGGGGAAAATCACATATATGTCCCCGGAACAAATTCGCCAGCAGGACGTCGATGGTCGTTCCGACATCTTCGCCTTAGGCGTCGTGCTCTGGGAAGCCTTGGCCGGTCAGCGACTGTTCAAGGAAGAAAACGACTACGATTCCATGCAGCGCATCATGGAACAAGATGCCCCCCATCTCAGCGGCATCAGGCCTGATGTCCCCAAGGCCTTGGACGACTTGATCAGTCGCTGCCTAAGCAGAAACGTCGAGGAACGATTCACCGACGCCGGTGAATTGGACACCGCCCTGGTCGGGTTCCTGCGCGGCCACCCCATGCCTGACGATGGCCTCAAGGGCGTGGTCTCAAAGCTCTTGCGAAGAAGACTGCTCGACAAACAACGGGTGCTCGACTCACTCAAGCGCCAAGATGCGCTGCATTTGAGCCTGTTTTCGGATCTGGACGAGAGTATCTCTTCTCCTGGCAGCCAAGAAGTTGTCCTGGAAGAGGAATCCACCGATCGAGAAATCCCGGCTCCCGCCACCGAACTTGTGGATCTAGCTCCCCTCAAATCTTCAAACAAAGCGTCATCCCTTGTTTCGCCCCAGCCCCAGCCCCAGCCCCAGCCCCAGCCCCAGCCCCAGCCCCAGCCCCAGCCCCAGCCCCAGCCCAAGGCCAAGGCCAGATCGTCAAAACCCCAAGGGGGGAGGAGCCGCACACGCTGGGTGCTCCTGTTCCTGCTGTTGAGCCTGGGCTTGGCGGGCGGCACATGGTTGTGGTTGAACCAGTCCGGCATCATCGGTGACGGGGATGGTGTATCACTAAAGCCGACCGCCGTGCTCAGCAGCCAACGGGCCTCACGAGGCAAAAGCCAAGTAAGCCTGGAATGCAATCCGCCTGTGAAAATATTCATCAACGGAAAAACCAAAGGACTGACACCCATTAAGGGCCTGCGCCTCAAACCCGGCTCCTACGATCTCACACTCGTCGAGCCAGCCAGCCAACAGACCAAGTTCATGAGCATTCAAGTCGAACGAGGCAAGCACAGCCGTTACCAAATTGTGTTCTAAGGCACCCGATGACTTCGACACCCATCCCTCTGATAAACGAAATTCTTGAATGGCTGGCGCTTCGGCTTGGCGAAATTAAAAGTCAGTGATCGATTCAGCAAAATCCGGTCGGTCTACGAAGGGATTGCGGTTGTTCTGACGGTCCTCGACGCCGTCGTTGCGACTGGCTTCCCAGGCGTCGGGTGGATCCATGCAGTTCCAATACCTTAAAACTTCTTCCTCGAAAGCCATGATGTTTTCTTCGTAGCGAAGTGCATAGTAAAACATGGCCCTCGCGCAGTCTCCCTTGTGTTCATCCCGAGGCTCAAAGACCCAACGAAAAGAATCGTCCGTACCAAAGGCGCAGCCACTCGGGTCGGACCAGGTGGCATTCACGACAACGCCGAAGTGATAGTCGTTGCGCCGGCTGTTGATCGTTGCGACGACCGGAAAGAGGTGGTGTAAGTCACTGCGATTGGGCTCCACGTCGGCACCCCAACTCTGGCACCAGGTATGCTCGGCATTCATGACATCGCCGGGCGGGATACCGCTGGTGGTGACCCACTGCCCCGTATAGACGCATTGGACTCGACCGGACACGTTATCCAAGTCACCAAACATGACCGCCCTGGCGTTGTCGTAACCCAGGGAATTGTGGCCCAAGACCAAGTCGAGGAGCTCGTCCCGCATGAGTTGGTCCTGTAGATCTTCCAGTCCCTCGTAAAGATAGTCCCAAGGATGCTGACCCGTCACCGGATCAAGGACGCATTCAGGAAGACCTCCGTCATCGCCGCCGCCGTCGTCACCCCCAAGGCCGCCATCATCGCCCCCAAGGCCGCCGTCATCGCCTCCGCTTGAGGCGTCATCGCCACCCATGCCCCCATCATCACCGCCGGTCGCCCCGTCCTCCCCCGCGTCTCCAGCGTCCACGCCGGCGTCATCAGGCACCCAGGCCTCACAGCTTCCCGACCGACAAATCAAGCCAAGATCACAGCTCCCGTCCGGATAGCAGTCACCGCCCTCGGAACCTGGCGCATGGGTGCCGCTGCAAGCCGCAAAAAATGTAAGGGCAAAAAAAGGGCCGATGAGTACATGACAGTGTATTTTGGGTCGATTCAAAGCTGCTGCCTTCCTGCCCCACCGAGTTCTACGTTCATTTTAACGCTTCACGGTCCTCAGCGCCAGATCCTTGTACAAAACATAGACCTTTGCTAGTTTGCCTTGGGTGGACTCAGACAAAATCAAACAGACCAAAGAGGCGAAAAAGGCAAGAATCGCAAAACGCGCCGAACGACGACTCGCGCGCAAGGCGGCTCGGCAGTCTTTTCTTCGATCTTTCCGTTGGACGGTCTACATTGTTTTCATCCTGTTCATGGGATTCGTCGCGGTCTGCACCGTTATTGGAATCGTCACCAACTTGGAAAACCAGTATCCGGAGTTGGACATCCCCGTAACCCGACCGGCACGTTTGGCTGATCTCGACACCCAGGATCTGGGCAATTGCCTGGACGCCTTGAAGCGCTTGAGCCAAGAAGAGTCCGCTCAAGTTCAGGCCATGTTCAATCCCGAGTTGGACCGGGATAAATTCCTGGGAGACTACAAGGCCTGGGCCGGACCCTGGCGAAAACGACTGGATAAATTGGGCATGACCTGCCGACTCAACGAAAACGCCTACTCGGGTCATCATGCCCTGGGTGCCATGGCGGATTTTTACAGACGACTAGACCACATGCAGAAGCAACACCAACGATTGACTCGACGTTATGCGATGGAAAACGGACGAACCCTTCGCGTCATGCACGAGCTAATGCAAAGGGCGCAAAGCCTCGTAGAAGGCCACGGCACCCCTCCCGACCATCAACAATAAAAGACTCTATTCGCTGGGCTTGGCGGCGGGGGGAGTCCCAGGCTCTGGCTTGGGCTTGGGCTTGGGTTCCGGCTTGGGTTCTGGCTTGGGCTTGGGCTTGGGCTTGGGCTTGGGCTTGGGCTTGGGTTCCGGCTTGGGTTCCAGCTTGGGTTCCGGCTTGGGTTCCGGCTTGGACTTGGGCTTGGACTTGGTTTCGGTCGACTTGTCTTTGTTGCGATCCAGCCTGGCCACACGCCTTCGAACCGCCGAAGCATAACGAGAACTCGGATACTCGATCAGAAACCTTCGATAAACAAGCAAGGCCCGAGGTACGTCCCCAGATGTCTCCAGGCTACCGCCGGCCAAATAAAGTGCGTTATCGGCCCAGTCCGCCTTGGGCGCCGCCTCTACTGCCCCCAAGAGGGCAGCGGCACCCTGGGCACTCTTGTTCAGCTTGAGGAAGAGCTCTCCTCGTGCATGCTGTATCTTCGCCAGAATCTCGACCGGTGGTTTGACCGCCAATGCTTTATCCAAGGCCTGGAGTCCACGCTTGAGATGCCCACGCTTGATGAGATCCCTGCCTGACTCAAACAAGGCCTGACCCAATTCCTGCCTGAGATCCTCGGTCTCTCGGGTGACCAAACGCGACAAGACAGGAGACAGGCGATTGGCATCCAGGCCTTCGGCGATCTTGAGCGCCTCATCCGATCGATTCTCGCGCTTCATACGCAAGAGATTCTCAACCACTTTTTCCTGCTGACTACGCGTGGAGAGCTTTTTCTGAATTTCAGTAGAATTCTGCTGCGCCTCGCTTAGCTTCCGCTCCAATTCCTCTTTCTCGTGGTTAACAGCGGAAACTTTGGCGTCAAAAGCAATGTAAACGCCGGAAAAGGCCAGGGCCGCGAAAATGACATAGGCCCAAGCCGAATTAAACCAGTACTTGCGCTCATAACCTTCTTGCTTTTTCTGTATTTGGCGAATTTCAGCAGAAAGGCTCTTGACCAGGTTGTCGGTTTTGATGGTCAGGTTGTGGGACTTGATGATTTCTTTTTTGATGCTCGAAATGTCTTCTTCAAGTGACATGCGCCCTCGCTTGTCCGGATGCCCCTGAGACCCCGGATAGGGCACCGCCCCTTGCGCCAGGATTGGCGCAAGGTAAGAAAAAAAACTGTCCCCAAGGGGATTTGAACCACTGTCGCCGGCGTGAAAGGCCGGTGTCCTGGACCAGGCTAGACGATGGGGACCTGATTTCAATGAGCCGCCAGGGAATCGAACCCTGGGCCCTCAGATTAAAAGTCTGATGCTCTACCAACTGAGCTAGCGGCCCTAACCAATCACCCGACCGCCACCGCCGCCGCGTCGAGCGGCATGTTTGGTACCAAGATCCCAAAGGCATGTCAAGGAAACTCTACAAATATCGGCAGTAAAGATCTTTTTTGAATACATCCCGATGGCGTACGTCGAAAACCTTGTCATCAGTGACTTGGCAGGCTTTAGAACGATGCAACCTGAGGAAATTTTCTTGACATGATGCGGCATATCCGTCAGTGTGTGCGGCGTGTTAAGCGAGAAAAGGGATATTACTTGGAAGGCAAACTAAACCTCGAAACTCTAAGCAGGAAAATCACGAAAGGGAGGAAGTAAAAATGAAGAAAATCGTATTGGTTCTGGCAGTGTTTGCAGCATTGGGCATGATGATCGGCTGTGGAAGCTCCGACAACGACTGTGACAAAGCCGCCGACGTATTGATCTCGGGCATGGACGATTACTGTGGCGCCAATGCGGCCGACTGCAAGTACTGCGAATGCTACAACGCAGGCCAAGTTGTCAATGCCGACGGTGACTGCGAAGATCCCGCCAATGTCGATCCCGGCGATCCCGTTCCCTGCGAAGGCGACGCATTGACCGGCGCCCAGAATTGTCTGGCCGACGAAGCTGCCTGCAAAGCCGTTCTTTACGACGCCACGGAGTCGATGTGCCAGGCCGAGCATGTGATGGACACCTGTGCCGATGACTCCGAATGCGTCCTTGGTATGACCTGCGACACCACCACTGGTTATTGCTCAATGTCGTAAGCAGGTTTTTTTAGAAAAACCAAAAGCCCGCGGCCCCTTGGGTCGCGGGCTTTTTTGGTGGAGGCAAGGCATGAAAAACACCTTCCAATTCTTCTCATTTTTCTTGTGCGTCGCGGCTACCATGGCTGCATGTGGGACAGCCGAGGACAATCCTTGTACCCAAGCAAAGAACATCTTCGAAGATGGACAATTGGCTTTTTGTGAGGGGCAGGACGAAGACTGCGAATATTGCACTTGTAAGAATCAAGGGCTGACTCAAGATGTTGCCAATGGAACCTGCATCACGCCCCCAGAGGAAGAACCCAAGGAATGCGAGGGACTTGAAGAAACGTCCGCCTTGGCATGCCTGGATGACATAACCTCCTGCGAGCAAGACTCCTCGGACATGGCCAAGCTGACCTGCCAGTCGGAGTACCTTCAACAAAACTGTACCCTCGATTCGGACTGCAAGTTCGACCTTATCTGTCCACCGGAAATCGGCATGTGCTCTTTGCCATGAATCGGCAAAAGAGAATGCAATGAAACAGAAACAAAAGCCCATGCCCGTCTTGGTTCTGACATTGCTTGCTGCCCTGGGTCTCCCTATCGGCTGCGGAAGCTCCGCCAACGACTGCGAAAAGGCCGATGGCGTGTTTACCTCGGGCATAAGTGAGTTCTGCGAAGCCAACGCCGACGTCTGCATGTACTGCGAATGTTACAATCAAGATCTGATCATGACCAATGACGGCACCTGCGAAGCCCCCCCCGATGTTACCGGCGCCGAAGGGTCCTGCGAAGGCGACGCCTTGGCCAGCGCCCAGGCTTGCTTAGAGGACAAAGAGGAATGCAAATCATCCGGTGCCAACGTGCCGAAAATGGTTTGCCAGGCCGAGCACCTGATAGACGAGTGCACCGAGGATGCGGAATGCGTCCTCGACATGACCTGCAACACCGACACCGGCCTCTGCGTTATCAACTGAAGGCTATCTACAGGAAATCAATCCGCCGCGATCCAGGTGCTGGATGAACAGGCCGAGGCGGTCGGCCAAGACCTCTTGTTCGGTGCCGAAGCGTGCTTCCAGTTCGTCTGCGATTTGAGCCATGTTGCGCTCGCCGTCGCATGCCAACCAGACCGCCGTGCCCAACTCGTCTAAGAGAAGCTGGACATGGGGTTTTCTGAGCCGTCTTTGCAGCCAACCCATCCAGCGCGCACGAAAGCGCGGGACCTGAATGGAGGCCAGGCCCTCGTCGCTTATTCGATGCTCGAACATGCGACGAGGCATGAGCTCCCAAAGATTACGCTGAGGCTGGGGCTTCATCTTCTTTGTCCTGTTTGTCGGGCGTGTCCGGGGAGTCTGGATCGTCGCCGGAATCTTCTTCCTTCAATGCTTGCAAGGACGTCCGCACGATGTAGAAACCGAGCCCTAAAATCACGAGAAAGCCCAGCCAGTAGTTTTCGAACCAACCCGGCGTGGTCCCCAGGCACTTGGTGCCGCCGATGGTTTCGGCCACCGCCATCTTGCCCTTGACCTGGTCTTTCAACTCCGGACCTTTGAGATCGCGCAAAACAGCCACCGCGGCCAATTTGGCCGGATCGGATGCGAATTTTTCGGCCCGTTCCTCCAGCGTACCCTCGACGCCCACGACTTTTTCAACCTGGACGACGGTCAAGGCTGCCTGCTCTACCTTGCCCTGGTAATCCTCGGTGCAGAAGAACTTCACATTCAAGGCCACCACCGCGGCCAGGATGATGCCGATGAGCGCCTCGCCGGCCACAAGCCCGGAGGCGACCAACAATCCCCGATTTTCGACCGCCTCGGCTTTCTTTTTGTCTCCACCCGTGCGCCTTTTCACGACGGTGTCCAAAACCCACTTGACCAGACCGCCCATGAAAATGGCCAACACAGTCTGGAAGGGCAAGTACATGCCCACGGCAATGAGCATGGGCGAAGGGCTCTTGATCAGAATCAAAGCCAAGGCAAAGAACATACCGATGATGATCAGCTCCCAGGCCATCTCGCCGCTGATGATGCCGTCGGCCATGGTGGCCATCAAACCGGCCTGGGGTGCCGGCAAGGCATCCGAACCGATACCGCCGCCGAACTTATGAAGCAACATGATGGGCAGCACCAGGACCAGGGCCGCGGCCACCACGCCGATGAGCCCGCCGACCTCCATGCGCCACGGCGTCCCGCCCAGGTTGTAACCCACCTTCCAATCCTGAATCATGTCGCCGGCCACACCGGCCACACAACAGACGATGGTGGCAACGCCCAAGACGGCCAATACACCGGCCGTCCAGTCTTCACTGCCTCGCTCGCCGCCCATGCCCAAAAGCACCAACAGTCCCGCCGCCAAAAGAAGCGTCGACAGAGTCAGACCGGAAATGGGATTGGAAGAGGAGCCGATGATGGACACCAGATAACCGGCCACGGCGGCAAACAAAAAGCCGGCGATGGCCATCACCACCATGGTGATGATGGAAATGCCCAGGTTTTGGCAAAGGTAGTAATACAAACCCAGCATGGCCAGCAGCAGCACGCCGATGGCGATGAGCACGACCTTGAAATTGATGTCCTTGTCCGTGCGCTTCTCATCGGCGTTACCACCGCCGCCGATGCTTTTGACGGAACGACTGATGCCGGCGATGAGGCTGTTGCGCATACTGAACAAGGTATAAAAGGCCCCTACGATCATCGCCCCGATGGCCACCAACTTGATGTTGTCGCTGTAGAGACTCTTGAAGCCGATGAAGCCTAAGGCCTTATCGCCGTCATAGAGCACGGCATAGTTTCCTGACGCCAGCAAAGAGATGAGTTTGTCTCCGAAACTTGAATCAGCAAGCGCCATGATGAAAACCAACAGGGGCATCAAAAACAACCAACCGAAGACACCGCCGGCCGCCGTGATGGCGCTCAGACGCGGACCGATGATGAAACCCACGCCCATGAAGGCTGGGCTGGAGACCGGGCTGACCACCGGGAAGGCGCTATTGCCCACCCCGAAAACACCGCGCACGTTCTCTTTGATGATCTGAATGCCGTTGGCGTTCTTGAAAAACTCGATGACCGCGGCGATGCCCATGGCCACAAAGACCTGCCCGGCCCCGGAGGACCCTCTCTGCCCTGCCTTGACGATTTCGGTGCAAGCCTGACTCTCCGGAAAAGGCAAGGACTGATCTTCCATGAAGGTGCGCCTGAGCAAAATGACAAAAAAGACACCGAGCACACCACCCACCAGAAGCAGAGCCGTGGAAGTCAAATAATCGAAATCATCCCAGACACCGGACATGATGAAGGCCGGGATGGTGAAAATGGCCCCCGCTGCCAGGGCCTCACCCACAGCCCCGGTTGTCCTTGCGATGTTCTCCTCCAAGACAGTGCCCTTGAAGGCCCGCAAAACCGCCATGGCGATAACGGCCGCCGGAAAAGTCGCGGCCACGGTCATGCCTGCCTTGAGACCCAAGTAGGCGTTGGCCGCGCCCAAGACAATCGCCATAATGATGCCCAGGAACACGGCCTTGAAGGTCAATTCCTTCATATTGGTCTCGACCGGAACGTAGGGTTTGAATTCTTTACCAGGCTCACTCATGATCACACCTCACGAAGGATGCAAAGCCAGAATCAACAAATATCTCACGGATTTGGAGCAAATCATGGCACGGCCGGAAAGAGGCCGTCAAGGAAAACTCAAGCAGCCTCCAGCATCAAGATTCATCCGCCCACTTATCGACGATGGAAAAACTAACCGTGGTCAACCAGGTGGGCTCTTCCCGCGGGCCGCTGAAAACCACCGCTCGATTAAGTTCGTCGAGGCTGTAAACCCAGTCATTGGGATAGCGAATGGCCAATTGCAGATCCGGTGAGCGCATGAGCTTGTGGCCCTCATGCTCAGTCACGGTCAGCGTACCGACGCCATTGATGATTTCCAAATCCTTGAGCATGGTCTGGAAGGCCGGGTATCCCGCCTCGAAGAGGTTGTTGTCGTCAGGCGCGGTGTAGTGAATCACGTTGAACAGTTTGGGATGATCCACCACATAGATGATGCCTCGCCGCATCTGTCCAGCGTGATTCCAATGGGCCTCCATGCGCACCGCCGCCCGGCCAAGCAGACCAACCTCTCTTTGCTTTTCCATCTCGAAACCGTCCAACTGGCTGAAAAGGACCAAAACCTTCTGCCGGGCCTCGGCCAAGCTGCGCTCCTTGGGCGGAATCGGCGGCTTGGTGCATGCGGATGCAAGAAAAAGGACCATCACCCCAAGGGTCCAGATGTGCTGATATTTATGCATGTTAGAAATAGTTTACTCCCAAAAGTTCGCCAGCAAGACGCCGCCTTCTTCCCAGAAGACCACGCGCCGCAAGTCGGGTAACACCGCCAAGGCGGGCTCCAGAGAAGCAGTGGCGCCGAGGCTCAGGTTGCTACTCGCCGACCAGACACCCATGGGGTCCAGCACCTGATGCACCACATCCGTATTGGTGTCCACATCGCTAAAGACGACATGTACCGCGTCTCCCATGTCGACAAACAAAGCCGGTCTACCGATTGCGGCAGCGGCCAAACTCACAGGGGTCCAATCCGCACCATCCCATGACGCATAAAGCAATCCCCCGTCATCCCAAAAGGCCAAGTGCAAATAGCCCTTGGAATCCGCAACCAAATCCATTTGCACAAGTCCCGCAGTGGATGTGATTGTCGAAACCTGTCCACCATCCCACCAGGTCACCCCATCAAAAAAGAGGTGACTCAACGCGCCAGATGCTGAATACACCAGATGGAAATAACCTGCTCCATCTACAAAGGCGCTAAGATGGCTCAATTCGGTCAGACCACCCACCACTTCCGTGGCGGAAGCTGAATCAAAACTCCCCGCATCCTGAATGTTGGCCATGAGGCTTGTGCCGTCGGCTGAAGCCCAGGCTGCAATCAAGTTGCCGTCAGGCAGCTGGCCAAAAGCAATCTGTGTACCGGCCGCATCCGTGCCGATCATTTCGATACCCTGAGCTGCGCCGTCGATGAAGTGCCTACAGCGCAAGGCAGCCGTGGCATCAGTCCAAGCTACGTGGAAATCTCCAGCATCATCCGTGATGACCTCGACCAGGTGATCGCCCAGATCGACTCCCCCATTGATCCTCGCGGCCGCACCCCAGGCGTTTCCGTCGAAGTACTGGGCGACGAGTTCCCGGTTGGTACTGACCACTTCCGTCCAAGCCACCAAAGCCCCACCCGCGATGCTCGCCGAAGCATGGCAGTGCAAAGGCGTATCACTCCCTGGACGCCAATCCTGCGGTAGCCCATCCCAGAAGCGCTCCAACCCTGGAACGATGAGTTCCAACCCGTTGGAGGCCTCACCACCCACCACAACCTGCACCGGCCCGGAAATCGCATCGCCCGGCAAGGCCAGCGTGATGAGCGTATCCGACCAAGTGCCTGCCGTAGGCGTCGCGGCCGAACCCTCGAAGATCAGGGTCGAAGTGCCTTGAGCAAGACCAAAACCGCTTCCCGAAAGAGTCACGATTCCCGTATCCAGTTCCAGGGATTCCACATAGGGGCTCAAAACGAACTGAGCCACGAAAAGCGCTGAAGTCAAACCCGATTCTGTCGTCACCTGCAAATCCAAGGGACCCAAGCCACCCAGCAGGATCGGCACCTCCACCCGCAACAGATCATCCGACCAGGCGATGACCTCTGCGGCCACCCCGCCCAGTTCCGCACTGCCTGGGTTGGTGCCGAAATCCGATCCTTGGACGATCAACGAGCCACCCACCGGCAAGGAGGTCGGGGCCAGGCTATGAATCTGGGGACAGCCCACGCAGGCGGTCACCGAGTTAGAAACCTGAGATGGGTTATCTCGGTTATCCAGAGCCACCACCGCGAAATGCCATTGGCCGACAGGCAGGCCGGAAAGATCCGCGGCTTGTTCCTCACCAGGAAGCACCAGCACCGAGGGCCCCGTCACCGACAACGCAGCGCCAAAGGCAGCCTGATCATCAATGGAGGTCGCTGCATATCGCAGATCGTAGGCAGCCACAGACCCCGAAGTGACATCCGAATCATCGTCCGCCGGAGCAGTCCAACTCAAACTCACCGAGTCCGCCCCTTCCGCGGTGACCGCCAGATCGACAATCTGGGCCGGCGGAATGGAGTCGTCCGTGCGGCCCTCTGCATCGTTGGACACGTCGGAGGTCAAGCCAGCATCGTCTACCGCACGCAATGCGAAATGAACCACCGCGTCGGGGTCCAGGCCGGTCACGACCAAGGTCTGCTCTTGACCCGGTCCGGACAAGGGCGCCACAGGTCCGTCCACCGGCAAGGCGGCAGCGAAGTTAGCCCCGTCGATGGCCATGGTTGATCGGCGCACAAGATAAGAACTCACAAGACCCAACACACCGTTGTCACCAGCTGCGGTCCAACGCAACAAAACAGAGTCCGGCCCGGTGGCTTCGACCGCCAAATCGCTCACCGCGGTTGGTGCTGTCGCGTCTTGCACCACCACGGGACCCACACTGCTCACCGCCGACCAGTTGGGTACTTCATCTGCATTTCGAATGGCGAAATACAAGGAGTCCCCGGTAAGCAGGCCCTCAACAAGCAAATTTTCGACCAGGCCCGGGCCCAATGGCGTCACCGGGCCCGCGATGAGTTGGGCATCACCAAAGTTGGCCTCCGTGATGGGTGCCATGGACATACGCAGCTCAATCTGGTCCACCGCACCTGAAGCCGCCTCCACCCCATCATCCGCAGGGGCCGTCCAAATCAAGAGGATCGAATCGTCATCTTGGGCCTGGGCTTGCAAGTCGGCCACGGCAGCAGGTGCCGTCACGTCCGAGACAACCGACAAATCGACGGACACGTCATTGGACACCAAGGATGCGTTGCCATTTTCGTCCACTGCCTTAATGGCGAAATGGTGGGTACCGCTCGGCAGGCCGCCAAAAAGGAACTGCTCCGCGGCACCGGGCTCGCCCGGCACTGGAGCGCCAGAGATCGACGCCGACGCATTGAAATTGCCCTCGTTGATGGGCGCGTCACTCACTCGTATGTCGTAGCTGTCCGCACGACCCACCAGGCCATCATCGCCTGAAGCCAACCAGTCCAGTTGAACCTGCTCTCCCACTACGCTCGCCTGCAACGAATCGATGGCCGCGGGGGCAAACAGGTCCACCCCATAAGCCGGAGCGAGGTTGACAGGCACGTTGACCAGACCACCACCCACGATGGTCACGCCGTTGGTTGTTCCTGCGTAAACCACCGTACCTGAATCGGTCGTGGCTTCGACTTCAAATATCCGGTCGCTGCCCGCCGGGATGTCATTCAGGGTCCCGCCTTGAGCCTCGTAGTCGAAACTGCCCTCGACAAGCTGGGTTTCCCCTTCGAGCACACGCACCACCACGTTATCCACCACGCCGGAGAGTACGCCTCGCAGGTCATCCCCCTGCAAATCGACAAAGTGCAGTTCCACGGCCGCAGCACCCACATCAGCACCATCGGGCTGACAGCCAAAGGCCAAGAAAATCGGAATCATCAAGAAAAGGGCCGCATGCTTAGTTTGGGATCGCATGGTCCACCTCCTTACTGCCATTGCAAAATGGCGCCACCCGTGTCGGACACGGTCTCGCCACCAAGGGACACCACCGTCACCGCCGTAGCCGCGCCAACCACACCAACACCCACCGCCGTCCAGAACCACCAGGTGGTGTAAAAACCACCCCCCTCGTCATCCGTTTTTTCTTCCGGCTCGACCTTGGTCTTGGTCTTGGGCAGGAAGGGTTTCTCGGCCTTCGAATCCTGCTTGGCCACGACCTTGGGCTTTGCGATCAAGGGCTTGGTCTTTGGCTTATCTTTTTCAGTTTTCGCCGGGCCGAACTTGGCCCAGGCGGGCAACTCAGCCTTGGGTTTGGGCTGAGCATCACCCGCCGACTTGTCCACCAGCCCCACCACCGGCTTGTCACTGCGGTCGACTTGCGTGAAGACGGCTGTGATGACTCTCTCCTGCTTGGGTCGAACCACGATCACATCATGGAAATCCTCAAAGCCCTCCTTGCGAACCACCACATCAAACACGCCGGGTGAGACCTTGAAGCTCTTGTTCATCCGCTTACCGTATGACTTGCCATTGACGATCAGCTCAGCATCGCCCTCATCACCCACCACCTTGAACTTGCCCTTGCCTTTTTTGCGAAGCACCGTGGTGATCATGGGGCCCGAAACCTTGCGGGCCATCCATCTGGCCTCACGCTCCACTTCGGCGCCCTCGCCGCTGGTGACGCTCGTGGCCTTGCGCAACTCCTTGCCGGATTTCACGTCAAATGTGCGCAGAGTCACCATCACGCCATCGTCTTGTTTCTGCAGATGCATGTGGTAGATGACCTTGGCCCTGACAGCCCTCCCCACCTTACGAAGACACTTTCGCTCTTTATAACAACTGCTCGTGTAGACTTTCTTTTTCTTCAGCTTGCGCAAAGTCTTCTTCGCCTTCAACACCTTGAAGACGCCAATTTCACGCAACTCATTAAACATGGTCTTGCCAAGAAGCTTAGCCAGAGAAACGGCCTGCTCTCTGGACAAGCCCTTCACCTTGACCGGCAAAAGAATCACCGGGACCTTGACGCTGCGGCGCTTCCTTCTTTTGCGAGCCTCCGCATCGGTCAAGCCGGCGAACATGACAGCAAACAATGTCATCCAGACCAAGATCTGACGAAGCATACAGTTCTCCCTTTACCCAAAGGCATCAAGTGCTAGATGATGCCAGACAAACCCCACAGAATCAACGCACATTGCCTCGATCCAGCAAATCCAAAACCACCACTTCCGGCCGGCAGAAAAAACGAATCTGAGGCACTGGCGCTGCCTCCATCCCCACGCCTCGGCTCACATACATCCTTGCACCGCCAGACAAATCATACCAACCAGCCTCGTAACGTTTTCCGTGCCTCGCCATGGTGATCAAAGCGCCATAGAATGGAAGCCTCACCTGGCCTCCATGGGTATGACCACTCAAAACCAGGTCGAAGGCTCCGATGCCGGGCGACTCGGCCAAATCAGGGGTGTGATGCAGCAAAATGGCCGGCAGGCTGCTATCCAATTGTTCCACCAGGTCAGCGAGTTTCCGCTCGCTCGCTCGCAGGGATGGGTCGAATCCGATCCCAGCCACCTGCAAGGCCGCACCAGCCCAAGTCACAAAAACCAAGGTGCCATCCAGAGTGGTCACGCCCGCCTCGTGCAAAACCGACTCTGAGCCCAAGGACCACTCGAAATTGCCCGTCACGGCAAATAATCGCTGCGGCCCCACCATAACCAGAAGTTCCCCACAAAATGCCAGGAGTTGTTCCGAATCCGACAGCTGATTCAAGTAGTCCCCGGTGAGTACGATCAAATCCGGTTTGGCCTGCCGAACCGCATCAAGAACCTGCTTCTGCCATGCCGCGTCTCCCTTCAGATGCAAGTCACTCAGGTGAACCAAGCGTAAGCCCTGGCTCATTTGCGGCATCGACACCTGATGCTGACTCACCTCAAGCCACCGCGGCTCCACAAACCCGGCATAGAGGATGCAGAGCAGTTCACAACCAAAAAGCGCAGTCCAAAACCAACGCCAGCGAGGATGCTCCTTCTTCTTCAAAATGCGCCGGGTCCAGGCACCGAATGTCGCCACCGGCACGAATGCGCAGATGAACAAGAACAGCAACAGGTCCAAATGCCGAATGAGCAACGAAAAAATCATGAGCTCCATCCCGGCCCAACCCGGTGAATGAGAGATTCAGCGATTGCGGAAGGGATTTTGTACCATGATGGTCTCCGAGCGGGAGGGCCCCACCGAGACCATGGCCACCGGCACGTTGACAAAGTTACTCACGAAATCCAGATAACGCCTGACAGGTGCCGGCAGGTCACTGAGTTCGCGCACTTCGCCAAGGGTCTCGTCCCAACCCTCAAGTTCTTCATAGACTGGCTTGATCCGGCGATAGAGCATGGCGTCCGCCGGCATGCTCTCGATCCGCTCGCCATCCAGCTCGTATGCCACCGCCACCTTCAAGGGACCGAGCCCCGACAAGACATCCAGCTTGGTCAAACAAAGAGAAGTGCATCCACCAACCGACACCGCATAGCGCAAGGCCGCAAGGTCCAGCCAGCCGCAGCGTCGCGGGCGACCCGTGGTGGCACCGACCTCTCCACCGGCTTTCTGCAGCCTGATGCCCCGCTCGTCACCCATCTCGGTCGGGAATGGCCCCTCGCCAACCCTTGTCGAGTATGCCTTGGCTACACCCATCACGCTGGACAAGCGCCCAGGGGCCAACCCAAGCCCGGCGCAGACTGCGCCAGCGACCGTATTGGAAGAAGTCACGAATGGATAGGTCCCGTGGTCCACGTCCAGCATGACGCCCTGCGCGCCCTCGAAAAGCACAGGTCGTCCCCGGCTCAGCTCGGTTCGCACCAACTCGCCCACATCACCAATGAATGGCCGCAGGCGATCGGCCTGCGCGCGCAGAAGGTGCAGCAACTCATCAGCCTTAACGGCATCCGAGCCATAATGGGCAAGCAGAGCGTTAACTTCCGCCAGACGCGAGGTCACTCGCTCGGTCAAAAGATCCGAGTCCATCAGATCGCAGACCCGAATGCCGCTGCGGGACATCTTGTCTTCAAGGCAAGGCCCGATGCCCCGAAGGGTGGTGCCGATCTTGGCCGAACCGGAGGCTTGTTCTCGAGCTCCGTCCAATTGCTTGTGATAGGGCATGACCACATGAGCCCGGTTGCTCACCATCAAAGAATCAGGCTCGGACAGCCTGCCCTTCGCTTGCAAAACGTCCACTTCCAAGAGCAGTTGCTCGGGGTCCAAAACCACCGCCGGCCCGATGGCGCATCTCTTCCCGGGATGCAGGACCCCGGAGGGCACCAGGTGGGTAACCACTTCCTCCCCTTCGACCTTGAGCGTGTGGCCAGCATTGGCACCACCCTGAAAACGCACCACCAAATCCGCAAAGCCGGCCAGGATATCCACCACCTTGCCCTTGCCCTCATCGCCCCACTGGAGACCAACGACCACCAAGCTTGCCATGTAATCCTCCCGAAAGGGCCGATAACCCCCAAAAGGCCACTAACACTGCGCGGTAAAACCGCGCAGCATAACGTGGCACTAACGAATCAAAAAACGATTCGTTAGTGCCACTAACACCCGGCCCGGCAAACTGTCAAGAGCCTCCGTCATCCTTGCTCAGGCGAGACGCCCGGCCTATGATGGCGGTCATGCGACGACGCCTCGACAGCTTCATGAACCACCCCATCACGGACTCGGGCATCGTGGTGCTGATCCTGGCGTCGGTGGCCCTGCTGCTAATTGAGGCCACCCTCCCCGAAAGCCATCCGCTGTTCAGTTTGTCGGAGAATACCGGCCATGCTTTAACCGGCATCTTTATCCTTGAACTCTTCTTGCGCTTCGTGGCCATGCCCTCACGCCGGCGTTTTTTGCGGGCTTACTGGCTGGACATCCTGGCTGTGCTGCCGCTCATGCGCTCCCTCCGCATCCTGAGGGTTCTGCGCCTGCTGAGACTTTTCCGACTGGGCGTGCTGCTCAACCGACGCATGAGCGGGCTGGGTGATGCGTTCCGGCAAGGAAAAACCGAGTTGCTTACGGTTGGACTGATCGTACTCGTCGTGGTGCTGGCCTCGGCCATCGGCATGAATCTGCTGGAAAAAGAGGGCGAGCAGGCCATCTTCCACACCATCGAGGGCTCCACATGGTGGAGCCTTTACACCCTGGTATCCGGAGAACCCCAGTTCGGCACGCCCGTCACATTCCCAGGCCGTCTGCTGGCCTTGGTCGTCATGCTGGGGGGCTTGGGGTTTTTTGCTACTTTCACAGGCATCATTTCGGCGGCCATGGTCAATCGCCTGAGCCAGCGCATGGAGGTCCGAGAAATGGGACTTGAAGACGTGCATGGCCACATCGTCATATGTGGCTGGAACAGCGTGGCACCGCGCGTACTGGAAGAATTTCGGGCCGACAAGCGCCTGCGCAAAAAAACCATCGTGCTGATCGCCGAGACCGAAGACCCCCCGTCCATGCAAGGCTTCAAGATTCGCCCGGATCAGTTTTTCTTCATCTCGGGCGATTTCACCCGCATCGATGTACTCAAACAAGCCGGCATCGAACGCGCCCAGGTGGCTGTTCTTTTGGCCGACCGCACCCGAGAACGCTCGGACCAGGACAGGGACGCCCGCACCGTCTTGGCGGCTTTGACCATCGAAAAACTCAACAACGACATCTTCACCTGCGTGGAATTGCTGAACCGGGACAACAAAGAACACCTGTCCATGGCCGGCGTAGAAGAGATCATCGTGCCGGATGACTACGCAGGCCAAATCATTGCCGCCTCATCACGCACCCGGGGCTTGGTGACCATGCTCGACGAGTTACTCACCAGCCAATATGGCAACCAAATATACAAAGCGCCCATCCCCGATGAATGGCAGGGCATGCAGATCCGCGAGGCCCACTCGCGGCTCAAAGAAAAATACGACGCCGTACTCCTAAGCATCGAATGCGGAAATGACGAGGGTGGCAAAGTGCAGGTCAACCCACCATCAGACAAAATTCTAAGTAAAGGGGACAAACTGATCTTCATCGCCGAAAACTATCCCAAGGATTTCGCCCCGCCCCAGGTGGACTCATTCCAGGACAGGTAAGGGTGCAACAATTTCCAAGTCCCAACTCATCCAATCCGTCCCGTAGCGTGCATCCCGCACCAACAGCCATATGGTCATCGGTCCGAGTTCATCGGGGGCGGTGAATTCGTTGGCATCCAGGGGCCGGCCCTCACTGTCCACGTCCAGAATACTGCGCTCGTCTTTGAACTCTCCCGCATCGGAAAACCAGCTAAAGAGGAAGTCTTCAAGCTGTGGTTCTGTTTCCCCATCCGGGATGTAACTATCCCGCGTCGTCTCATCCGCCAAAGGGGTCATCACGACCGTGGATCCGGCTGGAATGCATGGCGTCTCATCGCCCACTTCCACACCGTCGATCAACAGGCCCAGCAATCGCGGATTGATGTTGGTGGACGCCTCCCCATCCAAGCGAACCGTCACCCGCTTTATCCCCCGCATCAGCTCCTCACCGGCCCGCAATTCGAAGCCGATGAACAAGGGGATGGTCTTGGGCAGCTCCTGACCAGGCGGCATGTGCTCCGGGGTCATCTCGAAACCTTGTTCGGCAAGCCAAGCCAGCAAGTCGGGCATGGAGAGCTGGCTCGTGGGCCCTTCGCCTGGCAAAACATAACTATCCGGCCCCGGGCAGGCGATATCTGATGCAGCAGAGCTCAACTCCATCAGGCATACAGCCCAGACAAAGCGCAGCTCCCTGCCCTCCCCTGTCGGATCCGCCACCAGGGCCTCCAACTCCACTTCGCCATCAAGACCGCATTCGGGGGGACTGGCCTTAACCGCCAAGGGACGCAGTCGTTCCACCAGGTTTCGCGGAGGAAAAGGATTTTCGCAGGCGCAAATCGCAAAGAGCATCGAGGCAAGAAGCAAGCCCATCCATAGAACCCGGCGTCGCATCAAAATGACCCCCTCACGCCCAAAGCCGGCAAAATCGGCAAGCCCTCAAAGTAAGCCCGCTCTGAATAATCGTAGTTGTAGCGAATGCCCTCGATCGACGCGTGGTTGTACGCATTCTGCACGTCCAAGTACAAGCTCAGAGCCCAGGAAGAGAAAGCCCAAGTGTAATCCACCCGCATATCCAAGCGGTGATAAGTCGGCAGGCGCTCGGAATTGATGGGTCCCGGGATCGGCAAATAGTTATCCCAGTCCGCGTCGTAGATACCGCCGACAATGGGGGTGTTGGGATTGCCCGAGACGAGCTGGAAACGGGCACCGAACTCCCATCCGTCCCGTTGTCCATGGGCCGGCTCTATTGGACCGGTAGGCAGACGGTAACCCGCCACCAGGGTCAGAATGTGCGTCTGATCGTAGGAGAAGAGACGCCAGAGCTCATCGGGCCCGTCCTGACGTTGGGAGCGCATCAAGGTATAGGCCAGCCAGCCGAAAAGACCTTCGCGCATGTCCCGGCGCAACAAAACCTCTAAGCCTGCCACCTTGCCCACGCCCCCGTTGGAATAGTTGGTCGCCGTGTCGGGCACCACCAACTTATCCAGGGTCTTGTAAAAAAAGGTAAAATCCACGGAACTGGAAAAGGGAAGCTTTTGCTCCAAGCCCAAGGTGTAATGCCAAGCCCGCTCCATCTCCAAATCCGAGTTGCCGAAGTTGGAAGACAGCTCATCTTCGGTGGGCATCTGGTAATAGAGTCCCACCCCGGCCTTGAAAATGGTGCCGGGTCGCAGTTCGTGCTTCAAGCTGAAGCGAGGCATGAGCGCCCATTCGTCCACCTCGTCGGCGTGGACCACATCCAAACGCAAGCCACCCGTAAGGCGCGTACCCGCGAAAGGCTCCCAGCCCAGACTGGTGTATGCTCCGCCCGTGATGGCCTGGGTTTGCTCTCGCCCCTCGAAAAGCTCAAAGCTCTGCAACTTGGAGGGCACCTGCCCTTCCTTGGGCATCATGGGGATCTTATGCTCCAAATCGTAGGAGGCGAAGCCCCCGATCAGCCCCGTTGTCAAATGCCACCCCTTGGCGAACTGCCAATCCAAGTCGCTTCGAAGCCCCAGACTGGGGACCTCGATATGCAGATAGAACTTCTCAGCCATATCCATCTGAGCGCTGTCGAAACCCGCCACACTACGCACCTTGAGGTGCCAATTGGCGGCGGGTGGTGCATGGGTCCAACCCAAATGCACCCGATGAAAGCTGGTGACCATGCCGAAGTCACCGCGTAATTCCGGATCCATCGATTTCGGCTGCTCCATTAAGAACTTCAACTCATCCGAGGACCCGAAGGCCATGATGCTGAAACGATCAGCGACCGTGGGACTCCAGTCCACCTTGGCCTGGTAGTCGTAATAAACCGGTGCCACGGTCATGTCGAAACCGGCATCGTCGGGCAAAACATAGGGCAACCACAAATCCACTGTCGAGCGCCTGGCCGCCACGAAAAAACCCAGATCTTCGGTAACGGGTCCCCGCAGAAAGAAGCCGGCATCCAACATGCTCAGCTCGACGTAACCATCCAATTGCTTGTGATCACAGGGTCGGGTTTGCACATCCACGATACCACCGATGGCGCGGCCATACTCCGCGCCGAAACCGCCCGGCAAAAAGTCGATGCGCTTGAGCATGTCCGAATTGAAGATACTTTTGAGTCCACCGAAGTGATAAAGGATGGGCACGACAAAGCCATCGATGAGCACCTTGCTGTCTTCCGGTGCAGCCCCGCGCACAACGATCCCGGGCCCGCCCGAGCCGCCCATGGCCAAATTGCGCGCCACCCCCGGCAGACTCTGCACGATCTTGAGCACATCGCCCTGGGTGCCCGGGATCTTCATCACCTCGTCCATCTCCAAGACGGTATCCGAGACCTCGGAAACAAGCCGCTCTGAACGAATGATGACTTCTTCGACCGCGGCCCCTCCCCTCGGGTCCAAGGCGTATCGCAATTCGAGCTGCGCCTGATTTGCCTTCAGCTCAAAACTTGCCTCAAAGGGCGCGCATTCCGGATCGTCTACCTTAATCCGGTGCTTGCCCGGTCGCAGGCCGACAAAAACAAAACGGCCCTTCTCGTCGGTCACGGCAAAATGCTTGTTGTCGAGCTTCACCGGGGCACCGATGAGAGGCTGGCCGGTGGTCTTGTGCACAAGATAGCCCGCCAGCCGCGCTCCGCCTGCCCGAACCACAGGAGACCCAAAGCAGGCGATGAGGACCCACGCAATGAGGGCAAATTTCCTCAAATCAAACTTTTTCAGCGATGGCGTCAATCTCTACATTCACGCCCATGGGTAGCCCCGCCACCTGGACTGTTGCCCGGGCCGGGGGCGGATCGGAAAAGTAGCGACCGTAGACCTCGTTGACCGCGGCAAAGTCAGCCATGCTGGTCAAGTAGATGGTGCAGCGGAGCACATCGTCAAAACTCATATCAGCCGCGGCCAAAACAGCCTTCAGGTTTTCCATGGAACGCACGGCTTGCTCGGCTGCCGGCCCTTTGACCAACTCGCCGCTGGCCGGGTCCAAGGGAATCTGACCGGAGAGATACAAGGTACGGCCGCCTTCGACCTGGCAGGCCTGAGAATAGGGTCCCACCGCCGCCGGTGCCTCATTTGTCGCGATAACTTTTCGTGCCATGGACTCTCCTTCACATTAAAGTTGAAGTATTTCGCCCCGACCCTAACCCAAGAACGGGACCTGAGCCAAGCTGACAAAAAAAATCTTGCCTGCAAAAACAGAAAGACTAGAATACTCGCCACGTTGAATCAGTCCCAATCTGGCAGGAGGTTCAAGCCATGAGACGCAAACAAGCCATTTTCGCCATCATCTCCATGCTATTCGTCGGGTTCATCGCCCCTGATGCCATGGCCCGCAAAGCGCGAAAAACCAAGACCCCCCCAAAGCCCATGAACAAAGAGGTCAAATACGAGGCTTACAAGGGCACCGATGTATCCCAGATCATCTACAAAACCTCGCGCAAGGAATTCCGAGTGGGCCACTCACCCTATCTGCCGGTACGCTTTCATATGGCCGAATTCATTCTTGTCACCTCGCATCTATCCAAATACTTGCGCCCGGACTTCAAGGCCGAGATCAAGATGGCCCCAGGCCGCGGTAAGCCCAAACTCATGGCCAACAAGACCTTTCAGGACCGCTGGCACAGCCTCATCAAGGACTACGAAAAAATCACAAAATCCTTCGCCAAGTTCAAGCATCCCAAGGAAGCAGAAGCCGCCTTCGCAAAATACAAAACCGCCATGAAAGAAGAGCTTGCCCTGGCCCGCAAGGTCTCGGAGCGCATGTTCTCAGGACAAGGCATCCGCGCCAGAGAGCGTGTCTGCGAAGAGCTCAAAGGAAAATTCCGCGTCCGAAATACCGAGTGGTTCGATCGAATCTGTGAAGAATTTCAAGAGGGTGGCGACCTATCCAAATTCTTTCCACGCTTTTTGGATCTGCTGGTCAAGCCTTCCTTTGACCTGGCAAAAAATGAAGCCGAGAAAGCCATGCAGAAGGTGGGCCTGGAGTACGCCACGGCAGTAGAAGAGCAAGGGGATATTATTGCTCCATAGGCGATAGTTGTCCTACAGAGGCTTGGGCACGAAGTACATCGACTGCATCACGGCCATCTCGGCCACCGCATCATTCGGCAGCCCGCCGGTCAAGAGCACCCAACCATTGAGCAGTTCCGTGGCCTGATGGAGAAAACGCGGGGGGTTGAGCGAGTCGGTCAGCCGCTGCACCGTATAGCTGTCGGCACCGACAACGACCAACTCGCCGACGCCCGTGGCCTCTCCGCCCGACAGGCGTCCGCCGGCCACCATCACGTTGCCGGAATCCAGGAGATTGCAGCTGTGGTCCATGCGGGCCACTTCCAAAGTGATGATGTCCGGTTTGAATCCACCGAAGGAACCACCCTGACCCAGGTTGAATATCTCCACGCCGTTGTCCGGTTCTAAATCGCCTTTCGTGGTCGTTCCACCGGCCACCAACACCTCGCCGTTTTTAAGCCGGGTGGCGCAGAAGCGACTACGAGCCCGGCTCATGTTCACGCTGACGTTGCTGAAAAAACTATTCGAGGTCGGATCAAAAATATCCACCGAATCCAGGGTGCCCGCGCCATTTTCTCCGCCGATGATGATCACCTTACCCTGGGTAGCCGCCGGATCCAGCAACACGGACTGATGGAATGCCCGCTCGCTGCTCATGGTGTTGGAGACATCACTCCAGGCATTGGTCTCCGGGTTGAAGACGATGGCACTGGCGTAATAACCGTTATTGTTGATGGCCCCGCTGACATAAGACACGCCGCCGCTGATCAAAACTTCGCCGGTCGCCAGGAGCGTGGCCGCATGATGGGCGCGAGCCGTACCCATGTCCGTAGGAGAAACAAAGGTGCCCGAAGCAGGATCGAAGAGCTCACTGGAACGGATGGCCGTGGGGATCTCCATGCTGCCTTCCTGAATCAAGCCCACACCGCCGCTGATGAGCACCCGCCCATCCCGCAATCGAGTGGCCGTGTGATAGGCACGGCCCGAACCAGCCTGCATCTCAATCGGCATGCCCGCGCCGTCAAGCAGCAACGTGTGTTCACCCGTGTTGGGATCGAAAACCTCGGCCGTGGTCAGGTACTTCTCTACGCCTTGGCCATAGCGAATGATGCCGCCCACGACCAAAACCCGTCCGTCCTCTAATAGAGTGGCCGTGTGACCAAAGCGGCCCTGGTTCTGGGCCACGCCGAGCTTTGAGCAGGTACCGATGGAGTCACCAGGGCGAATGACCGTCGTCTCGACAAAGCCATAGATGTTGCCCAAAAGCAGGTTCAAACTCTTGCCCGCAACACCCTCGCCACCTGAATCCAAATCCACAATACTTGAAGAAGCCCGTGCAACCGGCTCGCTCTCCAATGTGGCATAACAAAGCACGTCCACTATGCGCCCTTCACCCACCAATTCCTCGGCGTCCAGGGTGCACTCGCCCGCCGCCACATCGCAAGTCTTGGCCAAAGGACCAAGGCCCTGGCCAGCCGCATCCCGATGAAGAGGGTCAGCCGGGTCAAGGGCCGAGACCACGATGCGCATGAAATTACAGCCCTGCTCCGCAAAGAGGTTTTCCTGGCAGGGGTTAATGATATTGAAATCCACGTTCACAGGCTCCGAGCAGCCGAAATGCAAACCGCCCAAGACCAAAAACCCCAAGGCGGCCATCAGACCTGCTGCACCGTGCCAACTTTTACCTGAACGAGCATACTTGCCGTGGTTCATGTTGCTTCTCCCGTTCTCGTCGGATCGAATCTGCATGTCGAAATCACCGAGGCCAATGCACGGTCACGGAACCACCGCTGTCGCTGGAGTCAAAACCACCCATCCCACCTACCGCACCGACGGTTCCACCGACCACAACCACCCCCACGACGGTCCAAAACCACCAAGCCTTGTACCATTTATCGCCACCATCATCGATCTCATCGATGGGTCGCAAGGTATTGGCCCCTGGGGCCGTTGGAACCACCAGCGGGCGCCGAGGTCCCTTGTTCAGGGCGCTTCCACCTGTGGTGACCAAACCTGTATCACCCGCCACCACAGGCTTGGCAGCCGGGGTGGCCGGTGCCGCGGGACCAGTGGTCGGGCGAGCAGGAGCGGCACCTGGTGTAGCGGGACCGGTGGCCGGACGAGCGGGACCGGTGGCCGGACGAGCAGGACCAGTGGCCGGACGAGCAGGACCAGTGGCCGGACGAGCAGGACCAGTGGCCGGACGAGCAGGACCAGTGGCCGGACGAGCAGGACCAGTGGCCGGACGAGCAGGACCAGTGGCTGGCGTCGCGGGGCCAACCGCAGGCTTTACCGCGGGTTTAATTGCTGGCTTGGGATCGGGCTTCTTCACGTCCGGCGGCGGAACCGCCGGGCCCACGGCCACGGCCTTGACCTCTGCCTTTTTCTTCTTGGCTGTTTGCACCAGGGACACCGATTTGGCTCCCACCGGGTCAGGGCAACCCTCGACTCTTTTGAACATGATCGCAGCCATGTTGTATACCTCGACGGAGGCACCCAAAAGGTCCGGATCAAACTCAATCTCCGGCAAGGGACAGAGTTGCTTGTCCTTGACGCGCACCATGAAGCTGCCCACACGAAAGTTCTGCCCTTTCATGGCCACACCACCCAGGATAACGAAGTCAGCGCCGATCTCCTTGCCCTGAGCCTGGACGGTTTTCAAAATCGCTGGCGTAATGTTGTTGATCCGCAGTGCTTCGGCGATCTCACCGATTGGGCCTGATGCCTTTTTGACGCCACCCAGGGTGGCCAAGATGCGAACTTTCTTGGTGGAAACCACGACCACCTTGCCTGCCCAGGACTGCAGTCCTTCTTTTTCTACCCGCACATAGTGTTCACCGGGGACCAATTCCTTAAGAATGACCGGGGTGGCACCCACTTTTCGGCCGTCGAAAAAGACGGTGGCGCCCTCGATGTTGGCCACGACTTCTGCCTCACCACGGGTCTTTCGAAGCAAACGTTTGCGGATCTTGTCTAAGGTGTTGCGAAACATGGGCGGATACTTCTCGGCATCCAAGACGATGTCGGGCTTGATCCGAATGACCTTGACCAACATCTTGGCGCCTTCATCCTCTTTGTCCATGCGATAATAGCAAACCGACAACATGAGCATGGAATCCAAAAGAGGCGAAAAGTCGGTAAGCAAAGCCACAGAGCGCTCATAGCGAGCGAGTGCGCCCCGAAAACTCTTGCTGGCCACCGCCAACTTGAGTTTGGCGTAGGCCTTTTCGCCCTTGGCTTGCAAAGCTTGAGCCTTCTTCAAGGCCTTGTCATCCAGTGGCTTGATTTTGCTTGCCACGGACTCAGGAATGAAGATGGGGCCCTTTTGCAACTGAACATCATCCGAATGCTTGATCTCGTTCTTGATCAAGTCGCTGGTCTGGACGGTGATCTCTTTGGGCACGCCCTTGAAAACCCCTTGATAGGGAAAGACGTATATTTTGGATTTGTTGGCGACGCCGGCCTGACTCGTACTGGGCACTAGGGTCGAAGCCACAAAAACCACCAACAGGGTGCTCGCAGCACGGAACCAAGCGGATCGCAAGATGCTCCCATTCATCGACAAACTCCTTCCAAGTTCATACTCTTCGCCCTCGAATCGACAAATCGCCGACCCATTTCGTACAGCATTGGACGGTCCAAGGTCCCGTCCGATCTACCATTCCGGACGTGCGCAAACCTACCATACCAATTTTTTTGATGTCAACACAGACGGACTCAACCAAAACCACGCCAAGCTCATCTCATCCCTGCCCGGCTTTTCTCCTCCTCAGCCATACAAGACCGAATAAGAACCACAAACCCGCCATCCCAGCTGCATCCTGCCCAACACCGCAAGAGCATCCAGTCGCCGGATCTCCATCATCTTCCCCACCATCCATCTCAACGCCGCCGTCCGTCTCAACGCCAGCATCCGTCTCAACGCCAGCATCCGTCTCAACGCCAGCATCCGTCTCAGCGCCACCATCCGTCTCAACGCCAGCATCCATCTCAGCGCCACCATCCGTCTCAACGCCACCGTCACAAACCGCCGTACCGCCTTCACAAATGCCTGACTGACAAGATTCCCCCAAAGTGCAAGCATCACCATCGTCACAAACGGTATCATCCGGCAAAGATACAGCCTGGCAGTTGCCATCCTCGGCCGAACAAGCCCCAACCTGGCAAGCACTATCCAAATGAGAGCAATCGACAGCCACACCGCTACATTCGCCCAAGGCACAAACATCATCAATCGTACAAGCGTCGGCATCGGAACAAGAAGCCGTGTTATCCACAACCTGGCAACCCAGCACCGAGTCGCAAGAATCATCCGTACACACGTCGTCATCGTCACAAACAAGCGCAGTACCGGCAACACATGCCCCACCAGCGCATTGCTCATCACCGTTGCAAACGTCGCCGTCGGCACAAAGGGCCGTATTGTTCACAACCTGGCAGCCAAGCACCGAATCGCAAGAATCATCCGTGCACACGTTGCCATCATTACAAACCAACGCCGTGCCCGCCTGGCAAACCCCACCAGCGCATTGCTCATCACCGTTGCAAACGTCGCCGTCGGCACAAAGGGCCGTATTGTTCACAACCTGGCAACCAAACACCGAGTCGCAAGAGTCATCCGTGCACACGTTACCGTCATTACAAACCAACGCCGTGCCCGCGGCACAAACCCCACCAGCGCATTGCTCATCACCATTGCAAACGTCACCATCGGCACAAGGTGCCGCATTGTTCACGACCTGGCAGCCAAGCACCGAGTCGCAGGAGTCGTCTGTGCACACGTTGCCGTCATTACAAACCAACGCCGTGCCTGCGGCACAAACCCCACCAGCGCATTGCTCGTCACCATTACAAACGTCACCGTCGACGCAGCTCGTTCCGTCCGCTGAAGGGGGGTTCTGGCAACCGGTCACCGAATCACAGGTGTCATCAGTACAAGGATTGCCATCAGCACAAACCAGCGAAGTGCCAGCGGTACAAACCCCACCAGCGCATTGCTCGTCACCATTACAAACGTCACCGTCCGCACAAGAAGCCGTGTTGTTCACAGCCTGGCAGCCGGTCACCGAGTCGCAAGAA
>JAFCZJ010000054.1 GCA_019314375.1 Deltaproteobacteria bacterium | reverse complement strand
TCTGCCCAACTGCCGCCGTCTTGATCCGGCGGGATAAGCTGTCCGGGCATCGCGCAGCTGCCGGGGCTTAGCCTGTCACAGCTGTCATTGCAGCTTTCGAGGGCAGCGAAGTCGCCGGCCATACGAACACTGAACAGCTGGTTCATCTGCGCCCAATCGTTCTCTCCCGCCACTTCGTCGTACAGATCGTTGACGATCCGCAGGGTGGCCGGAAATTGCCCGACGTTCACGGTGACAACGTTGCTGTAACCCGACACACCGTTGGACGAGATTGCCTGCACCCGGTAATAGTACATGCCGTTTACACGAGTCAGGATTTCGGTCCATGGAGAGCTGTGATCACCCGCAACCGTTTGAATGATCACCGAGAAGCCACTGCTCGAACCGCTGGTTGACTCCTCAAGCTTGTAGTGATCGTTGGTGCTGCCCAGGCCGCTCCAAAGATACGTCCAGCGCAGGGTGAAGGTGTCGCCGTCTTGCGAATCCAGACTCAGCACGGGCCTCACGACACACAAGCCCTGGATGCAGGTTTCGTCAGCACCACAGTCGCCGCAATTCAGCAGTGTCCCGCAGCCGTCGTCCCAGGTGTCGCACTCGTAACCCATCCCGACGCAGGTATTGGGCGTGCATTCCCCCACGCACTGGCCGGTCGTGGTGTTGCAGGTCTCGCCGTTGGAACAACCACCACAATCGAGGTCCGTTCCGCAGCCATCATCCCAAATGCCGCATTCGCGACCCAGTCCGACACAGGTACTGGGTGTGCATTCCCCCACACATTGGCCGGTCGTGGTGTTGCAGGTCTCGCCGCCGGTGCAATCGCCGCATTCCAGAAAGGCACCGCAGCCGTTGTCCCAGGTGCCGCATTCCAGGTGCAGTCCGGCGCATGTATCGGGCGTGCAGTCCTCCACGCACCGACCGGTGATGGTGTTGCAGATCTCGCCGTCGGTACAATCGCCGCATGCCAGGTCGTTGCCGCAGCCATCAGCCCAGATGCCGCATTCGTGATTCATTTCTTCACAGGTCTTATGCTCGCATTCACCGCTTTCCGAGCTGCATGAACTCACCACCAGGCTGAAGGCCACGACGAGAAACCACAACGCGGCCACGACAGTCCTCGAACTTTGCATATTCCCTCCCCCGCACAAGGCATTCGGGATGATGGTTTCGTTGAGAAAACAGCATAGCCGATTCAGATCTGGCCGACAACACCCAGGCGGGTCCGCCGATCAGACTTCGTAGAGAATCGAACGCAGCTCTCGCGTCTGATGAATCATCATGGGGGGACTCTGGGCGGCACCGGCAAGGCAACCGCAATTTGCGCAGTCCGCGTTGTCGGCAAAACACCTTCTTGGGTTGAAGGACGCGCCATAGTGGAGGGCTTCATCTCCCCAGTAACAATGGCCTCTGTGATCAGCGACTGAGTACCACTTGATCATGGTCTCACTGACCAACAAATCTCTGGGGTAGAGCGCCTTGACCCGGGTCAATTCCTGAATGATCGCCTGGCGATCCCCATCGCCCAGATCCCAGGGATTGTAGCCATCATTTCTGGGCGTGTAGATGTTGCAAACGACGCCTGTAAAACCCGAGTCCACCGACAGCCGAACCACATGCTCGAGTTCGGTGTAGTTTTCCTTGGCCAGGACCATGTTGATCACGACCCGGTCGTCGCCGGCGTAGTTTTTCAAGACCCGGTCATACACACCCTTCCCGCGAATGTGGTCGTTTACCTCGCGCGAACCGTCAATGGACACGAACAACCTGTGCGCAAACTCACTTGGGATCCTTTTGGTTCCGTTGGTGATCACAAAAATAAAAGGAAAAATCCTGTGCGCCAACATCAGGACATCAATCCTCAGCGCCGGCTCACCGCCCACCAGAAGAATAAACCGCACCCCGCTTTCGAAAAGCAGCCTGAATCGATTCTCCCAAACCTCAAGCGACTCTTCCTTCTTACTGAACTCATCCCGTCCAAAAAAATGATAGCAATGTCTGCACTTCAAATTGCAATTGTCGGTGATGTCCACTTCGGCGCTATGCTTCACGCCAAGCGCAATTCGCTTGAACTCAAGCCACGGAAAGTAAAACAACGCCTGTCTGCGTCTCATGATTCAGTCCTTGTATCCACAGACGACAACAAATGAAACCGAAAACATCCAATCGATAGAAGGTGACAGGTATCAGGAGAACCGCTACCCTGCTTTTACAACAAGTGGTTCAACCTGGAGGCAATCATGCAAAAACAAACCCTGGCCCGAACTTCCGCGGTCTGCGCCTTGCTGCTCATGGCCATCTTCACCCTTCAATGCGGCGGATACGAATCTAATGAAATCGACACAAGCGACCAAACGACAAGCGAGAAGTCCCAGGCGCTTATTGAGATGTCCGCCTTCTCGGCTCACCACCGCGTGGGCGCGGTGCTCGTATCCTGGTCGACCAGAACGGAGACGGACTGCGCGGGCTTCAACGTTTTGCGTAGTCCGACCGGGCTCGATGCCTACGTCCAGGCAAACGAAACGCTGATCGCACCCATGGGTGCCGAGGGCGGTTTTTACGAATGGGAGGACAGCCCTCTCGATATCGGCACCTACGACTTCCAGCTCGAAGAAATCGACAACCAGGGCGTGAGCACGCTCTTCGGCCCGGTCACGGTGTCGGTCTTCAGCACGGAGGACGGTGCGGATGGAGGGGATACCGTCGACCGAGGAACCGACTCCGGTTGCGGGGTGGCCAATAGGCCGACCGCCGGCAGCGCAAGCCCCGGCTTGGCCCTCCTGGCGATGATGCTTTTCGTGCTGCGCTCGCGACGGGGCGGCGGCTTTTGAGCGACCATGGGTAAAGAACCCTCATTTCGTTACGGTGGCTTCGAATTTCGCACCATATGCGGCGAATGCAAGCAGTCCATGCCGGTCAACGGCCCGCTTCTTGAGCTGGACTGTGCGCGCTGTGGGGCGAAAAACACGATCGAGGATGCGAACCTCGGGGGCTACATTGAACGCATCGAAACAGCCCACCTCGACATGCAAGCCGGCGAACGGCTGCACGCCACCGCGGTTGGCAATCAGCGTCAGTGGCGCTGCGCCATCGTGGCCGAAAAACCCCGCTGCGGCATCTGCGAGGCGGCGCTTCCGGTCGATCAAATCCCCGTCGGGACGGACGAGGATCGAGCCTGCGCCTGCGGTGAGCCCTACTCCACTTTCCCTGCACCTGACTGGCTGAAGCGCCACTTAGACAGCTCGGTTCAAGTCTACTTGGCGGACCGTCCAGGCCCGCTCAAACAGACAACATCCGGCCAGCAAATCCCTCAGGTCAGCAGCGGCCCCACGGAAGCCATCGTGATGTCTTGTCCCGGCTGTTCGGCCGGACTCGAGATGACCACCGAAACCGCCCACCATGCCAAGTGCCAATTCTGCGGAATCGAGCTCAATCTGCCCCCGGTGTTGTGGCGCAAGCTGCACCCCCTGCCTCGCATGCGAACCTGGTACATGCGCTTTGAAGGCCCAAGCCTGGCCATGAAAAGACTGGAGCAAGCAAAACAAAAAGATGCCAAAAATGCAGAGGTCTCGCAAACCCGGGAGCGCAAAGAAAGCCGAGCAAAGCTCCTGTCCTGGATCGGCTGGGCAATCGTGGCCGTGATGGCCATCGCGGTGGCCATCATCGCAAGCCAAGCTGAGGCTGCCCCATGAGCAAGCAAGACCCCAAACCCAAATACGCCGGCATCGAAGTCTATGTCGAATGCGCAAGTTGCTTCCAATCGCTGCCGGTCAACGGCCACATCCAGTCTTCGCAATGCGCCTTTTGCGGTGAAACCTTGCAACTGTTGCCCGACCACGTGGCCGGCCCGGTCAAGCACGCCTTGAGCTACTACAAAGAAGTGAAAATCGGCAAGCCGGAGAACGCGGTCAACCTCGACAAAAACGGCTACTATCGCTTCGTCTATGTGCGGGCCGAACCCACCTGCATGACTTGTGGGAAAAAACTCGACCTGAGCGCGATCGAGGTGGGCACCGACTGCGACATCACCTGCGAATGCGGAACGCAGAATCCAACCTACCCGACACCGGACTGGGTGAAAAAACTCGTCCCGGCGGCGGTCCAATTTTACGCAGCCGAGCGTCCACCCGCCGGCAACGCGGCGACCCCCAAGGCAAGGACGGCTTGTCCCAAATGCGGTGCCGACTTGAAGCTGAACGAAGAGACCCGGCGCATCCATCGTTGCGAATACTGTTCAACCCAAGTTTTCATTCCCAACGCCGCCTGGACCGCCTTGCACCCCGAACCCAAGACCCGCCGTTGGTTCGTGCGCTACGAAAAATAGAGTCAAAATAGAAATGAAAGGAAAGATCTCTTGAGCCAGCATCAAAATAGAGGCCTTGGTGGAATCTTGTTGTCGTGTTTGGTTTTTTTGGCTTGTGCCGGTGGACCCGAAACCAGGCCCCCCTCGGTGGATGGCCGGAGCATCTGGGAAGAATCGGGGCGGCCAGCGCCGGCCGGACTCATGGCATGCCTGAAACGGGCCGAGGACCTTTGGTCCCAGCCCATCCCCTCCTGCGATCCTTCCAACAACATGGGTTGCCTCGGCAAGGTGCTGAACTCCTGGTTGATAACGCAGCGCCGGGAGTTGGAGGTTTTGGAAAAAGAGCTTGCGGCTCTGGGCAAAGCGGATCCGGGGCAAACCTTGGCGGCCGTGATCATTCTGGCCAAAAGTTACGATCTCATGGCCCACAAGTTGCGCTCGATGCCTGTGCCGCAGAGCTTGGTGGCCGATCTGGAAATGGCCCGCATTTTCCGCCTGGCACTCAAACGCAGCACGGCCCCCTTGCGCCAAAAGGCGGGGGCCTATTGGAAGCAATGCGCTCGCCTGGCCGAAAAGAAATCCGAGGCCTGGCACGCCGAATGCTCGGCCCAGGCCGCATCGGTCGACAAGGAGATGGCGACAAAACTAATAAACTAAGACCGTCCCCGAATTAAAGTCTACATATTGACACTTATGGACGTCTCCCGGTACAATAGATAATATACTATCTACTCTGGGAGGCTTCGATTTGGCCGACAAACTCCTATCGCTGAAAACGCCCGGACAACTCATGAAGGAGTTGGGTGAACGGATTCGCCAGCTGCGTTTGCAGCGAAATTGGACAAGGCAAACCTTGGCTGCCAGGGCGGGCGTTACTCAATCATCACTGAAGCGTTTTGAAAGCACCGGACAGGCTTCTTTGAGCCTGGTTCTTCAGGTTGCGCATGCCCTGGATCGACTCGATGACTTTGAGTCGCTCTTTGCGCCGTCCAAGGCCAGAAGTCTTGCGGAACTTGAAAAAGCACAGGCCCCCAGCAGACAAAGAGGCAGAAAGTAATGAAAAAACTCGAGGTCCTGTTTCGCGCCGATGCAGGCAACGAGCGCATCGTGGGCACCCTGGCCGAAGCGGACCGTGTCATTTACTTCGAGTTTGACCCTTCCTTTCTCGCCTCGGGATGGGGTCTTTCTCCTTTTCGGCTGCCCTTTCGAGAGGGCCTTTACGAACATAAGGATCTATCCTTTGGCCCCTTGCCGGGACTCTTTGATGATTCCTTGCCCGACGGCTGGGGCCTGTTGCTCATGGATCAATTTTTTCAGAGTCTCGGCGTGTCGCCGGCGGAGGTCAGCCCCCTGGACCGCCTGGCTTATCTTGGCTCGCGCACCATGGGGGCTCTCGTGTATCAGCCGTCAAAGGACTTGCCTGTCGACACCGGCCGATTCAACCTGCAACAACTGGCCAAGGAATCTCAAAAGATCCTTGCGGGTCATGCCTCCGAGCTCCTCTCCCTCCTCTTCAAAACCGGGGGGTCCCCCGGCGGAGCAAGGCCCAAGGTTCTGATTGGCTATTCCGAAAAAAAAGACCAGGTCATTTCAGGAGAGGAGGATCTTCCATCAGACTTCCAAGCGTGGATGGTCAAGTTCGCGGCAACTGACGATGATGTCCACGCAGGCCTTATCGAACAGGCCTACGCCTTGATGGCCAAAGCATCCGGCATCTACATGCCCCCGACCCGCCTATTTAGAACAGAAGAAGGAGAATCCTTCTTCGGCATCAAGCGCTTCGACAGACAAGGCGGGCGACGAATCCATATCCACACTTTCGGCAACCTGATCCATGCCAATTTCCGGATACCCTCGGCAGACTACAATGACCTGCTGAAAGCCACCGCCCTGCTTACCCACAACCACGAAGATGTCGAAGAAGCCTTTCGACGCATGGTTTTCAACGTCATGGCTCACAACCGAGACGATCACGTCAAAAATTTCTCATTTTTGTTTGATGACCAAAACGAAGAATGGTCCTTATCGCCCGCATACGACCTGACCCTGACGGATGGGCCAGGCGGCGAGCACTCGATGACGCTCGCCGGCGAAGGAAAACACCCCGGCCTGAAACAGATCATGCAAATCTCTTTGGCCCATGGCATCAAAAAGAACAAAGCTCAGGCCATCATCAAAGAAGTGGGAACAGCCATCAAGGCCTGGCCAGACTTCGCCGATCAAGCAGGCCTCCCCGCCAAGGCAAGAGATGCCGTATCCAACAAATTCTTGCCCATATCTTGAATCTTGGAATACCTGCTATCGCTACCCACTTTTTTTGCTGCGGGTATACCCCTCGTTCTTGAGCAACAAGAGAACTTTGTCACGATGATCGCCCTGGATGAGAATCACGCCGTCTTTGACCGAGCCACCCACCGAACATTTTGTTTTCAATAATTTGGCCAGGACTTTTAAATCGTCTGCGGGTCCCACGAAATGACTGACGAGGGTCACTTCTTTTCCTCTGCGCTTTTTTCGGTCCAGATGCACACGTAACTCTTGCTGTTGCGGTAGACGTATTTCAGGTTCCGGCGACTGATCGTCTTCATGTTCATAAACAAAATCCGGATCCGTGGAATAGACAACGCCGACTCGTCTTCCTTTGTTCTTCTTGTTCATTTTGTTGATGAGCCCAGGCCTTCATCACTCAGTAGCCTCACGTCCCGCTGCCTGAGCAAAGCGGCGAACACCCCATCCCCATCCGCCTGTCGGCCTTCAATTTCTGTTCGTGAAATGCCACAAGAGGGACTGCGGGACTTCAAGATGGCCAGGCTCGCCGAAGGTGCCATCTCCAAAGCCCGACGGGCGCCCAAAACAAAAGCATCCGTCACGTCCCCATCGTCTGTCGTCCGTCGCACTTGTGCGGTCCCGGCCAAAACACCATGGCCGTCGCCGCCCCTCAAATCCGCCGGATCGCGGGGGGTGGACAAACCACCCAGTTCCTCCGGGCAGACCTCCACGACCAAGATCCCCTGTTCTTCAAACTCTTCCAGCATCTCTCGCACCGCTGCGTCGGTCTTACTCTTGCCATCATAACGACAGCGCCGTCCCAAGAGGCAGGCAGACACGAACACGGGTTTCATTTCAGTCATTTCCAAATCTCCAAGGTCCCACATCTCTTAGCACAAGAATCCACGAAGCAAAGGCCCTTTCTGCCCGAGACTCTTCCCGCAAGACGAAGGCTTGCAAATCAGGCCCCAACTCGTAAACTGAATTGCCTTCAACCTGGGAGAATCGATGCGCGCAATGACTTTTCAATCTTTGATCAAACAAGGAAATCGACTTGCCCTGTTCGGCGGCCTGATATCTTTGCTTTCGATTTCCTGCGGTTCTTCCGGCCCTTCAGTTGTTGAACTTTGCGAACCGGGACGAGAACTTGCGTGCTCTTGTTCTGAAGGATTGGAAGGAATGAAAACCTGCAAGGATGACGGGAGCGCCTGGGAAGAATGTGAGTGCGTCTGTGTTTCGGCTTGTGACAACAGGGTCTGTGGCCCCGATGGCTGTGACGGCACCTGCGCCCCGGGCTGTGTCGACGATGCGACATGTAACGAGACCACCGGCCAATGCGAAGCCGCATGCACACCTCAATGCACGGACAAGTGCTGCGGCGATGATGGTTGCGAAGGCCTGTGTCCCGACCTCTGCTACCAGATCGGCCAATTTTGCGACACAAGCAGTTGCCAATGCATGCCGCCCTGTCAACCCGAGGATTGTGCGGCTCTCTCCATTGAATGTGGCGGGCCTTACGACGACGGCTGCGGCAATGAACTTTTTTGTGGGGATTGTGGATCGAACGAACATTGCACGGTCGAGGGCCAATGTGCTTCCAATTGCGAACATGCGGTTTGTGACGACGTATGCTGCGCAAGGGGCGAGGCTTGCTGCGCTGGAACTTGTACGCCGGATCGTTGCCTCGTCGAGGGCGAATGCATCCTTGCGGGCAGGCTTCACCCCACGGATCATTGCTGGGTTTGTCTCCCGACCCAAGATGCCTCTGCCTGGACTTATGACAACGACAACGTGACCTGCAACCTGCCCGCTCATTATTGGGAGGGCGTCTCACGCCAAATGCCCGTGACGCCGCTCGGTCGCGTCGTGGCCGTATCTCGTCACAACTGCTACCACCACCCAAGCGGGGGTGACACCTCCAGCTCGAGCCTGAGCAAAACATTGCAACTCATCTGGGAGGCCCAAAGTCTGGGCGCCGATCTCATCGAATTGGACGTCGTGCAATCAGGCACGGAGGTCTTCCTGTCTCACGAAGACAACGAAGCGACCAACGGGGCGCATTTTCAAGACGTGCTGGCCGACGATGCCTTGTCGATGGGCGATCAGATTCTCTTCATAGAAATGAAGGACCTGGCCCCCAACGAGACTTTTGTTCGAGACGTGTTGACGGCCATCCAGCAACAGGGATACGCCAACCCGGGTCGACCGGTCATATTGCGGTCATTCTACGATACGAGGGCGAGTCTGCTGTTTGCCCGCGACTTGCTTGCCACACTCGAATTCGAGGCCCTTCGTCCGTACATCCGCCTGCATGTAATCCATGGCGGCAACCAGGGTGGCAGCACGGCCGGCAGCCAGGACCTCATGATTGAATCCCGCGACAATGGCTTTCACGGGATCGAAATCAACTACTGGGACCACAATCTGTTTGGAAAAATCCTCTTTGCCCGCAGTTTGAACATGGGCACCGCCGTCTGGACCATGCCCTTGCTGACGGGTGAGGTATTTATCTCGGCCTTGCGCGAAGACGTGGACACACTTGCCGTCGAATATCCGGTCGACAAGGCGCGATACGTCGTTCAAGAATCCAACCTCTTGGCCTACCTGAACGTCTGGGGCCAGGGCGAATCGACAGACACGATCGAGTATCACAGGACCGGGACGGAGACATTCGAAGCGGCGATCAACTCAGCGGGCTTACCGACCTTAAGCACTCTCGGGGCCGGGCACAACCGCTTCGGCACCGCGCTCGTGTTTAATTCCTCGCAACAGCAAGCTTTGACCCTGTACGACGCAGACAACCGCCCCAGCGATGGCTTTCTGGTGTCGGCCGTGGTCGAGTTCGATGACTTGTCCTTGAATGAGGGAGAAACCCTGGCGATCTTGAACAAAGCGGACTCCGGCGCGTTTGCCTTAGAGCTATCCAATCCCCCCGATGGGCCCACGGTGCTCCGGTTCGGGGTCTTCGTCAATGGATATCACTACGCAAGCTATCCGGCGTCTTTGCTCAATGGGGACGACAACTATTTGATCATCGGATCCTATGACGGCGACGGTTCCGTCCGTCTCTGGGTGAACAACAGCTCAAACGCAGTCGCCACAAGCTCTGCCAGCGGAGGGGTCGCTCAAAACGACAGCCCGATGATTCTCGGTGCCGACCCCCAGGGCCCAACAGGGCAAACTTATTTCTTCAACGGAAAAATCCAGCAAGCAACGGTTTTATCCTGGGGTGGGACCGGTCATTGATCAGAACCGGCGGCCTCTTTTTTGGACTTCAGCAGCTCGATTACCTGCAAGGCCCGGTCACAGAGATGTTCGCGGCAAATCTTGGGTCGCTGACTCCGTGGCAATACGCAACCACTGGCGCCCAGGTTGGGGCAGGGATCATCCATATTCAAGTGACTGGTTTCCGGGGTCCATAACTCCTCGACATAACCCCATTCTTTACAGCAATCACCACAATTAATCGGACACTTCGCCATGAATTTTCCGTTTTCCTCGACCCCGGTACAGTACAAGCGCCGACCATTCCAGCCATCTTGGCCAGCGCAGATGATTCTAGTATCACACCTCGAGCCCCCGTGCACGTTGGAATTGCGCCCATTTTCAAGCCCCGCACGATTTGCCTGGTTTTGACGAAGAAATCGTGGAAGATTTTTTGGCATGGATGAAGCAATGAAATAAACCGATGGCTTCATGGCCAGCACAGCCACAGCAGGAGTCGAGCAGCGAATGAACCACCATGATCCAAAAATGGAACCCTATCTTCAAGCCTCAGCCACCATCAACTTCGACGACAAGTCCGTCGATGAATTCGCCAGATCAAACTCCGATGAAGCCACAGGCTCCAAAAAAAAGGCGATCAGTCTGTATTATGCGGTGCGGGATGGTATCCGGTACGACCCCTATGCTATCGAAATGACAGTTGAAGGACTCCGGGCGAGTTCTACCTTGGAACGCGGCCGCGGCTGGTGCGTATCCAAGGCGATCCTTCTTGCGGCTTGCTGCCGGGCAATCGGAATTCCGGCCCGACTGGGTTTTGCCGACCTGCGAAATCATCTGAACAGCGCGGTTTTGCGTGACTACATGAAAACCGATGTTTTCTATTGGCACGGCTACACTTCGATTCATCTGGCCGGATCCTGGATCAAGGCCACGCCCGCCTTCAACATTGAACTCTGTGAACGATTCCAGCAAAAACCAGTGGAGTTTGATGGGAAAAACGATTCGCTCTGTCACCCATTTGACCTCTTGGGAAACAGGCACATTGATTACCTCAAGTATCGAGGAGAATTCGCAGAAGTCCCCATCGCCAAAATTCTGGAGACCTTTCACCAGGAGTACGTCATAGGCAAATCAAAAAAGGGGTCGGCTAGTGGGTGACCCCCCCCTACTTTCGCCCCTGGCGATCAGGGCAGGCAGGGCGCTGGCCGAGAAGTTGTCTCAGGGGGATGTCCAAGTCGAAGAGGGCGACTTTGTCCTTGCTGAGGATTTGCAGGGAGTAGGCCACGTGCCGACTCCGGTCGTGCCCCGGCCTGGGATTTTTGCCGGACTCGCGACGCAGGTGCACGGGAAATTCAGCGCCAACCGTTTTACCGGTGAGCAGGTTCGCAAAGGACTTGCTCTGCACCATGGTCCCGGGTTTGCCGTAACAACCCTCGTAGTGCATGAGCAGTTCCACGTCGGACAATGCAAGGGGCAAGGTGTTGGTGAAGCGGACCTTCAGCCTATCGCCTTTTCTCGTCACGCTCAGGCCCGTAAAGGACTTGGCCTTGGCGATATTGAAGGATTCGGGCCGTATGACCCCTTGGGCCAAACTGCGCAGCAGGCGAACGCCTCTCTTGGCAAAAATCCAGTCCATGCGAGCCTGCCGACCGGGGCAATCCCCTTTGTGGCCTGGATGGGGAAAGTGCCGATTCGGATCCACCCGCCCCTCCAGCAAGGCAAGCTTGCCCGCAAGGGTCGCCAGGTTAACGCCAGCGCCGGGGATCAAGCGCACGAAGCCGGCTTCGAAATGCGGGTCCACCCATTCTTCGTTCTGGTCGCCCAGGCAAACCTGAACATATTGCTCGCTGACCCGGCCCAGCAGGTAGCGGACCTCGCTCGTTGACCTGGGCGGAGGCCCCGCGGCCCAGGCCGTCGCCGAAAAAATGGAGAGCAGCGCGACCCAGGACAAAACATGGCTCATCTTCATAAGACCTCCCTTGCCGAAAATCTATCATCTCTCAGGAAGGCAAGCGATCCAAGAAATCCATTAGGGTATGCTGTAGAATGCGCAAGCATAAGGAGAGCACATGATCTTTATCGATTTCCGTGAATCGCTTTTCGGCTTTCATCACGGCCTGCCAAGGTCCTTATCACTTTGCCTCGTGCTATGGCTCGCCGCAGGTACGGCCGCGGGTTGCGGCGACGCAGGCGACAATCCATTCGATGCTGGCACCGAATGCGAGGCGGGCTACACCCATGACGGGACGGCTTGCGTCGATGACAACGAATGTCTCGACGAGGGATCGGGCCACAACTGCCACGCCGACGCGACCTGCACCAACATCCCCGGGGCTTTTGCCTGTGCCTGCAATGGGGGCTACATCGGCGACGGCACGGACTGCAGAGACATCGATGAATGCGCCACCGACAACGGAGGCTGCGATCCCTTCGTGACCTGTACCAACACCAGCGGCGGTCGGACCTGCGGTGATTGCCCTGACCCGTACACCCGAGGAGACGATGGCGCATGCCTTTGTGTCAGTACCGGCCTGTGGACCACAAATAGCACGACGCCCCGCAGCATGCCGGACATGACCAACCTGGCGCTCGGGGCCGCGTATACCCTGGATCCCGCACCCAACTACGCATTGTGCACGGATGGGGGCGACAGCGTACAGCTCACCGACGGTGTGTACACCGAAGGCTATTTCTGGACCCAGGATTCCACCGTGGGTTGGTCCCTTCGCAATCCCATTGTGGTATTGGATCTCGGCACCGATCAGCCCATTCGGGGGGTCTCCTACAACACCGCGGCGGGCGTGGCTGGGGTCGAGTGGCCCAACTCCATCTACCTCTTCGTGGCCGGAGCCGATCAAGAATTTCACCTGGCGGGAGACCTGGTGGCGCTTCACCATCGTCACGAGCTTCCCCCGACAGATGGTTATGCGATCCATCGCTACTGGACCGACGAACTCCACACCCATGGACGGTACCTGGCGCTGGCCCCCGTGGCGGCACCTTTCATCTTCGTGGACGAAATCGAGGTCTTTGAAGGAGAGCAAGCGTGGCTTGCCGAAGCGATCGCGGGGGCAAGGGTCGATGATCTGGGCGAAGCGGTGAAGGCCAACCAGGTTCGTTCGAACATGGTTCAGCGCTTTCATTCCGACATGACCGCGTTACTGCAAAGGGCAGATGACTTGCCGGTCTCAAGCGAAGTTCGTGACGAAATCCTTTGCGAATGGGATTCCGCCATGGCCATGCTCGCGAACATAACGCCCGAATCGGACTTTCGGGCCGTGCTTCCCTTGAATCTTCTTCACCAGAGGGTATTGACGGTTCAGGCAAGGTTGTGGCGTTTGGGAGAATGGCCCGAACTCATCGTCTGGCAATCGCCGACCTGGGATCATTTACCATATCTTACGAACCCGCCCAAAGACGACGCCGCCGAACTGTCTGTCACTTTGATGCAGCGGGAGTATCGCGCCGCGCAACTCAACCTCACCAATGCGGGTCCTCGTCTCAAGCAAGTCCGGATTCGGGTGGAAGGGCTGCCCGGGGGCACCAATCCGCCCTGTCTGGCCGTTCGGGAGGCGGCCTGGACCGATACCGCCTCGGGACGACCGGTATCGGACGCTCTGCCTGATGCTCGGATGGAATCAGGCCATTACGTAATCTCCGTGCCTTCCGGATTCACCCGCCAGTTGTGGTTCACGTTCTATCTCGACGAGGTTTCACCCGGCGAGCATGCTGGAACCATCATACTCGACGACGGCTCCGGGGAACGCGAGGTTCCGATCACGCTGCACGCATACCCCTTCGCCTTTCCCGCCGAGCGGCACTTGCATCTCGGCGGCTGGGACTACACCAATCGAGTACCGAGCAGAGGTATCACGGAGGAAAACCGCGAGTTGGTGGTGGCTCATCTCATGGAGTATTTCGTGGACCGCCCCTGGGCTACGAGCAGTGTCATGCCGCACGGCGCATACGACGCCAACGGCCACCTGACCACGGAGCCGGACACGACTGAATTCGATGCCTGGCTTGACCTGTGGCCGGGTGCCGACCGATACGACGTTTTTGCCGCGGTCTCCGATTCCATGGCCGGTCATGCCGCCGGAACCCCGGCCTTTGCAAGCGCTGTGGGCGAGTGGGCCCTCTTCTGGTCTTCCCATGCGCAAGACCGGGGGCTGGCCCCCGACCAGTTGGCGGTCCTGCTGGTGGACGAGCCCCACAGGGCCGAACAAGATGCCAGCATCCTGGCCTGGGCCAATGCCATTCATGCCTCGGGCGCAAATTTGCGAGTCTGGGAGGATCCCACCTATGCCGATATCCGGGACGCCGATCCCCAGATGATCGCGGCCTGCGACATCCTTTGCCCCAATCGCCAGGTATTCCTGAGGGGCGGAACGGCCTACGCCGAGTACATCGCGGATCGACTGGCGGCCGGGACGACGCTTGAGTTCTATTCTTGCAGCGGGCCGGGCCGGCTCTTGGACCCCTATGCCTACCAACGCATGCAGGCCTGGACGGCATGGCAAAACGGCGCAAGCGCCATGTACTTCTGGGCCTTTGGTGACAACGGCGGGGTTTCTTCCTGGAATGAATACGCCTTGCTGAGCACACGGGGATATTCGCCGTCTTTCCTGGACGACACATCGATCACCACATCCAAGCACATGGAAGCGATACGTGAAGGAATCCAAGACTACGAATACTTGTACATGTTGCGGGAGGCCATCGCAGAGGCAGAAACCAACGGCGCGGAGCCCGCTTTGCTGCAACAAGCGAGCGATCTCTTAGACGGTTTGCCTACTTCGGTCTTGCCGCCTCCCGATGCATCCATCTACTGGGCGGACGATCTGGACCGTAACGCCGCGGACGACGCCCGTGTGGAAATCCTCGATATGCTGACGGCGCTTGCGCAATGAATGGAACCCCAACCCTTCTTTCTCTCGGTGGGAAAATCATGCCCATCTTCAGCCAGCGGCTCAGCTTGTCTTCTGGTCACAGACGATGATCAGACCGCGAGCATAAACGCACACACGATCGCCATCCTGCCCATTGAACAAGGACAACCCTACGAGTTTTCCGTGTGGGCACTAGCCGAAACCCTTGAGCAAACATTGCTTGTGACCATCACGAATCCTTCGGACCATGCGTCGTATCTCGGCCCCATGCCCGACCCGCTGCCCCTGCTGGAGCTACCAATGGGACTTCCTCAAGGAAAAATACAACCACTATGGCTCACCCTTCACGTCCCTGCGCATAGCACGCCAGGCGACTACACCGGCACCGTCACCTTGACTTATCGAAACTCAGGCACCGCGACAATTCCATTGCGTGTCCACGTGTGGAACTTTGACCTGCCAAAGGAGCATCATCTTCGCACCGCCTATGGTCTGTCCATGAGGTCCTTGGATCGATACCACTTTCTGGGCGAAGACAAAGACCTCAGGCGTGAGGTGTTTCGCCTCTACCTGCAAGACTTCGCGACCCATCGCATCAGCCCCTACAACCCGGTAGGTGATGACTGGTATTCCGTAAGCCTGTCCGACAACGTAGACCCTGAGCAGATCGAGGTCAGCGTGGATTTCTCCTCCTTTGACGATGCCGCAACCTACGCATTTGACGAGCTTGGCTTTGATTCGTTCAGGATCTGGTTGCCCCACTTCGCCTCAGGCACCTACCAGGGAAGCAACCTGCCCACGCTGGCGGGTTACACATGGGGCAGCGATGAATACGAAATCATCTACACCAAGCTCCTGTCCGCCATAACAAACCACTTGGCGGATCGAGGATGGCTGAACAAGGCCTATGCCTACTGGTTCGATGAGCCCCATGGGTCGGAGGACTACGCCATGGTGATCCAGGGCATGGACATGCTCTCCCGCATGGAACCCAGGCTCAACAGGCTACTTACCGAAGAGTACGATCAGGTGTTGGCTGCAACTTCATCGATCACCCTGGCATCGAACACCGCATTCGCTTCTGGATGGCGAGGCTGCGGCTGCGCTTCGTCGGGCGAAGGATCGTCTGCATGGATGCTGTGGATGCTATTGGCTCTGACGGGAGTCCGTCGAAAATCCCCGCGCCCCTCCTGATCCCCAGGGCAGATCGGGGCAGGGATCATCCATATTCATCCCTAATCGAAGTAGGGGTAATCCTTCTTGAACACGCCTAGCTTGAGCAGCAGGAAGTAATGCCCCTTGCCGCCGTGGAAATCAAAGGAGACCTTGAGCTTGCCTTCGGGCGTGGTCCAACGGGACTCGATGACGTCGTAGCCCCAATGCTGCTTCTTGTGCGGGTCGACAAAACGGATGTTTTTTTCTTTTGATGCCTGGGGCTTGCCCAACTTGGCCGTGTAGAATGCGATCAAGGCTCGCGCCGCGCTCAGCCCCTTGTCGAAATTCTCAGGCGTAACCTCTCCGTCTTTGCTCCAATAACGACTGAAGGTGTACCAATCCAGTTTGCCCTCATCAAAACTGTAGACCCACTGGCCCGCCACCCCATGCAAGGTGGCCTTTTCGCCCCACTGCCCTTTTTCTGCAATGCCGCCGGGCAAAAGCTTTCGCTCGATCTCGGCAAAGGCCGCGGCCGAAATGCCAGGTTGCCACTTCTGTCCCGGAATGGAGCCGGGTACGCCGACGCCGGAAAAAGAAACGCTTAGAACATGCCGCAGCGGCGAGGCATCGGAGTTGTCGGTGGCCAGCCCCGACTCGCCGAGCAAGCGCAGGGTCAAAGTGACATGCAGCTTGTCTTGTTTCCAACTCGCGGCATGGAGGGTTTCCGAAGTATGGCCTTGGCCAATGGCCGCGTTCATCCTGGGTCTGTGTTTCGTCACTTTGGGCGGAGACTTCAAGGCCTGCTCCAGAAGCTTGGCCGTCGAGCCCAATTTTTTCCTAAAGCGCTTGTACTGCGCGGCCAGCTTGACCTCCGCCTCATCGTCCGCGAAGGAAAACACGCCCTCCCCCTCCGCGCTGAAGGTCACAAGGCAAAGCAAGCCGTCTTTGAATTCAAAACTCCAGCGGCCTTCCATCTCATGAAAAACCCCCTTGCGCTCAAGCTGCCGATCAAAAGGAATCCTGTCCGGCACGACACCGGGGCACGCGTCCCGAAAGGCCGGAATGCTCATGCCAGGCCAAAGCATCTTCGAAGAATCCGCCTCGACGAAACCAAGCGGAACAACCATCAGCGCCAAGATCGTCACGGAAAAAAACCACCTCATGGGCAGGCCTCCCAAGACGAATTGCAACACGAAATCCCATGACAAATCCACTGAAACAAGGGCCCGCCGAAGGCCTCCAAACGTCTCAGCGCTGAGACACAGGTTCGCCTTATCATTCATGGCCTTACAAGTTTGCCCGTCGCATTTTGCCCACATCGACCTACATGCCGCTTCGGCCCCTGATTGACAGGCCTGCGAGGGCGGGCCTACCCTTCCCTCATGAAAAACCTGCTCTGCCTGCTCTGCGCGCTGGCCTCTCTGGTCGGCTGCGACAAGCCCCGCCCACGGCACGCCCCGCCTGAGCCTGCCGTGGCTCAAACCCCAGCCACGCCAAACAGCAAGCCGAGGCCCATGCCGAGCCCCAAGCCCTTGGCCTGGCCCGCGCCCGGGTTCACGCTCAGTCCCCCGTCGACGGTCTTTTCCGACGACTTCGGCATGCACAAGATCTTCCTGGACGCCGGCCACGGCAACCCGGGCAACACCGGCAACATTTCTTGTTTGTGCATTGAGGAGCAAGACTTCAACCTGGCCATGACCCAGCACCTTGCACCCCTCCTCACCGGCACGGATCATTTCAAGGTCCGCCTGAGCCGAAACGCCACCCCCGGCCCCAAATACCGACCGCGCCTTGCGGCAGCGCAAGCCTTCGGGGCCGAGGTCATCATCAGCATCCACTCGGACGTACGCGGCGAAGGGCGCGAATGGTCGCCGGCACACGGCAAGCGCTGCATGCACAACCTCGATGCCCCCGGCTTTTCCATCTTGTGGTCCGATGAAGGCCCGCTCGAACTGACGCTATCCCGCCACCGCCTGGCCCGGGCCATGGCCAAAAGCCTGACCCAAACCGGCTTTCTCCCTTACGGCGGCGAGGACTACGAAGACCTCTACGATCTGGATCCCCTCAGCCCGGGCGTTTTTGTCGACCGACACCCACCCGGCGAGCGAATCTTCTTTTTGCGCAAGCCGCGCATCCCCTCCATCATCATCGAAACCCACCACGCCTGGGATCCTCGCGAAGAGCAACGTTTCCAGAAAACAAGCACTCGGGACGCCTTTGGAAAAGCCCTGGTCGCGGCATTAGAAGAACACTTCAGCGCCACTTGAAACAATGTCAATCGAGGAGTTTGGGGCTTGTCCTCGGTCAATCCATGATACTGAAGGAGCTACCGGTCACGGGTGCCCGCAGCGTGTCCAAGACCCGCTCCAAAACCACGCCCTCCCGGGCTGGATTGGGGTAACCAAAGCTGGCCCGGATAGCGGTGGAGACGAACTGCACGGCCCGGTCCAACGCGATGGGCAGGCTGTCGCCTTGCAACAGGCTGCCCACCAACACGCTGGCGAAACAGTCACCCGTGCCCGGATAGCTGGCCGGCAGGTAGGTGCAGTCCACCCGCCAGAAGCGATCATCCTCCCGCTCATGGGCCACCACCGAACTCAGGTCCGCCCGGCCCGCCACCGGCATGCTGGTGATGACCACGGTGCGCGGGCCCAGTTCACCCAAACGCAGCAACCAGTCCTTGACCTGGGCCGGCTCCAGTTCATGCCGGTATTCTTCCCCGAGCAGGAGGGCGGCTTCGGTGAAGTTGGGCGTGATCAGATCGGCCTCGGCCACCAGTTCCCTCATGGCCTCCACCATCTCGGGCCCCATGGTGGCGTAACGCTGTCCCCCGTCGCCCATGACCGGATCCACCACGACCAGGACTTGCTCGCCGCCAAAATCCCGAATCAGATGGGATACCATCTTGCATTGTGCCGCCGAGCCCAAAAACCCCGAATAGATGGCATCGAACTCCAAGCCCAAGCTCTTCCAGTGGCTCAACATGGCGGGCAACTCGGCCGAGAGATCCACAAAGTGGTAGTCGGAAAAGCCCCCGGTGTGAGTGGACAGGATGGCGGTGGGCAACGGGCAGACCTGCACGCCCAGGGTGGAAAGGATGGGCATAATGGCAGTCAGTGACGTACGTCCAAAACCCGAAAGGTCGTGTACGGCTGCCACCCGGGGTACGGGCCGGCGAATGGTCATGGATCGCTCCTGCTCCCCTCCCCACCGCTGAGGTGATGGCATCCTAACGGAAGTCGTCGACGAAATGAAGATCCATCTTGACCACATCGCCCTACGTTCTGTCCCGGCCTCCGATTGACAGCCCTGCGAGAGCGATCCTACCCTTCCCTCATGAAAAAACTGCTCTGCCTGCTCTGCGCGCTGGCCTCTCTGGCCAGCTGCGACAAACCCCGCCCACAGCAAGCCCCGCCTGAGCCTGCCGTGGCTCAAACCCCAGCCACGCCAAACACCAAGCCGAGGCCAATGCCAAGCCCCAAGCCCTTGGCCTGGCCCGCGTCCGGGTTCACGCTCAGCCCACCGCCGACGGTCTTTTCCGACGACTTCGGCATGCACAAGATCTTCCTGGACGCCGGCCACGGCAACCCGGGTAACACCGGCAACATTTCTTGTTTGTGCATCGAGGAGCAAGACTTCAACCTGGCCATGGCCCAGCACCTCGCGCCCCTCCTCACCGGCACGGATCATTTCAAGGTCCGCCTGAGCCGAAACGCCACCCCCGGCCCCAAGTACCGACCGCGCCTTGCGGCAGCGAAAGCCTTCGGGGCCGAGGTCATCATCAGCATCCACTCGGACGTACGCGGCGAAGGGAGCGAATGGTCGCCGGCACCCGGCAAGCGCTGCATGCACAACCTCGACGCGCCCGGCTTTTCCATCTTGTGGTCCGATGAAGGCCCGCTCGAACTGACCCAATCCCGCCACCGCCTGGCCCGGGCCATGGCCAAAAGCCTGACCCGAACCGGTTTTCTCCCTTACGGCGGCGAGGACTACGAAGACCTCTACGATCTGGATCCCCTCAGCCCGGGCGTCTTTGTCGACCGACACCCACCCGGCGAGCGAATCTTCTTTTTGCGCAAGCCACGCATCCCCTCCATCATCATCGAAACCCACCACGCCTGGGATCCTCGCGAGGAGCGACATTTCCAGAAAACAAGCACTCGGGACGCCTTTGGAAAAGCCCTGGTCGCGGCATTAGAAGAACACTTCAGCGCCACCTGAAAAATGTCAATCGAGATCATGGCTTTATCTCCAGAGACCACCCGGTATCCAGCGTAAGGTGAATTCCGCGCCTGCTTCTGCCGCTGCAAGTGGTTGTTCAACAAATGCAGTGATGGCTACCACCGCTGTCGCCAAGGTCCCAGCATTATCCGCGCTCGACTTCCTGACAAAAGCTCCCCATTGCGTGTTTTTTGCTTCATCATCAATAAACACCGGAGTGAGTCCCGTTGGTAGTCCATTCGGAAGCGGTGTCTGGCGTCGTTCAAAAGTAGCACGAATAGCTTGTACAAGCAGGTCACCGTCGAAATCGAGCACTTGCGACATCACCATGAGATCATAGAAATCCTTCATCCGACTATTGGCCAACCCCAGTTGCACCATCGCAGGCCGCCATATTCTTGGTCTTCCCGGATCGGGGCAAGTTCCAAGGAATCCATGATGAACGTAACCCCATCGTCAGCAACCTTGAGGGCGAGCATACCGGTGAAAACCTCGCGCACGTGTTTTTCAGTAGAATCACCTGATCCGGCCAGATCAATATCGCGCGTGACGCGATGTGGCTTGCCTGTCCAAATGTTAAATAGTGTGGCTCCCTTTAGCACGAACCGGGAACAATGAGGCGAGATGGAGAGCCGGTATAGAAAACGCTCGTTTGCATAACGAGTAAGCAACAACTGGAAGTCTTCTCCTCGTTCGTGTGCCAGGTTCAGCAAACGAGCACGGACCGATGCGCCAACGTTTTTCATACCATTGCCTCCAGATACGGTCGCATCAGCGTATACACACGGTCGGCACGCGCTGCCTCAATGAGTGCATCGACCCCACCACGGCGAGTACGGAGGTAATCCCGAAGAGCGGCCAGGGCGACATCGAGCCCAACATGTTTCCGGTAGCGAAAACAGTCCGCCACCGTCTTGGCCGGACGGGTCAGACGCACCGTTACGCCCTCGACAATTCGGATTTCGACGCCGTGGTCACGTGCCTTCCCACTGGCCCGCACAACTTGCAGTTTTGGGTAGGAGACCTTCGGCATGCGAGCGTGACGATCAATCATCACCCAGACAGCGTGGGGTGCCTCCGTAGTCAGGCCGTGGACCTGAAGCGCACTGAGAAGGCAGATTGTCGCATGAGGCACTCGCTTCGCGACTTCAGCAAGCGAGTGCAGTTCCGTGACCGGTGCATCCACCAGGCGGTAGAGGCCACGGTCCACCCGCACCAGGAGTCCACGCTCGCAGAGCCGCCGCAGGTATACTCGCGGGATGCCAGCCGCGCTGAGGTCGCGTGCCCGTACAGGCCCTTTCCGAGCAAGTAGGAGTAGTTCATCGATCTTGCTAGTGCTTGATTTCATGATACGTATCGTCGTCCGTTTAGATATAAGACATACATTAAGTATCATAGATTTATCGATCAAACAAGCCTTCTATTCGCCACGGCCCCCCACTATTCACCCGTAGTGCCCCCCCCCACTATTCACCTGGCACCCAGAGTGGGGGGCACCCAGAGTGGGGGGCACCCAGAGTGGGGGGCACCCAGAGTGGGGGGCACCCAGAGTGGGGGGCACCCAGAGTGGGGCGGCTGATTTGCCGCTCTACCGTCTCCGCTGCTCCATCAACTCCTGGCTCAGGGGTTTCATGGGAGCCGAAGAGAAGATCATCTCCACGGGCAGGCCGAAGTGCTCACTGAAACGAAAGGCCAGGTCCAGGCTGGGACTGTATTCCTCCCGCTCCAGATAACCCACCGTCTGAAAGTTCACGCCGACGATGGCAGCCAGCTCTTTCCTGGAGAGGCCCGCCTCGTGGCGCAGTAAGACGATCCGGTTGTAGATCTTTCGGCCCTTCATGCCTGCTCACCAGCCCCTTCTTTCTGCTCCCCTGGCACCTCGGCTTGCGTCCAGGCCAGGACGGAAGCCGGCAGGGTATGGGCCAGGTAAATCAAGCTAGCCGACAGGGGCACGGTGATGCTGAGATCCACGCCCGGGATCATTCGGGCCAGCACGGCGTGGAGCAGCACGATGGCCAGGCAGATCACCGTAAACCAGGCATAGGATCGGCTCAGCGCCATGTGGGTGAGCTGCACCTCCCGTTCGTCCAAGGCGTCCACCGAGCTGTGAGTCAGCTTCCACAGTCCCGTCCTCTTGTGCACCCGGATAAAAGTGAGCCCCACGACCAGGAGAGCGAAAAGGCCGAAGAAGTCCACCAGGTGGCTCACATCGCGCAGGTGGTGGACCACGTAGAAAAGCAAATTCATGAGGAGCAAGGCCAGGTAATTCACCACCATCCAGGATCGTCTCGCTAAATGTTTCTTCTGGTTCTCCATGGTTCATTCCTTTCCTCTGCCGCCGTATTCTGGTCTTCCGCTAAAGCGCCAGATGTCACAAATATACACGTTCTGTTGTATATATGCAACAGCTAATTACAATTTCCATACGTTCTTTGGACTTAGTCCTGGCTGCCCTCAGTCAACCCAGCGCGGGGTGGGGTCCAGGAAATCCTCGAGGGGATCATCGCCCGCTGATTCCTGGGCGCGAATCCAGTCCTCGGTAGTCTGGCGCCAGTGCAGATCGGTGAAGGTCACGCTCTCGGGCGGGACATCAAAGGGGAAGTAGTCGGGCTGGCAGAGAAGGTAATCTATGGTGACCAGCCGGTAGGTGCTTGCCGGGTTGATGGGCCCGCCGTTTATCGAGACGATGGTTCGGGCCCCGGACTTGTCCACCAACGCGCCGGCGAGGGCCTGGGGCCAATAGAAGTATTCGAAGGCCCGGACGATCTGTGCGCCGGTCAACTCCAAAACAACCAGGTAGTTCTCGAAGGGCTGAACCGATACCGTGTGGGCGATGGTGATGTCGCCCGGCGAGTAGCTGGAACGGAAGCCGGTCGTATTGACCACGGCCAGATCGGCTTCGGGCAAGGCCATGAGGAAGGAATCGACGGTCATGTTGTACATGGCCCAGCCGTCGATGCCGGTCTGGGTATAGCCAATCACCTCGCCCAGGTCCTGTTCGACTTGCTCGAGCCAAAAGTCAACGATGGACTGGATGGCCGGGTCCGGATCGGGGACCACCGGATCGGGCGCGTAGTAATAGTTTTCGACGACCTCGGCTTCTTTGGAGACCACCTTGAAAGTCACCGGGTTGACGATCATATCCACCTGGGCGAACTTCACCATGGAGGCGCCCGGGGAGACGACCAGCACCCCGTAGCGCTCATCCACGAAGGTCGAGTGACAATGGCCGGCGGTCATCAGGTCGATGTCCAACTCGGCCGCCAGCCGGGTCAGCTCCATCAGGTCATCGGGACAGATGTGACTGATGACGATCACCACCTGGGCGCCATCGGCGCGGGCCAGCGGGACCGTCTCTCGCAAGGCTTGCTCGTAGCCGGTCTCCACCAAGCCCTCCAGATTGTCCGAGCAGACCAGATAGGGCAGGCCGTCGAGGGTCAGTCCGATGATCCCGACCTGCACCCCATTGACCTCCTCGACGATGTAGTTTCGGGCGTAGGCCGGTGGATCACCGCTCACTTCGTCCCGCAGGTTGGCGGCCAGGAAGGGGAAGTCCGCCTCTTGACTGCGTTGCAACAAGACGTCCTGGCCGAAGTCGAACTCGTGGTTGCCGATGGCGGCGGCGCTGTAGCCCATGGCGTTCATCACTTCCACCACCGACTCACCTTTGTACCAGGTAGAGATGGCCGGCCCGGTCCACATGTCACCGTCGGACAGCAGCAGGCTGTTGTTCTCGTTCGGATCGTATCCCCGCTCACGCATCAGGGTCATCAACTCCGCCGCGCCCCCGTAAAACACATTGCCGTCATCGGACCATCCGCTGAACAACCAGCCGTGTTCATCCGCGGTGAAGAATAACCGCAGCGGGATCCCATCGACCTCACAGGTGCCGGCCTCGCAAACCTCGCCGGCCCGACAGTACGAGGTACAGGTGCCATTGATACAGGTTTCGCAAAGGGTCAGGTCGCAGGCCGGTTCGCAAAGCTTGATCTGGCTGCACCCACTCGTATCCAGGGTGCAGTTATCGCGGCAGGCGAGCTGGCCTGAGTTGTAACCAAGGCTCAGGCAAGTCTCGTTCCGAAGGAAATCACCTTCACAGGCCTCAAAGGACTCCAGCAAACCGTTGCCGCAGGGATAGTCCCGGTTCGAACACCCCGCGCCGGCCAGGAAGGCCAGGAGGATCAAAACAGAAAAGGCTACTCGGCTCGTACTTCTCATGGGATCTAACTCTGCCAAGAATCGAATCCAAGGTCAATGCGGCCTTCCTCCACGATTCACCTGGCACCCCGATTCCACACTAGTCACCTGGCACCCAGAATGGGGGCAGCACCCAGAATGGGGGCAGGCGGAATTTTCTCCACGCAGACGTGAATACCATCCCCAAAGCCCCAAAGTGGCCGGATTCCGGCTACCACTGACTGAATTCCGGCCACCTGCCATCCTTGTAAGCCATTGAATTTCTAGAATCCGGCCCTTTGGCTCGCTTCTTGGATATGTCCCCGTGCAACTTCTAACCACCCATCAAGGGAGGACGTAAAAATGGCAGGAACATCTGGGTCCAAATCGACGCGGCGTTAGTCAACAAGGACAACTCGCTGAACGTGGACATGAACGCTTACATAAACCCAAAAGAGGAGAAAATCATGCTCAACTCGAAACTGATACTGGCGACCGTAGCGGCTATCGCCGTTCTGGCTAGCGGCTGTGGCGTCGACGAAGATAACCTAATCTGTCTGGTGGACAACAAATTGTACATCTACCACGGCGAAGGCGACCCGCTCTACGATGCCCTGGCGGCCGAAACTCAAGCGGACGCACAGGAGTGGATCGACAACCTGGAGTACCTACAAGATTGCGAATGTGGCTGCGCCAAGGGTTCCAAGGACTGCGCCGACTGCGATGCGGAAGAGAAAAGGGATGATGATGATGAAAAGGTCGAGTGCCATTCGACGGGGACGATAAGGTGCAGAAGTGGCGCTCTTTGGAGGGTTAGAGAGTGCAGTGATGGCTCTGAAAAGTTTATATTCGGGTACGACTGCCCCTGCAGCTGCGTTTACGGTACCAATTACTGCAAATACTGCTATTAATCTGGACATCCAGGTATTCTTGGAGCCCTCCATGCTCCATTTTATGCCCCGCGGCTTGACCGCGCAGTGTTATGGTCTACAGCCAATGCAGCCAAAGGCCGGAGGAGGTGAATGTTGCTCACGCATCGTCACGATCTCGAGATATTGACTTTGATCTTTTTTGTTCTGGTTTTCAATGCATGCGATGCCTTAGATGCCATAGATAAAACGACCAAGCGGCTGGGCATGGAGACCTTTGTGTTCCCCTCCGTCTCCATGCGTCCAAGCATCGAGCCCGGGGACAAGCTGGTGACTTTCAAAGGTCCGCCCGCGAAGATTGCAAAACTTGGCGCCCTGGTTGTATTTCCGTCTCCCACCGATGCAAGCACAACTTATTTGAAACGCATTGTGGCGGTTGGACCGAGTACGGTGGCGTTTTCCAGGGGACGACTCTTGGTCGATGGGAAAGCACTTCGCACAAAAGACCTGGGCCCGATTTCCTTCGACAGCCAGGGCACTAATGGCGAGTCCATGGGCCGAATGGCATTCCAACGATTCGAAGAGCGCTTCGGTGACCAGCACTGGTCGATTATGCAGACCAAGTGTAACGAGGATCGGGCCTGCGAGCTGATTCAAGCCAAGTGCATCGAGGGGCTTTGCGTCGGTGCGGATATGCCGCCTGTGAAGTTGGCCGAGGGCCAGGTCTATGTGCTTGGGGACAACCGAGACAATTCGATGGACAGTCGCCACTGGGGCCCGATTTCGACCAAGGCGATCAAGGGGCGGGCCTCGGCGATCTATGTAAAAAAAACCGGCAAGATCGTTCGCCTAATGACGAAGGAACCTGAGGAGTAAGCTCAAAATGAGCAAATTGCCCAGTTGTTTCCTGGGTGCCAGGGGAATAGTTGGGGGCCACCCGTTCTACGGCAAGCAGCGGGAGATGGAAAACACACCCCCCACCGTACAAGCGGAGCCACCGTAGTCCGCGCAATCCAGTTGGGCCTCACAGCCCATGTCGCAGTATGTGATCCGCCCATCCGAGCAGCTGTCCTGGTAGTCATGCGGATCGCAGTCCACGATTTCGGACCAGCAGACGGTTCGCCCTTCGAAGAGCCTGCAGGCGGCCTGGGGATGGATGTCCCGGCAGTCGAATTCCGCCAGACGCCCGGATACACAACGCACCACCACTGAGTCCTCGCAGCGGTCCTGGTGATCGGCCCCGCAAGCGCCCCCACTTCCAACGCAGTCGACCGCGCCATCATCATAGGCGCAGGTCATGCCCTCGTTTGGATGGCAGCTGGCCGCAAGCAGCGAGCCGTTAAGGCAGATAATCATGGCGTCGCCCTGGCAGAAAGACTCGAAGCGCAAGTCGTCGCAAGCGCCCGGGCTGCATTCGCTGAGTCCGCCCTCCCCCACGCATTCCAGGCCGGCGGCCGCGCAGTCGGTGGCCTGCCAAAGATAGTTTTCCTCCCCGCAGCGGATGGCCCGTCCCTCGTTGCAAATTTTTGTTGCATCCCCCTCCTCACAGAGGGCCACTTCGGCCTCGGATGCCTGCGTGCAAGCGCGCCACTGCTCGCAGTTTTCAGCGGCCAGCTGACAGGCCCAGATGGGGGCACCGGCCTGGTCTATGGTGGACAGCCCGTCCCCTACTCCCAGGAAAGACTGAATGTGCAGGTTGACGGACTCGACGCAGTCCGTGATGGAAACCCCGGCCAGAATATCGGTGGCACAGAGGTTGAGAAAGACGCAGGCCCGCAGCACATCCGCCGACGTCGGCTGCAGTCCCTCGCAGACGCCGCGATCCAGTTGGCAATTGCCATTGCAGGCAAGCACCCCTTCCCCTAATCCCAGCGACAAGCAGCTGTGCCCGCCGAGCTGGCTCCCGTCGCACTGCTCCCCCGGATCGACCTGTCCGTTGCCGCACAAGGATTCCGAAGAAGAGCAGCCACCCAATACTGAAATCGACAAAGTCAGACTGAAAAGAATCGCGGTCAAGCCATCATGCTTCTTCATGTCCCATCCCTCCCAAGCGAAAAAATCCCAACACGCCCAATTGTTCTGATGACACTAACAAACTAACCGATCCGATTTTTACCTGTCAAGGCACGGCCGCCCACTAGTCCGCCCACTAGTCACCTGGCACCATGAATGTGGGCACCATGAATGTGGCACCATGAATGTGCCATGAATGTGGAAAAATGCTTGCTGACAAAATCTGAACAAGCTACTAATCAAGAATCCCAAAGAACGCTTATCATGAGGAAGCCGTATTGAACCTCTCGAAAACCTGGATGCTGGTCCTACCGATTATGGCGTTTTTTCTCTCCTCCTGCGGCGAAGATGGGAATTGTACAAGGCTCTGCAATGAGGTTAAACCCGAGCTGATCGAGCAGGTGCCGGACGTGTCACCAGAGGACATCCAATGCGCGGAAGCGCCTTGGACCGAAGCGAACAATTGTGACGACTGCCTTCAGGTCATGGAAGATCTCTTCGATGCATCAGTAGCTGACGAGACTGAAATATGCAGTAAACATTTCGGTGACTAGCGGCCTTATCCGACCGTCACACTGACGTGCCCCCCTTAACGGTCAAACCTTGGCGATGGCTTCAAGAAACTTGGGCATGACAATTAATGATTCGTTGATGCTGTCGAAGACGATTGCGTCGTCCAGGTCGTCGTATTGGTGAACCAGGCGGTTTCGCAGACCCGCCGCGGGAGCCAGGCGCTTGGCCAATTCCTCTGGCAACATGCCCATTTCTCCCATCAGGATAAAGGACTCATAGTAGTCTTCCGGTTGTTTGGAATGCTCGCTGGCCAGGACGTGCAGGTTGATGTCGATAGCCGCTTCAACTATTTCTTGTAAAAGCCTCTCGGCGGCTTTTTTATGCAAAAAATTCCGTCGGTAAGAATCGATTCCTTTTTCCGCGATCTCTTGAAGCGCAGCCAGGTTTTGTCTAATGCGATTGGATTTCCTCAGCAGAATATCTTTTTCAAGTGGGGTCATGAATCATCCGTTTTTTTGAGGTAATTCTTCAACGAGTTCCTTTGAATCTGCCGGAGAGGCTGGGTGTCGATATGGACTTTCCAGGCCCAGGAGACAAAACGCACAAAATCTCCGTCTTCGCGTTCGTACAAAGCAATGCC